>NZ_JBWKSF010000006.1:225873-360013 GCF_059419665.1 Caulobacter sp. GW821-FHT05F04
CGCGGAGCCACTCTTTCCAGACTTGCGATCAACGATGTTTGGTCGTGGCAAGTCGAGGCCGCCTGCGAAGACTTTCGAAGAGCTCAAACCAGGCCTCACTCCCACGAGGGCTTGGACCGAATGATCAGCGGCACGTCGCCCTCGGTGCGCACGGCGACGCGCTCGCCCTGCCGTTCGAAGATCAGGTCGACGGTCAGGGCGCCGACGCGGAGGCGCTCGACGGCCAGACGATCGATGCCGATCGGCAGGCGCGGGTCCACCAGGACGATCTCGCCGCGATTGGCGTCGATGGTGATCCCCAGACACGCCTGCAATATCATGAACACCGACCCCGCCGCCCAGGCCTGGGGCAGGCAGGCGACCGGATAGGCCACGGGCGGCTCGCCCGGCGAGCGCGGGAAGCCACAGAAGAGCTCAGGCAGGCGCATGCCCATGCGGCTGGCGGTCTCGAAGAGATCCGCCGTCAGGTTCACCACCCCGTCGCGCTCGCCGTAGCGGGACAGGCCCATGACGCACAGGGCCGTGTCGTGCGGCCAGACCGAGCCGTTGTGGTAGCTGATCGGATTGAACCGGGCCTCGCCGGTGGCCAGGGTCCGCACGCCCCAGCCGGAGTTGAAGCTGGCCGATAGTAACTGGTCGCTGACCTTGCGGGCCCGCTCGGGCGAGGGCAGGCCGCAGAACAGCAGATGGCCCGGATTGGACGACAGCGTCCGGCAGAGCTGGCCCTGGCCGTCGACGGCGATGCCGTAGAAGCCGCGCTCCTCGATCCAGAACAGCGCCTCGACTTTCTCGCGCAGCGTCTCGGCCTTCTGTTTCCAGATCGCGGCCTGACCGATCTCGCCCCGTCGTTCGGCCAGGCGGGCCATGCCGCGATAGGCGGCGAAGGCGTAGCCCTGCACCTCGACAAGGGCGATGGGCCCCGTGGGATAGCGGCCGTCGGTGTGGAAGACGGAATCCTCGCTATCCTTCCAGCCCTGGTTGGACAGGCCGCTGTCCTGGCCGCGGGCGTAGTCGATCAGGCCGTCGCCGTCGCTGTCGCCGTCGTTCTCGATCCAGTGCATGGCCTTTTCCAGCGCCGGCCATAGCTCGTCGATCAGGCTGTCGTCGCCGGTCCGCTCCTGGTAGGCGCCGGCTAGGGCCACGAACAGCGGCGTGGTGTCGACCCCGCCGTAGTATCGGCCGAACGGCACCTCGCCCAAGGCGGGCATCTCGCCCTTGCGGGTCTCGTGCATGATCTTGCCGGGCGCGCTGTCGCGGAAGGTCGAGCGCTCCTGCGCCTGATGGGCGGCCAGATAGCGCAGTACGCCCTTGGCCAGGGACGGCTCGAACCACAGGATCTGCCAGGCGGTGATGATCGCGTCGCGCCCGAAGGCGGTCGAGAACCAGGGGATGCCGGCATAGGGGTAGGGGCCGGTCTCCATCCGGGTGGTCAGCAGGGCCAGATCCGCTCGCGACTTGCCCAGCCACTCGTTGAACAGGCGGCCGGAGCTGTTCAGCCGCGCGCCATGCCGGCGGCGGGCGCGCATGTCCCAGCGAGCGTGGGCCGCGGCGTCGCGGAAGCGCTCGCGGCTGGGAATATGGCCGTCGACCACGCCGATCTCGATATAGAGCTCGGTCTGGCCCTCGGCGTGCAGCGAGAACATGAACTCGGCCCTGTGGGCCGAGAGGCGGAACGGCGCATCTGAGAAGGCGATGACCGAGGTTCGCTCGACGTCGTCGAGGCCGAGATAGCTGAAGGCGACTCTCCGGCCGTCGATATGCGGCGGCCCCTTGGTTCCCCGCTTGGCGCGATGGCTGCCGCGCACCTCGAACATGTCGCGGAAGTCGGCGTCGAACTCGATGGTCATCGGCAGCAGCACGGTGTCGCGACTGTAGTTGACGCAGCGAATGCGCTCGAACAGGCGCTCGCCCCACAAGAAGCGCTTGCGCTCTATGTGCAGCACGCCGGGAGGCCCCATCCGTTCGCCGGGATAGGGCAGGGCCTGGTT
This sequence comes from Caulobacter sp. GW821-FHT05F04, assembly GCF_059419665.1. NCBI lineage: Bacteria > Pseudomonadati > Pseudomonadota > Alphaproteobacteria > Caulobacterales > Caulobacteraceae > Caulobacter > Caulobacter sp. GW821-FHT05F04. Next base: position 227,862 of record NZ_JBWKSF010000006.1, read on the forward strand.
GGTGCTGTTGCAGGTGAAGAAGACGTTGTCGTGAGCGACAGCGGCCGACAGAAGCGACGGCATGCGACCGCCCAGGGTCAGTCGGTAGAGCGACAGTATGCGAGTGTCGTTGTGGAAAAGCCCATCGCCTTGGCCGGCGATATCCCCGAACTCATCGGCGACGATAAAGGTGTCCTTGTCCTTGAGCGCATAGAGATTCTGCGGTGCGCGGACTTCCGCCGTCACGCCGTAGTCGACCGGCGCCTCCATGGCCGGTGCAAGACTCTCCATGGCCCCTCCTTCAATTCATGCGCTAGCCGCCATATCGACCAAGGACGGATAGACGGCCGCGCCATTGCACAGCCGCTCGTAGAGGGCGACATAGCGGCGGGCCATCGCCTCGGACGAGAACCGTTCCTCGAAACGCGCGCGGACACGCTTTCGATCCAGGCTTTCGACCTTGAGAATGGCGTCGGCGGCCTGGTCGTCATTCTCGACGATGAAGCCGGTCAGACCGTCATCGATGACTTCGGGCACCGAGCCGCAAGCATAGGCCACGACAGGCGTGCCGCAGGCCATGGCCTCGATCATCACCAGGCCGAAGGGCTCGGGCCAGTCGATCGGGAAAAGCAGGGCGTCGGCCCCGCCCAGGAAGGCCGATTTGTCGCTGTCGCCGATCTCGCCGACGAACTCGATCAGAGGCTCGCCGCGCATCATCGGCTCGATGACGTCCTCGAAATAGACGCGGTCGGCGGGATCGACCTTGGCGGCGATCTTCAGGCGCTTGCCCAGGCGCTTGGCCAGGTTGATGGCGCGGTCGGGGCGTTTCTCCGGCGAGATGCGGCCCAGGAACGCCAGGTAGCCCTGGCTCTTCTCGGAGAAGGCGTAGATGTCGGCGTTCATGCCGTGGTGCACCGTGCCGGCCCAGTTGGCGAAGGGCAGGGGGCGCCGCTGGTCATCGCTGATCGAGACCAGAGGGAATTGCGGCCAGCGTTTGTAGACGGCGGGCAGGTCCTTCAGATCCAAGCGACCGTGAAGGGTGGTCAGGGTGTTTTTCGCTCGGTCGGCGAAGAACGGGAATTGCACCATGTCGGTATGGAAGTGGACGATGTCGAACTGGTCGGCCATGGCGCGCACCTCGGCCAACTGGGCGAGGTGGGCCGCCAGATCCGACTTTAGCGGCGCGGGGTCCAGGCGGATGGCCTGGTCGCGGACGGCGATCAGTCGGGCCTTGGTCCGGGCTTCGGCGCTGGCGAACAGGGTGACCTCGTGGCCCAGGTCGACCAGGGCGTCGGTCAGGTGGGCGACCACGCGTTCTGTGCCGCCGTAAAGCCGCGGCGGAACAGCTTCGTATAGCGGGGTGACTTGGGCGATCTTCATGGCGCGGACCTTGACGGGGAGGAGCTGGAACGCGGCGCGGGTCCGCCACAGATCAGTTCCGATCGCCGCTATTGGTTCCGCAGCTCGCCCTTTTGCGGCCTCAATGCGGCTAAGCGCGTCGTTGCAATTGCTCCCGACGTTCCCGTTCCTGCCGCAAGGCGCGCTGGCGCCGCCGATAGCGTCCGTAGAGCTTGCGGCCGGCCGCGGTCAGGCGAGGCAGGAAATAGATCACGATCAGAGCGCAGATCGTCGTCACGATCACAACGGGCGCACTCAACATGGCGGTTTCCTATGAAGCCTAGATTTCCGGCTTCCTCCCCACTCGGCGGGTGAACCGCCGACAGCCGCTTATTTACCATACGGCGAAGCTGATCAATCAAGGTTACGTGACAGTCGCCGCCATGGGGTCTGATGACCACCTTTTGATCTTTGGGAGCATGCCCTCAGAAGGCGATGACGCTTTTAGGGCGCTCACCGGGCGACAGGCGAGCGAGCGCGGCTTCCGATCGCATTGCGTTTCGGCCGGGCGCGGACCTATAAGCCTGCTCGAAAGTCCAGTCCTTCGAGGGATTCCATGAGCACCGACTTCGCCGCCGCGCGGCTGAACATGGTCGAGAGCCAGATTCGCACCGCCGACGTCACTGACCTGCCGCTGCAGGACGCCCTGCGGGTGGTGGCGCGCGAGCGCGTCGTGCCGGCTTCGAAGGCCTATCTGGCCTATGCCGACGCGGACATCGAATACGCGCCCGGCCGCTGGCTGCTGCGCCCGCGTGAAGTGGGCAAGCTGCTGCAGGCCCTCAAGCCCCGGGAGGGCGAGAAGGCCCTGGCCATCGCCGCGCCGTACGCCGCGACCGTGCTGGAGACCATGGGCCTGGTCGTCACCCGCCTGGAAGGCGACGATCTGAAGGCCGTGCCGACCGGCTCCTACGACGTGATCATCTGTGAAGGCGCGGTCGCTGTGGCTCCCAAGGCCTGGCAGGACGCCCTGGCCGTTGGCGGCCGTCTGGGCGTCGTCGAGCGCACCGGCCCGGTCGGCCGGGCCGCCGTCTATCTGCGCGCCGAGGACGGCGTGGGCCGTCGCCAAGCCTTCGACGCTTCGCCGCCGATGCTGGCCGGTTTCGAGGTCGAGGCCGGTTTCAGCTTCTAGACACCCTTGGGCGATAGCCTGCCGCAACGTCTGCGTGAAAAAAGCTTAACTAGCGGCGTCTGGCGGCTGGACTTACACGCGGTCATATTGTGGCGAGCGCGCGCTTCGCGGGGATTGGGGATAGAACTTTGATGTCGAACCGTCGACGGGCCGGGCTCCTGGCCGCTGCTTGCTGCGCCAGCCTGCTGGCCGGCGCGTTTTCCGCCGTCTCGTTTTCCGAGGCTCGGGCTGACACCCTGGCCGACGCGATCTCCCTGGCCTATCAGACCAATCCGACGCTGCAGCAGCAGCGCGCCAGCGCCCGCATCACCGACGAGGGTGTCGTGCAGGCCAAGACGGGCTTCCGCCCGACGGTCGGCGCCGTGCTGGACGTGACCGGGGCGAACGTCAACCCGGCCGGCTCCGGCGCCACGGTCAAGTCCTCGGGCAGCAGCGCCACGGTCTCGGTGACCCAGCCGCTCTACACCGGCGGCCGCGCCAGCGCGACGCTGAGCGCCGCCGAGGCCGACGTGCTGTCGGCCCGCGAAAGCCTGCGCTCGGTCGAACAGAGCGTACTGGTCAATGTCGTCCAGGCCTATGTCGATGTCCGCCGCGACCAGGAACGCCTGCGCATCGCCAAGGAGAACGTCGCGGTCCTGCAGCGCCAGCTCGACGAATCCAACGCCCGCTTCGAGGTGGGTGAGATCACCCGCACCGACGTGGCCCAGTCGCAGGCGCGCCTGGCGGCCGCCAAGGCAGGCCTGTCGGGCGCCCAGGCCCAACTCGAGGTCAGCCGCGCCGGCTATGCCGCCGTCGTCGGTCAGACCGCCGGCGACCTGGCCCCGGAGCCGACCCTGGCCGGCCTGCTGCCCGCCTCGGTCGACCAGGCCTTCGAGGCCGCCCAGACGACCAATCCGGGCGTGACCTCGGCCCAGTACAACGAAGAGGCCGCCGCCGCCCGTGTCGCGGTGGCCAAGGCCGGCTATCGCCCGACGATCTCGGCCCGCGCCGGCATCGGCTTCGACGCCGGTCGCAGCGCTGGCGTCGGCAGCCAGTTCGACGACTATTCGCGCACCGTCTCGGGTTCGGTCACCGCCTCGGTGCCGATCTTCACCGGCGGCCTGACGACTTCGCAGGTCCGCGCCGCTACGGAGCGCGAGAACGCCGCCCGCAGCGCCACGGAAAGCGCCAAGCGCACCGCGATCCAGCAAGTCTCGAACGCCTGGAGCAACCTCCTGGCCTCGCGCGCCCAGCTGGGTTCGAACGAGGAACAGGTCCGCGCCACCCGCATCGCCTTCGAAGGCGTGCGCCAGGAGCAGCAGGTCGGCCTGCGCACCACGCTGGACGTGCTGAACGCCCAGCTGGAGCTGTCGAACGCCGAACTGGCCCTGGTCAGCGCGCGCCGCGACGAATACGTGGCCAGCGCCGTCGTCCTGCAGGCCATGGGCCAGCTGGACGTCAGCAAGCTGTCGACGGGCACGACCGCCTACGATCCCAAGGTTTCCTACAGCCGCGTGACGCACAGCGTGGGCTGGGTGCCGTGGGAGCCGGTCGTTCAGGCGATCGACAAGGTCGGCGCGCCCTCGACGAAGTCGCCCTCTTCAACCAGCGTGGCGACCTCCAAGTAGCCTTAACTCCGCGTCGATTCCGCTCAGGCGTGGACTTACGCTTGCTTAACACGCGTAAGTCTGCACCATCGCGGCCAAGCGCGTCCTAGGGCGCGCAAGGATTCGTACCCTTTACGACGGCCCCGCACATGTCCGATCAGAGCTCTCAAGAACCGACGATGGAGGAGATCCTCGCCTCCATCCGGCGCATCATCTCGGAGGATGACGCGCCGGCGGAGCCTGCGGCCGAGGCCGCGCCGCCTCCGCCGCCGGAGCCCGAGCCCGAATCGTTCGACGACGACATCCTCGAGCTGACCGATCCGATCATTTCGGAGCCGGAGCCCGAGCTGCCGCCGCTGGAGACCGTCGGCGACATCGACGTCTATTCGCCGCCAGAGCCCGCGCCCGAGCCGGTCTACACTCCGCCGCCCTCGGCGCCGGCGTTCAACCGTGACGAAATGGCCGACAACCTGGTCGGCGACCACGCCGCCTCGGCCGCCGCCAGCGCCTTCGGCAGCCTGAGCTCGGCCCTGCTGATGCCCAAGGACGGCCGCACGCTGGAAGACGTTGTCCGCGAGCTGCTGCGCCCGCTGCTCAAAGAGTGGCTGGACCAGAACCTGCCGCGCATCGTCGAGACCAAGGTCGAGGAAGAAGTACAGCGCATCGCCCGCGGTCGCGGCTAAACGCGCTAGATCTTCGAAAAATCGAGGCGGTCGCCGCGGCGGCCGCCTTTTTCGTTGTGAATTACCCCACAAATCCAGGCCCGCCGGTTCCCCGCGCGGGCCGCAGATGGCATATCCGCTCCGCCATGCTTGAAAAGACCTTCGATCCCAAGTCCGTCGAACCCCGCCTGTACGCCGCCTGGGAGGCCTCCGGGGCCTTCAAGCCGAGCGAGGATCCGAACGCCGAGCCGTTCGTCATCGTGATCCCGCCGCCGAACGTCACGGGCAGCCTGCACATCGGCCACGCGCTGAACAACACGCTGCAGGACGTGCTGACCCGTTTCCACCGCATGCGCGGCAAGGCCGCCCTGTGGCTGCCGGGCACCGACCACGCGGGCATCGCCACCCAGATGGTCGTTGAGCGCCAGCTGGCCGCCGCCGGCAATATCGGCCGCCGCGATATGGGCCGGGAGGCCTTCGTGGCCAAGGTCTGGGAATGGAAGGCCGAGAGCGGCGGGACCATCACCAACCAGCTGCGCCGCCTGGGCGCCAGCTGCGACTGGTCGCGCGAGCGCTTCACCCTGGACGAGGGCTTGTCAGCGGCTGTCCGCAAGGTGTTCGTCCAGCTCTACAAGCAGAACCTGCTGTATCGCGACAAGCGCCTGGTCAACTGGGACCCGCAGTTCCAGACCGCCATCTCCGACCTCGAGGTCGAGCAGAAGGAGGTCGACGGCGCCTATTGGCACTTCGCCTATCCGCTGGCCGACGGTGTGACCTACCAGCACCCGATCGCCTTCGACGACGAGGGCAAGGCCACCGCGTTCGAGACCCGCGACTACATCGTCGTGGCCACGACCCGTCCGGAGACCATGCTGGGCGACACCGGCGTCGCGGTTCACCCCGACGACGAGCGCTACAAGGGCCTGGTCGGCAAGTTCGTGACCCTGCCGATCGTCGGCCGCCGCATCCCGATCGTCGCCGACGACTACGCTGACCCGACCAAGGGTTCGGGCGCGGTGAAGATCACCCCGGCCCACGACTTCAACGACTTCCAAGTCGGCAAGCGCGCGGGTCTGGCGGTCATCAACATCCTGACGGTCGAAGCCAAGCTCAACGAGGCTGTTCCGGCCGAGTACCAGGGCATGGACCGCTTCGTCGCGCGCAAGGCCATCGTCGCCCGCGCCGAGGAAGAGGGCTGGCTGAAGGAGATCGAGAAGACCAAGCACATGGTCCCGCACGGCGACCGGTCGGGCGTGGTCATTGAGCCCTTCCTGACCGACCAGTGGTATGTCGACGCCAAGACCCTGGCCCAGCCGGCCCTGAAGGCGGTGGAAGAGGGCGAAACGGTCTTCGAACCCAAGCACTGGGAAAAGACCTACTTCGAATGGCTGCGCAACATCGAGCCGTGGTGCGTCTCGCGCCAGCTCTGGTGGGGCCATCGCATCCCGGCTTGGTTTGGTCCGGATGGCGCGATCTTCGTCGAGGAAACCGAGGAAGCCGCCTACGCCGCCGCCAAGGCCCAGTTCGGCGAGAACGTCGTCCTGAGCCAGGACGAGGACGTCCTCGACACCTGGTTCAGCTCGGCCCTGTGGCCGTTCTCGACCCTGGGCTGGCCGGAGAAGACCGCCGACCTCGCCAGATTCTATCCGACCAGCACCTTGGTCACCGGTTTCGACATCATCTTCTTCTGGGTCGCCCGGATGATGATGATGGGCATCCACTTCATGGGCGAAGTTCCGTTCAAGCAGGTGTTCATCAACGCCCTCGTCCGTGACGAGAAGGGCGCCAAGATGAGCAAGTCCAAGGGCAACGTGATGGATCCGCTGATCCTGATCGACGAGCTGGGCTGCGACGCGGTGCGCTTCACCATGACGGCGATGTCGGGCCAGGCCCGCGACATCAAGCTGTCGAAGCAACGCATCGAGGGCTATCGCAACTTCGGCACCAAGCTGTGGAACGCCTCGCGCTTCGCCCAGATGAACGAGTGCGTCCGTGTCGAGGGCTTCGATCCTTCGACCGTGCAGCAGCCGATCAACAAGTGGATCCGCGGCGAGACCGTCAAGACCGTCGCCGAGGTGACCAAGGCCCTGGAAGCGCCGGCGTTCGACGAGGCCGCCGGCGCCCTGTACCGCTTCGTCTGGAACGTGTTCTGCGACTGGTACCTGGAACTGGCCAAGCCGATCCTGAACGGCGATGACGCCGCCGCCAAGGCCGAGACCCGCGCCACCGCCGCCTGGGCGCTGGATGTGATCCTGAAGCTGCTGCACCCGGTGATGCCGTTCATCACCGAGGAGCTGTGGCAGAAGACCGCCGTGTTTGGTCCGGCCCGCGACTCCATGCTGATCTCGGCCCAGTGGCCGCAACTGCCGGACAGCTGGATCGACGCCGACGCAGAGGCCGAGATCGGCTGGCTGGTCGAGACGGTCGGCGAGATTCGCTCGATCCGCGCCGAGATGAACGTGCCGCCGTCGGCCAAGCCGGCGCTCAGCATCGTCGGCGCCGGCGCGGAGACCAAGGCTCGCCTGGTCCGTCACCGCGACCTGCTGCTGACCCTGGCCCGCCTGGACAGCCTCCGCGAGGCCGAGGCCTCGCCGGCCGGTTCGGTTCCGATCGTCATAGGCGAGGCGACCGGCGCCCTGGCCATCGCCGACTTCATCGACCTGACGGCCGAGAAGGCGCGCCTGACCAAGGAGATCGCCGGTCACGCCGGCGAGATCGAGAAGGTCAACAAGAAGCTCGGCAATCCCGACTTCCTGGCCCGCGCCAAGGAAGAGGTCGTCGAGGAAAATCGCGAGCGCCTGGCCGAGGCCGAGGCCGCCAAAGCCAAGCTCCAGGCGGCGCTGAGCCGGTTGGAGTCGGTGGGCTGACAAACATCCCATCTTGTCATCCCGGAAGCCTCGTAGAGGCTGTCCGGGACCCAGGGGCAACCGCAGTGCGCCGGCCCCTGGGTCCCGGCTCTCCGCTTCGCTACGGCCGGGATGACAAGCATTTTTTAGAAGCTCAGCGCCCCGGAAGCCGTCGTCCTGAAGGGCCCGTAGCCCGTCACTCCCGGATGGGGCGTCTCCAGCGGATGGCTGTGGGTGGCGGTGATCACCACGATGCTGGCTCCGGCAGCCTCGGCCGCGGCGATGCCCGCGGGGGCGTCCTCGAACACCAGGCAGTCCTCGATCGGATGGCCCAGGCGCTGGGCCGCCAGCAGGAAGCAGTCGGGCGCCGGCTTGCCGCGCTCGACGTCCTCGGCCGTGACCAGCACGGCGGGGAGGGGCAGGCCCGCCGCCGCCAGCCGCACCTTGGCCAGTTCGCGTGGGGCCGAGGTGACGATCGCCCAGCGATCGTCGGGCAGGGCGGCCAGAAACGCCTTCGCGCCGTCAATGGCATCCACTCCGTCGACATCGGCCATCTCGGCGGCGTTGATGGCTCGCGCCTCGGTCTCGGGATCGACGCCGGGCAGGGCCAAGGCCTGCAAGGTCTCGATCATGCGACGGCCATGGATGGTGGGCAGGAAGGCGTCGACATCGAGGCCATGCTCCCGCGCCCAGGCGCCCACAACACGCTCGGCGGCGACGATCGAGGTCAGGACCGTGCCGTCCATGTCGAACAGGAAAGCGGCGAATTCGCGATCGGGAAACAGCAGGGATTCGGCCAAGGCGGCGCTCCGAAGTCGGGAAATGACGCTAGGTCATCGCCCCTCGAAAGCATGGTGTCCAGGCCCGTATCGCGCGTCTAGGTTATCAATGTTCTCCTAGGGTCAAACGGACGTTTGCATCCGGCTTGCGGCTGTGCTCTCTGGTCGGCGAACGCGCTCGATCAAACAGGGCGCGACACCTAACCGGGAGAGTAGAATGAGCCAGGCCGCCCCCGTCACCGCGTCCGTTCCGTGGCCAGCGATGTCCGTCCAACAGGCCTATGCCCTGATCACTCAGCCCGGGACCCCCGGCGAGATGGAGGAGATCGAGATCCGGGGCGTGAAGACCCGGGTCTGGAAGCACGCGCCGCCGACCCTGCGCGAGACCCTGCTGATGGGCCGCACCCACGGCGACAAGATCTTCATGGTCCACGAGGATGAGCGCGTCAGTTTCGAGGCCTTCTATCGGGCCGTCACCGTCTTCGCGGCGGAGCTGGCGGCCAAGGGCGTTCAGAAGGGCGACCGGGTCGCCATCGTCATGCGCAACCTGCCCGAATGGCCCGTGGCCTTCTATGCCGGCCTGTCCCTGGGCGCGATCGTCACGCCTCTGAACGCATGGTGGACCGGCGCGGAGCTGGAATATGGCCTGCTCGATTCCGGCGCCTCGGTCCTCGTGGTCGATGTCGAACGCTATGAGCGCCTGACCGAGCACCTGCACAACTGTCCCGAGCTGCGGACTGTCTATGTCAGCCGCTCTCCCGAGGAGATCAGCCACCCGGCCGTGATCCACCTCGAGGCGGTGATCGGCGGTCCCAACGACTGGGCCGGGCTGGAGGAGAAGCCGCTGTCGACCACGCCCCTGGCGGCGGACGATGACGCGACGATCTTCTACACCTCCGGCACCACGGGAAAGCCCAAGGGCGCCATCGGCACCCATCGCAACATCAACAGCAACATCTTCGCCGCCGCCGCCGCCGGGGCGCGCAGCTTCCTGCGTCGCGGCGAGGCCCCGCCCGAGCCTGATCCCAGCCTGCCGCAGAAGGGCTCGCTGATTTCCGTGCCGTTCTTCCACGCCACGGGCTGTTTCGCGGTGCTGAACCCTTCGCTGTTCGGCGGCGCCAAGCTGGCCATGATCCGCAAGTGGGATCCCGACAAGGCCATGCAGTTGATTCAGGACGAGCGCCTGACCTCGATGGGCGGTGTGCCCACGATCGCCTGGCAGATCATCGAGCATCCCAACCGCGAGAAGTACGACCTTTCGTCCATCGAGGCCGTGGCCTATGGCGGCGCGCCCTCGGCCCCGGAGCTGGTGCGCAAGATCAAGGAAGTCTGGCCAAAGGCGGCGCCTGGCAACGGCTGGGGTATGACCGAGACCTCGGCCACCGCCACCAGCAATTCGGCCGAGGACTATGAGAACCGTCCCGACTCGTGCGGCCCCGCCGTGCCGGTCACCGACCTGAAGATCATGACCGTGGAGGCCCCATACCGCGAGCTGCCGATCGGCGAGGTCGGGGAACTGTGGTGCAAGGGCCCGCAGGTCGTGCGCGGCTACTGGAACAAGCCGGAAGCCACCAGCCAGACCTTCGTCGACGGCTGGGTGCGTACGGGCGACCTGGCGCGCCTCGACGCCGAGGGCTTCTGCTTCATCATCGACCGGGCCAAGGACATGCTGATCCGCGGCGGCGAGAACATCTACTGCATCGAGGTCGAGAACTGCCTCTACGACCACCCGGCGGTGATGGACGCGGCCCTGGTCGGCATCCCGCACAAGACCCTGGGCGAGGAGCCGGCGGCTGTCGTCACCCTGAAGCCGGGCGCGGAAGCCACCGAGGCCGAGCTGCGCGCCTTCGTCGCCGACCGCCTGGCGGCCTTCAAGGTGCCGGTGAAGATCGTCTTCTGGCACGAGACCTTGCCGCGCAACGCCAATGGCAAGATCATGAAGAACGACCTCAAGAAGGTGTTCGTCGAGGGGTGATCTCTCGGCGTCCGCCGCGAGAAGGAAGGGCCCGCATCGGTTGATGCGGGCCCTCTTGGTTTACAGGCTCACCGGCGGTTTGCGGTGCGCCCACGGCTGGGCCTCCTCCAGCTGATAGGCCAGCTGGAATAGCAGCGCCTCGCCGCCCGCGCGGCCGGCCAGCTGGACGCCCACCGGCAAGCCGTCCGGCGTCCAGTGCAGCGGCACGCTCATCGACGGCGCGCCGGCGACGTTCTGGACCGGGGTGTAGCCGACATAGGTTGTCAGTCGGGACTGCAGCTCCTGGAATGGAATCCAGCCGGCGACATAGCCCAGCTCGACCGGCGGCTTGCCCAGCACCGGCGAGAGGATGACGTCGTACTTGGTCAGCCAGGCGTCATAGGCCTTTGTGTTGGCGTTCAGGCGCTCAATGGCGGCGGGCAGGGCGCCTTGCGGCAGTTGGCCGACCAGTTCAGCCATGCCCAGGCTGAAGGGCTCCAGCACGCTGGAATCGGGCTTGTGGCCGATGGCCTTGCCGATCCCGGCGACCAGTTCGGCCGCGCCGCTGGCCCATAGCACGGTGAAGTCCTGGCCGAACTGGGCGCCGTCCATGGGCCAGGCGGTCGGCTCGACCTTGTGACCCAGGCTCTCCAGTAGCTTGGCGGCGTTGTTGACGGCGGTCCGCACCTCCGGATCGGGCGTCTCGCCCGTGCCGGTGGCCATGACGAGGCCGATCTTCAGCTTCCTCTTCAGCGGTTCGGAGACCACGCCGATCGGCTTGAACACCGCGTTGGCGCCGGTGCGCTCGGTGGCGGCGAACAGGGCGGCGGAGTCGCGGACGCTGTGCGAGACGCAGTGAGCGACCGAGATGTCGAGGCCGCGCGCGACGGGACGGCCTTGCAACATGCGGCCCCGCGAGGGTTTCAGGCCGAAGAGACCGCAGTTGCTGGCCGGAATGCGGATCGAGCCGCCCCCGTCGGTGGCGTGGGCGAGCGGGATCATGCCCGAGGCCACGGCCGCCGCCGCGCCGCCCGAGGAGCCGCCGGACGAGCGGGCCGTGTTCCAGGGATTGCGCGTCGGCTGAAAGCCCATCGGCTCGGTGGTCGGCAGGAAGCCGTATTCCGGCGTCGCCGACTTGCCGATCACCACGAAGCCGGCCGCGTCGAAGGCGTCGACATATTGGGTCTGGGTGGTTTCGGGCGGGGCGCGCAGGCCGCTGCGCGAGCCGTTGCGGGTGGGCAGGCCCTTATAGGGGTCCAGGTCCTTGACCATGAAGGGCACGCCCGCGAACGGACCCGACAACTGGCCGGCCTTGGCCTTGGCCAGAGCGCGGTCGAAATCCGAGGTGACGATCGCGCCGACCTGCGGCTGCAGAGCCTCGGCCTTGCGGATGGCGTCCTCGACCACCTCGGCGGCGCTGACCTCCTTGCGACGGATACGGCCGGCCAGCTCGGTGGCGTCGGGAGTCCAGGGCGCGGGTGCGGTCATCGATTTGGGCTTTGCCTCCACTGAAGATGCGGCCGCCACGGCGGCGGATGCGGCCAGCAGGCCGCGACGGGTGAATCGCATCGGTTTCTCTCCCCCAAAGCGTGGTCTCGCCACGCTCAGTCAAATGGCCAGCGTCTAATGCGCCGGTGATCGGCGTTCAGTTGAACCCGAAGAGACCTGGGCCGCAAGCCCGTGCTAGACGGCGGTCTGAACTTTCGAGGAGGCCGCGTGGCCCGCAAGCGTATCGATCTGTTGCTCGTCGAGCGGGGTGTCGTCGACAGCCGCGCCAAGGCCCGCGCGGCCGTCGAGGCTGGCCTCGTCACGGTCAATGGTAAGCTGATCACCAAGCCGGCCGATACGGTCGACCAGCACGCCGAGATCGTCGCCGAGGCCGCCCATCCTTGGGTCGGGCGTGGGGCGTTGAAGCTCGTCCACGCGCTGGACCTGTGGCCGATCGTCGTGGAGGGGCGCCTGGCGCTCGACGTCGGCGCGTCGACAGGCGGCTTCACCGAGGTCCTGCTGTCGCGCGGCGCCGAGAGGGTGTTCGCGGTCGATGTTGGCCGCGATCAGCTGCACGCTAAGCTGAGGGGCGACCCTCGTGTCGTCGACCTGTCGGGCGTCGACGCCCGGGCGCTGGACGAGACGGTGATCCCGACGGCGCCGATGCTGGTGGTCAGCGATGTCAGCTTCATCGCCCTGACCAAGGCCCTGCCGATGGCGCTGGACTTGGCGGGGCCGGGCGCGGACCTGGTGGCGCTGATCAAGCCGCAGTTCGAGGCGGGCCGCGACTTCGTCGGCAAGGGCGGGCTGGTCAAGGATCCCGAGATCATCGCCCGTTGCGAACGCGAGGTCGTCGCGTTCATCGAGGCTTCGGGCTGGTCGGTGAAGGGCCTGACCGAAAGTCCGATCACGGGCGGCGACGGCCAGGTCGAACGCCTGGTCTGGGCGACCAAGGCCTGAAACGAAATCGGCCGCCCCCATTTTCCACTAAAGGAGGAGGGGCGGCCGATGGTCTTCCACACAAGCTAGGTCGGGGACTTAGTCGACGACCTGGTACTTGCCGTTGCCGTCCGGGCAGACGCGCACGAAGCGTTTCTGGACGCGGCCGTCCGGCAGGTAGATCGGGCTTTCGGCCAGGGTGCAGCCGTTGATGTCGGCCTGGCCGCCGACGCGGTTGTTCACGCGGTAGCCTTCGCGATGCTCATACGATTGCTCGTAGTAGCTGTCGCGCTGGGCGTCCCGACGAACCTGGTCGTAGGGGACCGGGCGGTAGTCGTCGTCATAGCCGTCGTTGTAGGCGCGCGGCGGCGGGGGAGGTGGCGGCGGAGCGACGGAGCGACCCGGGGTGCAGGCCGCCGAACTCCTGCCGGCCATAGAGCCGACCACGGCGCCCAGGACGCCGCCCAGGACCGCGCCGTCGGTGCGGTGGCCGCGGGCGGCGATGCCGCTGCCCAGCGCCATGCCGATGCCGGCGCCGGCCAGACCGCCGCCCGTGGTGCGGTTGGTCGTCGAGCGCTGACAAGGATCGTAGTAGTAGCCTTGGTTGCTGTAGGCCCCGCCGTAGCTCGAGCCGTAAGGCTGCGAGCCATAGGATTGGGCCGAGGCCAGGGTCGGCGTCAGCACGCCACAGACGAGGGCGGCGGTGACGCCCAGAACGGTCTTGATCATCGGAGTCCTGCGCGTTGAGGCGGTCATGGTCATAAGAGAGCTTGTCTTTTTGTGGGCGTCCGGCTGGCGCCGGGCCGCCGAGGCCCATCCGTTATGTAGGGTGTGACATCGCCAACATGAACGATCGCTGACGGGGCTATTCAGCTTCACTGATATCGCACTGAAAATCGTTCGCGGCCCGCGCTCAAGCCCCGGTTTTAGGGTATGGACGCGCGATGCAAGACATGATGATCACCGCCATCGGCGCGCAAGGCGACGGACTCTCTCGTTTCGACGATGGCAAGCCAGCCTTCGTGCCCCTGACCCTGCCGGGCGAAACCGTGCGGGCGCGGATGGAAGGTTCGCGCGGCGAGGTCGTGGAGATCCTGACCGCCAGCGCCGACCGCGTGACGCCGCCCTGCAAGTATTTCGGCCATTGTGGCGGGTGCGCGCTGCAGCACTGGGCGGCGGAGCCCTATCTGAGCTGGAAGGCCGAGCAGATCCGCATCCAGCTGTCGATGGAAGGTCTGGAGACGGAGATCCTGCCGACTTTCGCCGCCCCGCCGGCCTCGCGACGCCGCGTGGCGTTGCACGCCCGCAAGGGCGCCAAAGGGCAGGGCGCGTTGCTGGGCTTCAAGGAGCGGCGCTCCTGGAATCTCGTGCCGATCGAGGAATGCCCGGTCACCGATCCGCGCCTGGTCGCGGCTTTCCCGGCTCTGGCGCGTCTGGCCGAGCCGTTCCTGGAGCATCCGAAGTCGGCTCCGACCCTGCACGTCACCCTGACGGCCACCGGCCTCGACATCGACGTCACCGGCGTCGAGCGCAAGAGCGGCGGGCTGTCGGCGGACGCTCGCATGCGCGCGGCCATGGCGGCCAGCGAGGGCGACTTCGCGCGGGTGACCCTGGCGGGCGAGACCGTCTATGGCGCGCGCCAACCGATGGTGAAGCTGGGCCCCGCCGTGGTCGCCTTGCCGCCCGGCGGCTTCCTGCAGGCCGTACCGGCCGCCGAGCGCGCCATGGTCGAATTCGCCGTCGCCCAGGCCCAGGGCGCGTCACGGATCGCCGATCTCTATTGCGGTGTCGGCACCTTCACGTTCCGCCTGGCCGAGATCGGCGCGGTCTACGCCGCCGAGATGAGCCCGCCGGCCATCGCCGCCCTGAAGTCCGCCCTTGGCGCGGCGTCGGGCCTGAAGCCGATCACCGCCGAGGCCCGCGACCTGGTCAAGCGCCCGATGCTGAGCACCGAGATGGCCAAGACCGACGTCGTGGTCATCGACCCGCCCCGGGCCGGCGCCGCCGAGCAGACGGTCGAGATCGCCAAGTCCAAGGTCGCCAAGGTGGTCAGCGTCTCGTGCAATCCTGGCACCTTCGCCAAGGACGCCCGCGCCCTGGTCGACGCCGGCTTCCGGCTGGAGAAGGTGCTGCCGGTGGACCAGTTCGTCTGGTCGCCCCATATTGAACTGGTCGGGGTCTTCACGCGCTGAGGCCCATGGGGAACCAAGGATGGACGAGCGACGCAGGCGGTCCGCCTTCGCGGTCGACGCGGTAGGCCAACGCGCCAGGGCGGCGGTCAAGGCGGCCTGGTGGACAGCAACGGGCTCGCTGGCCCGCTCCATGACCCGGCCGACCCAGGGCGAGCAGGCGCGAAGCTTCGAGCCAACGGCCGCGCCGCCGACCAAGGGCGGCCTGCGCCGCGCCTATCTGGAGGCGTTCGAAAAGGACGCCCGCGATGTCGCCGCCGGTCTCTATCCCGCCATCGAGGACGGTCCGGTCCGCCCCTCGGCCGCCGTGCGCGAGGCCGCCGATTTCATCGCCGACGCCTTCGAGGTCGATCAGCGTCGTCGGCGCGGCGATGGCGTCGAGGTGCGCGACGAGACCAATAGTCAAGCTTATCCAAGCTATTATCGCCAGAACTTTCACTTTCAGTCGGGCGGTTGGTTCACGCCGGAAAGCGCGCGCCGCTACGACGCCCAGGTCGAGGCGCTGTTCTCCGGCACGGCCGGAGCCATGCGGCGGCGCGGCCTGTCGCTGCTGGCGAAACACTGGCGCGGCCGCGATCATCGCGACGCGAAAATCATCGATGTGGCCTGCGGTTCGGGCGCTTTCCTCAAGGATCTGAAGGCGGCCTTCCCGCGCGCGGCCATCGCAGGCCTGGACCTCTCGGAGGCCTATCTGGCGCAGGCTCGCAAGCGGACGGGCGCGGGCGGGATCAAGGCTAATGCCGAAACCTTGCCGTTCGGGGATTCCGCTTTGGACGCGGTCAGTTGCGTCTATCTCTTCCACGAGCTGCCGCCGCGCGTGCGGCCCGTCGTGGCGGCCAGCCTGGCGCGGGTGCTCAAGCCCGGCGGCGTGCTGGTCTTCGTCGACTCCGTGCAGCCCTCCGACACGCCGGACCTGGCGCGCCTGCTGGAGGCCTTCCCGGTCTATTTCCACGAGCCGTACTATGGCAGCTATGCCGAGACCGATCTGGTGGCTTTGTTCGCCGAGGCGGGCCTGAAGCTGATCGGCGAGGATCGCGCCTTCCTGACCAAGGCCTTGCTGCTGGAGAAACCCCTCAGCTAAGCAAGGTCGGGGGGACGGCGTTTTGCAGGCTTACGAGTCAGGACGACGGTACGAGGCGCTGGACGGCCTGCGCGGCGTCGCGGCCGTGGGCGTCATGCTCTACCACATCGGCGGCTGGACCGGCCGGCCATGGCTGGTCAGCCACGGCTACCTCGCCGTCGACTTCTTCTTCTGCCTGTCGGGTTTCGTCCTGGCCCACGCCTATGGTCGGCGCGAGATCGGCTGGCGGGGTTTCCTGCGCCAGCGGCTGGTGCGGCTGTGGCCGCTGATCGCCCTGACCATGCTGGCCGGCGCGACGGTGATCATCCAGCATCGCGAGCGCGTGCCGGAGTGGCTGGTCCTGGGCCTGCTCATGGTTCCGCGGCTATGGGCCGAGGAGCCAGGTTTCGCGCCGATTTTCCCTTTGAATCCGCCAGCCTGGTCGTTGTTCTTCGAGCTGGTGGTCGGGGCGCTGTGGTTCCCGATCCGGCGGCTAGGCGTCCTGGGGCACGTGCTGATGATCGTGCTGCTGATCCCGGTGATGGCCTATATCGCCCATGGAATGGGCGGGGTTCTGACCGGCTGGGACCGGGCGACGTTCTTCATCAGCTTTCTGCGGACAGTGTTCTCGTTCCTGCTGGGCTGGGGCTGCTACCGGATCCAGGCGTTCACCGGCTTCACGGCGCCCGCCTGGCTGCTGGCCCTGATCCTGGCCGCCATCCTGTGCTTCCCGTGGACGCCGCTGAACTGGGTCTACGACTATGTCTGCATGAGCCTGGTCTTTCCGCTGATCGTGCTGGCTGGGCGGCGTGATCCGGGCGGCCTCCAGGGAAGGCTGGCCCGCGTCTCCGGCGCGATCTCCTATCCGCTCTATGCGCTGCACTGGCTGGGCTGGGAGCTGATGCTGCGGCTGTTCCGCGCCTTGGGCGGCCACGGCTATCCGCTAGCCTTCGCGGCGGTGGCGGTCCCGGCAATCCTGGCGTTCGCCTGGGCGGTGCTTAAGCTCTACGACGAGCCCGTTCGCCGGCGGCTGCGGCGTCTCTAAAATTGTCTAGAGCCGATGTCGGATGCGGGCATAGTTCGCCGTCCTAGGGATGAGAGACGAGGATCGCCCATGCTCTACGCCATACTCTGCTACAACTACGAGGATGTGATCTGCGGCTGGTCCAAGGCGCACGAGGACGGCGTCATGGAGAAGCTGGGCGTCGTCCAGGAGAAGCTGGCGCGCGACGGCCGGCTAGGCCCCGTCGCCCGTCTGATGCCGACCACGGCCGCCACCACCCTGCGCAAGGACCGCGAGCCGCCGTTGGTGCTGGATGGTCCGTTCGCCGAGACCAAGGAACAGCTTCTGGGCTTCTATGTCGTCGATTGCGACAGCCTGGACGGCGCGCTCGACATCGCCAAGGACCTGGGCAAGGCTAATCCCGGCGGCTCCTACGAGATCCGCCCGATCGCGCTGTTCAATCCGGCGCCGAACCCGGCGTTCGCCGGCCAGGAGTCCGGTGGAACGTGACCGAGCTCGGTTGGATCGAAGGGGCGATCGCCGCCGCTCGGCCCCAGGCCATGGCGGCGCTGCTGCGCTACTTCCGGGACATGGACGCGGCCGAAGAGGCGTTTCAGGACGCCTGTCTGCGCGCCCTGAAGGCCTGGCCCAAGAATGGTCCGCCTCGCGATCCGACCGCGTGGCTGATCATGGTCGGCCGCAACGCCGCCATCGACGCCGTCCGTAAGACCAGCCGCCACGTGGCCCTGCCGCCCGAGGAACTGCTGTCCGACCTGGAGGACGCGGAGGCGCAGGCCGCCGAGCGGCTGGACGGCTCGCACTATCGTGACGACGTCCTGCGGTTGCTGTTCATCTGTTGCCATCCGGATCTGCCGGCCACCCAGCAGATCGCCCTGGCCCTGCGTATCGTCTCGGGTCTGTCGGTGCGCGAGATCGCCCGCGCTTTCGTCGTGACCGAGGCGGCCATGGAACAGCGCATCACGCGCGCCAAGGCCCGTATCGGGGCTGGAGACTCGCCGTTCGAGACCCCGGGCCCGATCGAGCGCGCCGAGCGCTTCGCGGCTGTCGCGGTCATGCTCTACCTCGTCTTCAACGAGGGCTATTCGGCCAGCGGCCAGGCGGTCGAAGCCAAGGGCGGCCTCTGCGACGAGGCCATCCGCCTGGCGCGCCTGCTGCTGCGCCTGTTCCCGGCCGAACCGGAGATGATGGGCCTGACCGCGCTGCTCCTGCTGCAACATGCCCGTTCGGGCGCGCGCTTCGCCGTCGACGGCGCGGCGATCCTGCTGGAGGATCAGGACCGAAGCCTCTGGAATCGCAAGATGATCGGGGAGGGGCTCGCCTTGATCGACAAGGCGATGTTGAAGCGCGATCCCGGGCCCTACCAGGTCCAGGCCGCCATCGTCGCCCTGCACGCCCGCGCCGCCACGGCCGGTGACACCGACTGGGCGGGTATCGACGCGCTCTACGCGACGCTGGAGATCATGCAGCCTTCGCCGGTGGTCACGCTGAACCGCGCGGTGGCGACGGCCAAGGTTCGCGGGCCAGATGCGGCGCTGGCGATGATCGAGCCGCTGGGCGCGCGGCTGGACGCCTATTTTCACTATCACGGCGCGCGCGGCGCCTTCCTGCTGCAGGCCGGTCGCCAGGTCGAGGCGCGTCGGGCTTTCGACCGCGCGATTTCGCTAGCCAACACCGCGGCCGAGGCCGCCAACATCCGCCAGTATCTGGACCGCATCGCGGTCGAGGCGGAGGCGCCGGCATCGGCGGTCGGCAACGACTTCGAGTCAGGCCTGGCGACATGAAGGCCGAGGCCGAAAAGTCTTCCTGACCAATGGCGTAGACCGCCGCCGCCAGCCGTTGCCGTTGCCGTAGCGGCGCGGCCAGAGCCACGTGCTATCGAGATACACGCCCGCGACCTTGGCCACGAGGCCAGCATGGTCGGCACCGGCGAACATCAACGTGTCGCCGACCATGATCTTGAGACAAGCGAGCGCGATCATGGGCCATGCTACGCGTATCAGGTTATCGCCATACTAGGATCGCCAGCGGCTTGCCGTTGCATGACGAGTATATTGCGCGGTTCCACCCTCAAAAATGTTCTTGTTATGTTCTTATGAGTTGAGCATAGTCGCCACCATGGCCGAGGCAGCGAAACTGGGGTCCGCGCCGCGCGGGCGGGGCGCGAAATCCAATCGAACCGGACGCTTCGAGTCCCGGACGCGAGAGACGTTCGACGATGGCTGGGGTGAGGAGGACGAACCCGGGCAGCTGAAGACCGAGCTGCAGCCGATGAAGTCGCGGACGATCATCGCCCGCAACCAGAGCCCGGACGTAGGCTTCGACCGCTCGATCAATCCGTATCGCGGCTGCAGCCACGGCTGCATCTATTGCTACGCCCGACCCAATCACGCCTATCTCGGCTTATCGCCGGGCCTGGATTTCGAGAGCAAGATCTTCTTCAAGCCGCACGCGGGCGAACTGCTGGAGAAGGAACTGGCCAAGGCTTCGTACAAGCCCGCGACGATTCACATCGGCGGCGACACCGATCCCTACCAGCCCGATGAGAAGCAACTTCGGGTGACGCGGCAGATCATCGAGGTGCTGGACCGCGTCAGCCATCCGTTCACCATCATCACCAAGTCGGCTCTGATCCTGCGCGACCTCGACGTGCTGAGCCGGATGGCCGAGCGTAAGCTGACGCGGGTGGCGATCTCGATCACGACCCTGGACCGCAAGTTGGCCCGCAGCATGGAGCCGCGCGCGGCCACGCCTGGCAAGCGGATCGAGGCGGTGCGCCGGCTGACCGAGGCGGGCGTGCCGGTGACGGTGATGTTCGCGCCGGCCATTCCGGGTTTGAACGACCACGAGTGCGAGACCGTGCTGGAGGCGGCGGCCAAGGCCGGCGCGCGCGGCGCGGGCTATGTCGCCCTGCGCCTGCCCCGTGAGATCGCTCAGCTGTTTCAGGAGTGGCTGGAGACCGACCATCCTGACCGCGCCAGGAAGGTGATGTCGCTGGTTCGTCAGATCCGCAAGGGCGAGACCTACAGCGCCAGTTGGGGCGAACGGATGGTCGGCGAGGGTCCAGTGGCCGAGGTGCTGCGACAGCGGTTCCACCTGGCGGTCAAGAAGTTCGGGCTGGACCAGCCGTGGGCGCCGCTGGACGCGACCCAGTTCACGCCGCCGAGGAAGCCGAGCGTGCAGATGGATCTGTTTGGATAGGTTCGCCCTTCGACAAGCTCAGGGTGAGACTTCTAGTGTGAGGCCGCCACCTTGGTCCTCATCCTGAGCTTGTCGAAGGGCGAGGATCACGCGGGGCCTTGACCGCGTCGCCCCCGCTGGCCAAGCAAGGCCATGATCTCCGTCGTCCTCGTCGCCTCCGAAGACCTTCCGGGCCTGGCCGCCCAGATGGCCATGCTGGTGCCCGCCGCCGTGGATGGGCTGGTCAAGGAGGTGGTGCTGGTCGCGAGCGGCGAACCAGGTGTCGAGGCCCTGGCCGAAGACAGTGGGGCGCGGCTGGTGACGGCCTCGGGCGATCGCCTGGCGGCGGGCGCCGCAGTGGTTCGGGGCGACTGGATCCTGACCCTGCGTGCGACGCCGATCCTGCGCGAAGGCTGGCGCGAGCCGGTCGAGAAGCATCTGACCGGCGGGGCTGGGACGCCCGCGGTTCTGACCGCTCCGGGTGGCATGCTCAGCAAGCTTTCGCCACGCCTGCATGGCGTCCTGGTTCGACGGCTCGACTGGCCCGCGAGCGGCGGTGACGAGAAAGCTTTGGCGAAGACGTTGCGGGCTAGGCGGCTGACTTACTAGGTAGGTTCCCGTCCGCATGGGTCTCCCGCCTTCGCGGGGACAAGCGTGTCAGGGCTGAACCTGCGCCAGCTGCGTCATGAGCTGGTCGATCGAGGTCGGGGCGGCGACCTGCGGGTCGAGGCGGAAGTCCACCGTCCGCGCGCCGCTGGCCACGGCGTCCAGGGTCTTGTTCTCCGCGCCCATCAGCCGGCGATAGGTCCAGTAGCTGGCCATCACCTTCTCAACGTAGTTGCGGGTCTCCTTGAACGGCAGGCTCTCGATCAGCAGCAGGGTGTCGCAGTCCGCGCCCAGTTGAGCCGCCGTGCGGTTCAGGGTCGCCGGCCCGCCGTTATAGGCGGCGACGGTGCGCAGCAGGTCGGGACTCTTGACGCCGCGGTCCATCAGCCAGGTGAAATAGTCCTGGCCGGCCCGCAGGTTGTAGGCGGGATCGAATAGCGGGCTGTTGTCGGCCAGCAACTTGTCATCGCCGACCACGTCGGCGGCCGAGGCCGGGCGCACCTGCATCAGGCCCATTGCGCCGGCGGCGGAGAGGGCCATCGGGTCGAAGCGGCTTTCCTGGCGCACCAGCGCGTAAACCATGGCCTTGTCGATGGTGAAACCGCCGACCGGATCCAGCGGGGGCAGGGGATAATCCTCGCCGCCGACCCGGCGCACCGGGCGGCCGGCGTTCAGCGGAGCGTTGGCGTTCAGGGCCAGGGCCAGCGCGGTCCAGTCATCGCGCAGTTCCTGGGTGTCGGCCAGCGACAAGCCGGCGCGCAGCTCCATGCCCGCCTCGCGCCAGCGGCCGACCTGAGCCAGGGCGGTGGCGCGACGGGCGCGTGGATCGTTCTTCACGAGCTGTTCCAGCGACGCGGTGTCGGGACCGACATAGCTGGCGCGGGTCAGCAGGCTGGCGATCGGGTCGTAGTTGTCTTCGGCGATGGTGACTCCGGCCATGGCCAGCTGCCGCACGGCGATCATGCCGTAGAAGGTGTGCGGCGAGCGGGCGGCCTCGTTCAGCAGGGTCTGAGCGTCGCGGCCGTGGCCGGCCTGGCTGGCCACGCGGGCCGCCCAGAAGGCGCCAGCGGCGCGCAGCCACTCGTCCTCGTGTTCGTCGTGGGCGACCTGCTCAAAATAGGCCTGGGCGGCTCGATAGTCGCCCAGGCGATAGGCCGAAAGGCCCGCGATCCAGGTCTCGCCGCCAGCCACGGCCAGGCTCAGCGCCTTCTGTACGTCGCCGGAATAATAGGCCTCGCGGGCGGCGCGACCCTTGTCGGCGGGCGGCGGCGCGGTCTCGTCGCCGATGAAGAGTTCGGGAACCGGCGCGGCGGCGACGCGCTTGCCGGCCGGCTTGCGCTTGACGGCTAGGGCGTAGACGCGGTCGGCGCCGGCCTCATCGGCATAGGTGCGCAGCCAACGGGTTAGGTCGTCATAGCTGGCCGAAAAGCGAGTGGGGTGCATGACCTTGGCGAAGGTCAGGCGGCCGGCCAGGCTGCGGTCATGGGTGTTGGCGAAGGCCGCGGCGGCGGCGTCGAAATCACCGCGATCGGTTGCGGCGAAGGCGGCGCGATAGGCGCGGACGTCTTCCGGCGACAAAGGGTCAAGGGCGCCCGCGTGCGCGACAGACACCGTCGCGCACAGGAAAAGGGCCGATAACACGGCCAAAGGGCGAGCCAAAATCCGCAAAAACTGTTCCGCGCTCCCCCGCAGGCGCGCGTCCCCTGTTCCGACTGGTCGAACGAAGTTCTAGTGCGGGCGGTCCGGGCGATCAAGTCGCTCGGTCAGCGTCAGCAGATCCTGCCAGGCCTTCTTCTTCTGGGCGGGCGTGCGCAGCAGGAAGGCCGGGTGCAGGGTCGGCATGGCGGGCAGCTCGATGGACTTGTCCTCGGACAGCCATTCGAACCAGCGGCCGCGCATGGACAGGATGCCTTCCTCGCGCTTCAGCATGGCTTTCGCCGAGGCTCCGCCGGCCAGCAGCAGCATCTTCGGCTTCACCAGCGCGATGGCGCGCTCGACGAACGGAGCGCACGTCGCCTGCTCCTGGGGCGTCGGCGTGCGGTTGCCGGGCGGGCGCCAGAAGACGGTGTTGGTGATGAAGACGCGGCCTTCCAGGCCGGCGGCCTTCAGCATGCGGTCCAGCAGCTTGCCCGCGCGACCGACGAACGGCTGGCCTTGGGCGTCCTCGTCGGCGCCGGGGCCTTCGCCGATGATCATCAGCGGCGCGTCGCCGACCCCGCGCGAGAACACGGCCTGCTTCGCCCCCTGCATCTTCAGAGGGCAGCCGTCGAACGCGGCGATGGCGGCGGCCAGGCTTTCCAGGTCGTCGCAGGCGGCCGCGGCGGCCTTGGCGGCGGCGACAGCGGTCCCGACATCGGGGCCGCGCGCCAGAGCCAGGCCGGGGCGGGAGACCGGCGGCGGGGGAGGCGGCGGCTGGCTGCGAGCCCGCAGCATCGCCGCGCCCTCGGCCAGACGATCGATCGGCGCGTCCGCGTAGGACGTATCGACGCCCGCATCGGCCCAGAAGGCCAGCAGGCTTTCGACGGCGCGTTGATCGACGGCGAGGCTCATGAGACGGTAATTAGAGCGTGGCAGCCAAAAGTGTGAGCGGTTTTGGCGCCCGCCACGCTCAAAAAGTATGAGATCGAGCCTGCCTTGCGCAGGCTTGGTCGCGGAATGTCGCCGGGCTCCACGCTGCGTCGCAGCAAAAAAGAGGCGCTAGGCGCTTGACCGCCACTGCGTCACGTTCGGATAAGCTCTGATTCAAACAGTCATAAGACGGGCGGCCGAGCCCCCTTTACCGGGAGACCCCATGAGCGAAGACCTCGAACGCGAGTCGATGGAGTACGACGTCGTCATCGTCGGCGGCGGTCCCGCCGGGCTCTCCGCGGCTATCCGTCTGAAGCAACTGGCCGCCAAGGCCGGGACCGAGATTTCCGTGGCCCTGCTGGAAAAGGGCTCGGAAGTCGGCGCCCACATCCTGTCGGGCGCGGTGATCGATCCCAAGGGCCTGGCCGAACTCTTCCCGAACTGGAAGGAAGAGGGGGCGCCACTGGAGACGCCGGTCACCAAGGACCGCTTCAAGCTGCTGGGTCCGCAGGGCGAGCTGTCCCTGCCGATGTTCGCCATGCCGCCGTTCATGCACAACCACGGTTGCTACATCGCCTCGCTGGGCAACCTGACGCGCTGGCTGGCCGGCAAGGCCGAGGAGCTGGGCGTCGAGATTTATCCGGGCTTCGCCGCCTCGGATCTGGTCTGGAACGAGGACGGCTCGGTCAAGGGCGTCGTCGTCGGCGTCGTCGGCATCGCCAAGGACGGCCACCACAAGCCGGACTATCAGCCGGGCATGGAGCTGCACGGCAAGTACGTCTTCATCGCCGAGGGCGTGCGCGGTTCGTTGGCCAAGCAACTGATCGAGAAGTTCGACCTCTCGGCTGGCAAGTCGCCGCAGAAGTACGGCATCGGCATCAAGGAGCTGTGGCAGGTTCCGCCCGAGAAGCACCAGCCGGGCTTGGCCGAGCACACCACCGGCTGGCCGCTGGACAACCAGACCGGCGGTGGCAGCTTCATGTACCACTTCGGGGATAACTACGTGGCCATCGGCTACGTCGTGCACCTGAACTACAAGAACCCGTGGATCTCGCCGTTCGACGAGTTCCAGCGCTTCAAGCAGCATCCGGGCGTGAAGCCCTACTTGGAAGGCGGCAAGCGCATCGCCTACGGCGCGCGGGCCATCACCGAGGGCGGCTATCAGTCGGTGCCGAAGCTGACCTTCCCGGGCGGCGTGCTGATCGGCTGCTCGGCCGGCTTCGTCAACGTGCCGCGCATCAAGGGCAGCCACAACGCGGTCAAGACCGGCATGATGGCCGCCGAGGCCGCCTACGAGGCTGTCCAGGCGGGCCGCGCCAGCGACGAACTGACCGGCTACCAGACCGCCTATGACACGTCGTGGGTGGCCAAGGAGCTGAAGGTCGTCCGCAACGCCAAGCCGATGCTGGGCAAGTTCGGCACCGCCCTGGGCGGCGCGGTCAGCATGTTCGACATGTGGTGCACGCACCTGCTGGGCGGCTTCTCGTTCTTCGGCACCATGAAGCACGAGAAGACCGACGCGGCCTCGACCGGTCTGGCCAAGGACTACCAGCCGATCGTCTATCCCAAGCCTGACGGCGTCATCAGCTTCGACAAGCTGAGCTCGGTGTTCCTGTCGGCGACCAACCACGAGGAAGATCAGCCGGCGCACCTGAAGCTGAAGGATCCTTCGATCCCGATCTCGGTCAACCTGCCCAAGTACGGCGAGCCGGCGCGCCTCTACTGTCCGGCCGGCGTCTACGAGGTGCTCTACAACGAGCAGGGTCAGGATCCGCGCTTCCAGATCAACGCCCAGAACTGCGTCCACTGCAAAACCTGCGACATCAAGGACCCGTCGCAGAACATCGTCTGGACCACGCCGGAAGGTGGCGGCGGACCGAACTACCCCAACATGTAAATGGAATAGCCTCCCGGTCCCGGACCGGGAGGCTTTTTCTTGCGACCGACCTCGAAACCACCGAGGGTGGCGGGATGACGCGTTTCAAAGTCCTCCTCGCCTGCGTTTCCGTTTCGGCCCTGGCGGCCTGCGCCCAGGGACCCAGCACGGTGACGCTGCGAGGCCCCGTGGCGGGCTCGCCGCTGTTCGACACCCGCTCCTCGTATGGCCAGTTCCTGGCGGGCCAGGCGGCCCTGCGCGACGGCAAGTCCAAGGAAGCGGCCAGCTATTTCGGCACGGCCGCGGTGCTGGGCGACGACCCCGGCGTGATCGGCGAGCGCTCGTTCTCGGCCTTGCTGCTGGCGGGGGAGATCACCCGCGCCGCCGCCGCGGCCCCCACCGGTCCGGACGCCACCGAGGCCGTCCAGCGCATGGGCGTGCTGACCCGGGTGGTCGAGGCATTGGCCACCAACAAGGGCAAGGACGCCCAGGCGCTGCTGAAGGCCGAGCCGCTCGGCTTCCCGCACCAGCAGGCCGCCGCGCTGCTGGCCCCGTGGGCCGCCGCCGCGGCCGGCGACAAAGAGGGCGCGATCGTTCAGCCGACCCTGCGCACCGACAGGCTGGTGCAGTATTTCGGCCAACAGGGTCAGGCGCGCCTCTATGAGCGCGCCAAGCGCTATGACGAGGCCGAGACCGACTACAAGGCCCTGACCGGCAACGCCGCCACGGCCAGCATCTTCACCTTGGACTACGGCGCGTTCCTGGAGCGCCGCAAGCGCCACGACGACGCTGTGGCCCTTTACGATACGGCGCTGGGCGCCGCGCCCAACGATACGGGCCTGCTGCGGGCTCGCGCCCGCGCCGCCGCCAAGGGCGCGCCGCCGCCGATGCCGACCCTTCGCCAGGGCGCGGCCGAGGGGCTGGTGGCCTGCGCCGCCACCTTCGCCGGCGAGCACCAGGCCCAGTTCGCCCTGGCCTATCTGCGCCTGGCCCTGCGCCTGGATCCGGCCCGCGACGAGGCGTGGGTGCTGGTCGGCGACCTGCTGAACCAGGGCCGGGACCCACAGGGCGCGATCGAGGCCTATGGGCACGTGCCGGCGGGCTCGCCGCAATACGCCTCGGCTCAGAGCAAGATCGCCTGGGCCTGGAACGACCTCGGCGACAAGGCCAAGGCGCTGGACGTGGCCCGCGCCGCCGCGACGGCGGCGCCCGGTGATCGCGACGCCCAGCTGGCCCTGGCCGATCTGCTGCGGGCGGGCAGCCAGTGGGACGAGTCGGTGGCGGTGCTGGACAAGGTGGTCGAACGTGAGAGCGCCAGCCCCGACTGGCGCGTGCTCTATCTGCGCGCCGTCTCCCTGGAGCAGGCCAAGCGCTGGCCCGAGGCCGAGCGCGACCTGCAGGCCGCTCTGAAGATCAACCCGAATGAGCCGGAGTTGCTGAACTTCCTCGGCTACAGCTGGATCGACCGCAACGAGCACTTGGCCGAGGCCATGGGCATGGTCCAGAAGGCCGTCGCCGCTCGCCCGCAGTCAGGCGCCATGCTCGACAGTCTCGGCTGGGCCTACTATCGCCTGGGCGACTACAAGGCCGCCGTCGAGAAGCTGGAAGGCGCCGCCGAGCTGGAGCCTGGCGATCCGGACGTCAACGGCCACCTGGGCGACGCCTATTGGCGGGTCGGTCGCAAGACCGAGGCTCAGTTCCAATGGCGGCGCGTCCTGAGCCTTGAGCCCGACGAGAAGCAGAAGGCCGAGTCCGAAGCCAAGCTGAAGAACGGCCTGGCCGCGACCGGCGCGGCGGCGACCGCGTCGACGGTGGCCCACAACTAGGCTATCGGGCTTTCGTCCTTTTCAGCTGAGTTCGAGAGATCATGCGGCTTTCCGCCTTCGCCCCGGCCAAGGTCAATCTGTTCCTGCATGTGGGCGGGCCGGACGCGGAGGGTTATCACCCGATCTCCAGCCTGATGGTCTTCGCCGATGTCGGCGACCGGGTGATGATCCAGCCCGCCGACGCCCCGGATTTCGAGACCTCGGGTCCGTTCGGCGGCGCGATCCCGGCCGGAGGCGACAACCTCGTGGTCCGCGCCGCGCGGGCCTTTCACGCCAAGCTGGGCGGGCCGATCCCGCCGTACCGGCTGATCCTCGAAAAGCACCTGCCGATCGCGGCCGGCCTGGGCGGCGGCTCCAGTGACGCGGGCGCGGCTCTGAGGCTGTTGCGCGACGCCCTGGCCCCGAACCTGTCGGACGACGACCTGGAGCCGCTGGCCGCCAGCCTGGGCGCGGACGGCGCGGCCTGCCTGCGGGCCACGGCCCTGATGGCCGAGGGGCGAGGGGAGATCCTGTCGCCGGCCCCGGCCTTGCCGGAGCTGCATGCGGTGCTGGTCAATCCAGGCGTTCCATCGCCGACCGGGGCGGTCTATCGCGCCTATGACGCCGCCGTGCATCCGGACGGCGCCGAGCGCCCGTTCATGCCGTCCGACCTGGAAAGCGTCGAGGAAGTCGCCGCCTGGCTGTCGGTGGCCACCCGCAACGACCTGGAGGCGCCGGCCGTGGCGCTGGAGTCGCGCATCGGCGAGGTGCTGGACGTTCTGCGCGACGAGCCCGAAAGTTTGCTGGTCCGGATGTCCGGCTCCGGGGCGACCTGTTTCGCCCTCTGCGCCGGCGACATCGAGGCCGAGGGTCTGGTCGACCGTCTTGAGGCGATGCGACCGGACTGGTGGGTGCGGCGTTGCCGCCTGAGCTGAGGAAATGGACATGAAGCGCCGTGACGTTCTCGCCGCCCTCGGTCTAAGTCCCATTTGGGGCCTGGCCGCCGCGCCTGGGCGGGCCAACGCCCAGATCCTGAACCTGGCCCCGACGCCGATCGTGCCTGGCCCCGGCGACGTCGTGGTCAGCCTGGACACCAGCCTGGGCGGCATCATCATCGCTCTGAAGGCCAGGCAGGCGCCGCTGACCACGGCCAACTTCCTGCGGTATGTCGACGGCAAGCTCTATGACGGGGCCAGCTTCTGGCGGGCGGCCAAGGCGCCAGGCTCGACCACCTACGGCCTGATCGAAGGCGGCCTGGCCGGCGATCCGAAGAAGGTGCTGAAACCCGTCGCCCACGAGCCGACCACCCAGACGGGTCTGCGCCATGTCGACGGCACGCTGTCCCTCGCCCGCCGCGAGCCGGGCAGCGGCGACAGCGACTTCTTCATCTGCGCGGGCGACGCCCCCTACCTGGACGCAAATCCGGCGGCGGAAGGCGACAACCTGGGCTTCGCCGCCTTCGGTCAGGTGGTCAAGGGCATGGAGATCGTCCGCGAGATCCTGAACCTGCCGACGCCCGGCGTGGCGATCAATCCGGTGATGAAGGGGCAGATGCTCGATCCGGTCGTGCCGATCGTCACCGCGCGGCGGCTCTAGATCAGCCGCGCGAGGAACACGACGGCGCTGGCCGCCGGGACTAGCAGCAGTTGGGCCAGCACGGTGCCCGCCACGCGGCTGCCGGCGAACCAGACCACGGCGCGGCGGAAGGCAGGCTCGCTCACCCGGCCGTCCATCACGTCGTCGGTCATGATCGACAGCGCCGGGTCGATCAGGACGAACAGCAGGATCGTCGCCACGCCGTTGATCACCGACGACAGGCTGACGGCCGTGACCCGGAACTGCGGATCCAGATAGCCCGCGTAGAGCGAGGCGAAGACCCCGACGGTCAGCAGGGCCTGGGCCAGGACGTTCAGCACGATCACTCGGGCGGGGACGTCGATCTTCTGCTTCAGCCCGTCGAGGTGGCGTGGCGAGGGCAGGGCGACCGCGTCGCGGATATAGCCAACACCGCCCTTGGCGAAAGCGTGCATCAGGAGCTTGGGCACGGAACGGTGGATCTGGAAGTGGGCGACCGCGCGGGTGAACAGGCGCTGCGCGGTCGGGATCGCCAGCGCTCCGATGATCGCCGCCAGGCTGGCGCTGGCCATCAGCCATTGGAAGTCGGCCAGCAGGTTCTGGCCCGTACCATGCAGCAGGTCGCTCTCGATCCGTTTGGACAGGAACGGGCCCTGGAAGGCGTTCGAGGCGCGCGACAGCAGCACCAGCACGTTGAACAGCGCGAACGACATGGCGATCCGTCGCGTGCGGACGCCCGCGATGCGTACCGCGTAGGCCAGGGCTCCGATCAGGTGAATCACGAAGGTCAGGACGCAGAGCAGGAACAGTTGGGCGTCCACGGCGGTCTCCAGGCGGGGCGGGGCGAGCTTGGCTGATGCGCGCCCAAAGAGAAAGGGCGCGGAGGTTGCCCTCCGCGCCCTTCGACTAGGTGCTTACGCCAGCCTTAGCTGTGATAGGCGCGTTCGCCGTGTTCCGAGATGTCCAGGCCTTCTTCTTCGGCTTCCGGCGAAGCCTTCAGGCCGATGATCAGCTTGATCACGAAGAAGACGATCAGCGAGGCCACCAGCGACCAGACGACCGTGACGCCGACCGCCTTCAGCTGGGCGATCACTTGCGCGCCCAGATCATAGACGGCGTTGTCGCAGGTCGACAGGTCGCCGTCCTTGCCGCAGCTCGTGTAGTCGACGATGCCGGCGCCGCCCCAGGCGGGATTGACCAGCAGGCCGGTGCCGATGGCGCCGACGATGCCGCCAATGCCGTGGATGCCGAAGGCGTCCAGGCTGTCGTCATACTTCAGGGCGTTCTTCACGACCGAGCAGAAGAAGATGCAGATCGGCGAGACGACCAGACCCAGGATCACCGAGCCCATCGGACCGGCGAAGCCGGCGGCCGGGGTGACGGCGACGAGGCCGGCGACGATGCCCGAGGCCAGGCCCAGGGCCGACGGCTTCTTGCGGGTGACCCACTCGACGACGATCCACGACAGACCGGCGGCGGCGGTGGCGACGAAGGTGTTGATCATGGCCAGCGAGGCGTAGCCGTTCGACTCGAGGTTCGAACCGGCGTTGAAGCCGAACCAGCCCACCCACAGCAGGCCGGCGCCGACCAGGGTCAGGGTCAGCGAGTGCGGGGGCATCGGCTCCTTGCCGTAGCCTTGACGCTTGCCGAGGATCAGGGCGCCGACGAGAGCGGCGATACCCGCGTTGATGTGGACGACGGTGCCGCCGGCGAAGTCCAGGGCGCCGAAGCCCCAGATCAGGCCCGACTTGACCGGAGCGGTCGGGGCCAGGGCGATCGCGTCAGGACCCGGCCACCACCAGACCATGTGCGCCATCGGATAGTACGACAGCAGCGGCCACAGGACGGCGAAGGCGACGATGGCGGCGAACTTCATGCGCTCGACCAGTGAACCAACCACCAGGGCGGCGGTGATGGCCGCGAAGGTCGACTGGAACGAAATGAAGGTGAACTCGGGGATCACCACGCCGGTCGAGAAGGTCGCGACGTTGCTGGCCGGGGTCACGTCCTTCAGGAACAGGCGTCCCAGGCCGCCCACGAAGCTGTCCCAGCTGCCGCCGTCGGTGAAGGCGAAGCTGTAGCCCCACAGGACCCAAGCGACGAAGCCGATGATGGCGACCGTCGAGACCTGCATCATGACCGACAGCATGTTCTTGGCGCGCACCAGGCCGCCGTAGAACAGGGCCAGGCCCGGGATGATCATCAGCAGGACCAGCAGCGAGGAGGTCAGCATCCACGCGTTGTCACCCTTGTCGTTCTTGTCGACGATGGTGGGCGCGGCGGCTGGGGCGGGAGCCGGCGTGGCGGCCGGCGCGGCCTCGGCGGGCGCTGCGGCGGTCATGGCGGCGGCCGGCGCGGGCGCGGCCTCCTGGGCGAAGGCGGTGGCGCCCAGCGGGGCCCCCGCCAGGGTCGCGGCGAGCAACAGCCCGGCCAGCGGTTTGAAGGTGAGTTTCATCGTCGGTATCCCCTTTTCCCGATGCGTTACAGAGCGGCCGAGCCGGTTTCGCCGGTGCGGATGCGGACGGCTTCTTCGACGTTCAGGACGAAGATCTTGCCGTCGCCGATCTTGCCGGTGGCCGCGGCGGCCTTGACCGCTTCGACGGCCTTGGCCGCGGACGCGTCGTCGACAACCGCTTCCAGCTTCACTTTCGGCACGAAATTCACCTGGTACTCGGCGCCCCGGTAGATCTCGGTCTGGCCTTTCTGACGGCCGTAGCCCTTCACTTCCGACACCGTCAGACCTTCGACGCCGGCGGCGACGAGCGCTTCGCGCACCTCGTCCAGCTTGAAGGGTTTGACGACCGCTATGATCAGTTTCATCCGCCTTGCTCCGACCCGTTGAGCTACGGGCTTGCTTTGCTTGGTTGTTCGGAAGCGTTCTCGCCCCCGGTGCGATCACCGCCGACGCCGCCATCACGCGCTGCATCGTTCCCCGGCTTGGCCACGCTATCGGCGACGGTTCCATGACGGGCGGCGCGGGCAAGGTTTTGGAAAGGAAATGGGCAAGGCGCCCAAAATATCGGCACGTAGCGCTGCTACTGCGTCAGAAACCGGCGATTCGGCCTGACGGGAAGTTCTGGCTCCGACGGGCCGGCTTGTCCTAGGTTGGCGGAATCCCCAACGCCCCGCTTCGGAGCCCGCCCATGTCGCCGCTGGTCATGAAGATCGCTCCCTGGCTGATGCTGGTCATGTCGAACGTCTTCATGACCTTCGCCTGGTACGGTCACCTGAAGGGCAAGCCGATGGCCCTGCCCGTCGCGATCATCTCCAGCTGGCTGATCGCCCTGCCCGAATACTTGCTTGCCGTGCCGGCCAACCGGATCGGACACGCCGTGTATTCGACGGCTGAATTGAAGGTCGGTCAGGAGTTCATCACCCTGATGGTCTTCATGCTGTTTTCGTATTTCTATCTCGGTGAAGCGATCAAGTGGTCGACCGTCGCCGGATTTGGTCTGATCATCGCTGGTGTGGCGGTCATATTCTATTTCCGGTGACGCTTTGCGTGATCACGTGCCCGTGATCACGGAACCGACTCCCCGGTCCGGGCGTACTCCGCTCGAACCGAGAGGAACTCGATCATGATCACCCAGCGTCTCCTGACCGCCGCCGCCGCGGTCGCCCTGATGACCGGCTTCGCCCACGCCCAGGACGCCACGGCGCCCGCCGCGCCAGCGCCGGCCGCGTCCTCGCCCGTCGTCGCCAAGGGCGACCTGATCCAGACCGTCGAGGCCTCGGGTCAGTTCAACACCTTCCTGAAGGCTGTCGGGGCCGTGAACCTGACCAGCGTCCTGAAGACCAACCAGAACCTGACCCTGTTCGCCCCGACCGACGCGGCCTTCGCCGCCCTGCCGGCCGGTGAGCTGGACAAGCTGATGCTGCCCGAGAATGGGCCGATGCTGCAGAAGGTGCTGACCTATCACCTGATCAACGCCAAGGTGGACTCCACCAAGATCAAGGGCGCCAAGGGTGAGGTGAAGAGCGTCGAGGGCTCGCCGCTGCTGCTGGATGGCTCGGGCGCGGTCCCCATGGTCGACACCGCCACCATCACTCAGACCGATGTGATGGCGACCAACGGCGTACTGCACGTGGTCGACAAGGTTCTGATCCCGAAGGATGTTCCGGGCCTGCAGGCCGCCGCCTCGGCGACCGACGCCAATGCGACCATGCAGGTCGCCGCCAACGAGCAGGAAGCGCCGGCCGGCCAGGCCATGACGCCGGCCGCAGACTCGATGGCCCCGACGCCGCAGACCACGACGTCGGCTCCCGCGACCAGCAGCGACATGGCCTCCGACCCCGCCGTCAGCCCCGCCATGCCGGCGGCCACGGCCGCTCCGGACGCCGGGGTGAACACCTCGGTGGTCGTGCCGGTGTCGTCGCAATCGCCGGAGGCCCAGGCCTCGCTGAAGGCCGGCGACGCCAATGTCGTCTCCAACCCGCCGGTCGCCGACACCAAGGCCAACCGCGCCAAGTACGGCGCCCCGGAGTCGAACGCCGGCAAGCACACCGTGCCGAAGGGCAACTAAAGCCCTTACCGTTCCGGACATCGCTTGAAGCACCGGTCGGCGGGCCCTATGGTCCGCCGACTTTTTTCTAGGCCTGCTTCGATATATGTCGCGCGAAAAACCCAAGTCCTTCCAAAGCCTGATCCTGACGCTCCATGACTATTGGAGCCGGCAGGGTTGCATCATCCTGCAGCCGCATGACGTGGAAGTCGGGGCGGGGACCCTGCACCCGGCCACCGTACTGCGCGCCCTGGGCCCCAAGCCGTGGAACGCGGCCTATGTGCAGCCCTCGCGCCGTCCGGGCGACGGGCGCTATGGCGAAAACCCCAACCGCCTGCAGCACTATTACCAGTACCAGGTGATCCTGAAGCCGAACCCCGAGAACATGCAGGACCTGTATCTCGGCTCGCTGGAGGCGATCGGCCTGGACCTGCGCACCCACGACATCCGCTTCGTCGAGGACGACTGGGAGAACCCCACCGTCGGGGCCTGGGGCCTGGGCTGGGAAGTCTGGTGCGACGGCATGGAAGTGTCGCAATACACCTACTTCCAGCAGGTCGGCGGGCTGGATGTCTCGCCGGTGGCCGGCGAGCTGACCTACGGCCTGGAACGCCTGGCGATGTACGTGTTCGGCGTCGACAACGTCTACGACCTGCCGTTCAACGATCCGGACTCGCCGCTGGGCGCGACGACCTATGGCGATGTGTTCCTGGAGAACGAACGCCAGCAGTCGGAAGCCAACTTCCACGGCTACGACGTCGCGGTGCTCAAGCAGCAGTTCGAGCAGATGGAAGAGCAGGTCCCGCTGATGCTGGCCCGCTCGTACCACAACAAGGCTCTGGTCCTGCCCGCCTACGACATGGTCCTCAAGGCCAGCCATCTCTTCAACCTGATGAACGCCCGCGGCGCGATCGCCGTCGCCGAACGCGCCAGCTACATCGGCCGCATCCGCGACCTTTGTAAGATGTGCGCCAGCGCCTGGGTCGAGCAGCAGGAAGCCGCGTAAAGTCTGATGCCCCAACTTCTCCTCGAACTGTTCTCGGAAGAGATCCCCGCCCGCATGCAGGCCCAGGCCGCCAAGGACCTGGAGCGCATGGCGCGCGAGCACCTGGCCGCCGCCGGCTTCCTGCCCGAGGCCCTGAAGACCTTCGCCGGCCCGCGTCGGCTGACCCTGGTGGCCGAAGGCCTGCCGCTGGCCCAGGCCGACCGTAAGGAAGAGCTGAAAGGGCCCCGCGTCGGCGCCCCGCCGCAGGCCATGGAAGGCTTCCTGCGCAAGGCCGGCCTGACGCAAGACCAATTGGTCGAGCGCGACGGCGTCTACATGGCCTTCATCGAGAAGAAGGGCCGCCCGACGCCGGAGATCGTCGCCGAGATGGTCGAGGCGATCGTGCGCGGCTTCCCCTGGCCCAAGTCGATGGTCTGGGGGACCAAGAAGTTGCGCTGGGTGCGGCCGCTGAAGCGCATCCTGTGCGTGCTGGACCGCGAGATCGTGCCGTTCGCCATCGAGGGCATCCCGAGCGGCGACATCTCCGAAGGCCACCGCTTCATGGGCGACGCCCAGCCGTTCGTGGCGCGGGACTTCGATGAATACGCCGCCGGCCTGGAAGCCCACTACGTCGTGCTCGACGTCGAGGAGCGCAAGCAGCGCATCCTCGAAGGCTGCAAGACCCTGTGCTTCGCCCGTCACCTGGAACTGGTCGAGGACCAGGGGCTTCTGGACGAAGTCGCCGGCCTGGCCGAATGGCCGACGCCGGTGCTGGGCGACATGGACCCGGTGTTCCTCAGCCTGCCGCCCGAGGTGATCCGCACCTCGATGCGCACGCACCAGAAGTACTTCGCCGTCCGCAAGGCCGGGGAAGAGGGGCTGGCGCCGCACTTCATCACCATCGCCAACATCCAGGCCGCCGACGGCGGCGCGGTGATCGCGGCCGGCAACGCCAAGGTGCTGTCCTCGCGCCTGTCCGACGCCCGCTTCTTCTGGGACGAGGACGTCAAGGTCGGTTTCGAGCCTTGGCTTGAGAAGCTGAACGGCGTCACCTTCCACGCCAAGCTCGGGACCATGGCCCAGCGCGTCGAGCGCATCGTCGCCCTGGCCGGCGAGATCGCCCCGCTGGTCGGCGCGGATGTCGCCAAGACCAAGGAAGCCGCGCGTCTGGCCAAGGCGGATCTCGCCTCGCAGATGGTCGGCGAGTTCCCCGAGCTGCAGGGGATCATGGGCGGCTACTACGCCCGGACCTTCGGCCTGGACGGCGAGATCGCCGACGCCGTGCGCGACCACTACAAGCCGCAAGGGCCGTCGGACGCGGTGCCGACCGCGCCGGTGAGCGTGGCCGTGGCGCTGGCGGACAAGCTGGATACGTTGGTCGGGTTCTTCGCGATCGACGAGAAGCCGACGGGGAGCAAGGATCCCTATGCGTTGCGCCGCGCGGCGCTGGGCGTGATCCGGATCGTGCTCGAGAATGGGTCTCGTATTCCGCTAGGCAAGATACTTAGCATCGCCGGGACGATCGTCATTACGTCGAGCCGACTGAGTAATGAGACCTCCTATTCGAAGGATATTCTTGCCTTCTTCGCTGACCGCCTGAAGGTCACCCTCCGCGACCAGGGCAAGCGCCACGACCTCGTCGACGCCGTCTTCGCCCTGGGCGACGACGACCTGGCGCGCATCGTCGCGCGGGTCGAGGCCCTGGACGGCTTCCTGAAGACCGACGACGGCAAGAGCCTGATGGCCGGCTACAAGCGCGCCTCCAACATCCTCAAGGCCGAGGAGAAGAAGGGCGCTCTGCCGGTCGGGGCGCCCGAGGAGCCGGCCGCCGACAGCGCCGCCGAGGTGGGCCTGTACAACGCCCTGCGCCTGCTGGCCAAGCCGCTGAAGGACGCCCTGGACGCCGAGGACTTCACCGGCGCCATGACCCAGCTGGCTGAGCTGCGCGGCCCGGTCGACGCCTATCTGGACGGCGTCTTCGTCAACGAACCCGAGCACCGCGACAACCGCCTGAAGACCCTGGCGGCGGTGCGGGATGAAATGGGTAAGGTGGCGGACTTCGGCCTGATCGCGGGGTAACCCGATCTTCCGATTTCCCCGGCGAATGCCGGGGCCCAGACGAACCAAGAGCGCCGGGCGGCTTCGCTCGGCGCTCTTTCGCATTCGCGGCTGACGTTCAGGATGGATCTGGGCCCGGCATTCGCCGGGGAGATCGGGTGTTTTGGTTCGAAAGACCCTACGCCGCCGCCGAGTCGAACTCGGCTTTCCAGCCGGCGAAGGCGGCGCGGTCGTCCTGGTCCCAGGGGTGGAAGCCGGGGCGGTACCAGGCGAAATAGGTCTTCCAGCCCCGGCGGAACAGGCCCGGCTTGTCCCACACGAACGCGTTGACCGCCTTCAGCGCCGCCTTGGGCGAATAGCCGTCGGCCTCCAGCAGGCGGGCGGCGTAGCGGCAGATGTTGCGGGTGAACATGAGGGTCACGAAGAACATGGCCCGGCAGCGCATCATATAGCGGCGACGCGGCGACCAGTCCTTGGTCGCGACCATGAAGACGTCGTAGGCGACGGCCTTGTGCTCGGTCTCCTCCATGGCGTGCCAGCGCCACAGCTTCTCGACTTCGGGGTGGGCCTTGTCGAACAGGTCCTGATGACGCGCGTGGGTCTCGGCCATCATCGCCGTGAAGTGCTCCAGCGCGATGGTCGACAGCAGCATGGCCATCTGGCCGCGCTCGCGGGCCATCTTCACGCGGCCCTTCACCGTCTCCTCGATCTCGGCGACCGGATAGCGCGTGCGATCGATCAGGCTGTTCAGCTGATGGTGCTCGCGCGAGTGGATGGCTTCCTGGGCGATGAAGTTCCTGGCGTCGTCCAGCAGCTTTCCGGTCAGCAGGTGGCGGTAGTTGCGCACCGCGTCCATGAACAGGCGCTCGCCGTCCGGGAAGGTCAGGGACAGGGCGTTGAACACCGCCGTGCCGACGGGATCGCCGCCCAGCCAGTGACCCTTCTGGGCGTCGGCGAGGTCGAAGCGGATGTCGCGCGGGGTGACGTCCAGGTCGGCCGGAGTGGTTTTGGTGTCGATCATGGCGTTATGCGCTCCGCCGGTTTAGGGCTGTCTAAGCCGCTCGATGGCGCAGAGTGAGTTGTACTGACAAAAATGTCAATAGAGGCTTCAGCCCCGAAGACCCGCGTGCGTCGTACGCCCGAGGCCGCGCGCGAGAACATCCTCGCGGCCGCCGAAGTCCTGCTGGTCGAACACGGCCCCCAGGCCATCAAGCTGGCCGATGTCGCCAAGGCCGCCGGTGTGGTCCACGCCAATGTCATCCACCACTTCGGTTCGATCGCCGGGGTCGAGACGGCGCTGATGGAGCGGATGATCCGGCAACTGGCCGACAAGATCATCGTCGGGTTCAACGCGCAGGGTGTTTCGCCGGGCTTCGGGGCCCAGGCCCTGTTCGACGCCTTCGAGGCCAAGGGCGTGGCGCGGCTGGCGGCGTGGCTGGAGCTGACCGGGGAAGGGCGGCGCATGACCCTGGTGCGAGAGGTCGTCGACGCGGTGGTTCAGACGCGGCTGGCGCGCGACGTCGGCGTCGAGCGCGACAAGATCGTCGACTTCATCCTGGTCAACATCATCCTGGCGATCGGGGTGGGACTGTTCGGGCCGACGCTGAGCGAGCTGCTGGGCCGGCCGTCGGGCCGCGCGCGTGAACTGGCGCTGGAGATGGTCGCGGGACGGATCACCGCCATGGGCGGCAAGGCCTAGGGCCCTTTAGCTTTAGATGGAATCATCTAAAGCGTTCAAAAGGGCTCTAAATGTTTGATTCTAGAGCCTGTTTATCCCGTCTAGATGGTTCCATCTAAACGGGACAGGCTCTAGGCGCGGGCCAGCAGCGCCGGCAGGACGGCCTGCGTCAGCAAGGGCGCCAGGCGGAGGTCGCCCGGCGCGGCCGGGTCGATCCAGACCAGTTCTTCGATCTCGGCTTGAGCGGCGATGTCGCCCTCGACCGTGGCCAGATAGGTCGCCGACTGGACGGTGAAGCCGGCCTCGTTGGCGGCCGGGGCCGAGAAATGGCCCAGGAGTTCGGCATGGACCAGCCGGCAGCCCAGCTCCTCGTCGAGCTCGCGCGCCAGGGTGGTGAGATCGTCCTCGCCGGCGTCGCGCTTGCCGCCGGGCTTCATGAAAGTGGCCGTGCCGCGCTTGCGGACCAGCAGCATGCGGCCGTCCTGGTCGCGGATCACGGCGGTGACGATGTCGAGGACGCGGCTCATCCCGGGAAGATAGCCGCGTCCCCGATTCTTTTCCGGGCTTCGCGGCGCTATTTCTCGACCGCCGCCAGGATGTGCTCGGCCAGCAGCTTCTCGGCGATGACGTGCGGCTGGCGGACGCCGAAGTTGGCGGTGGTGATCACCGCCACCAGGTCGAGGTCCGGTACGATGGCGACCTTCTGGCCGCCCGTGCCGCTCATCACCCAGGCCTTGTGGCCGGCGCCATCAGAGCCTGGGAAGGTCTGCAGCCAGATCAGGTAGCCGTAGTCGGTGTTCTCCCGGGCGTTGGCGTGGGGCGCGACGGCCGCCTTCACGAAGTCGGCCGGCAGCACCGGCTTGCCGTCCCACCGGCCGCCATTGGCGTAGAGCTGGCCCAGCTTCAGCAGGTCGCGGCTACGCAGGCCCAGACCGCCGCCGCCCATGGCCAGGCCCTTGGGCGATATCTGCCAGTGTGGGGCCTCGATGCCGAGCGGCTTGAACAGCACCTCGTCGGCGAAGGCAGGCAGGGGCTTCTTCACGGCGTTCTGGACGACCTGACCCAGGGTCACGACCCCGGCGGTGCAGTAGCTGAAGCTGCGGCCATACGGCGAGGCCTCGGGCTTGGGCATCCAGTCCGGGAAGCCGCGCACCGGCAGGTCCAGATAGAAGCCGACCCAGTCCTCGATTAGGTACATCCGCTCCTCGTTGCCGCGCGAGAACTGGTTGTCGTCGTCGCACTCGGCGATGGAGCTCATGGTCAGCAGGTCCTCGACCGTGACCTTGTCCTTGCGCGGGTCGGGATTGGCGACCGGCGGCCGGCCTTTCAGGTAGGCCTTGATGGGCGCGTTGACGCCGGACAGGGCGCCGCGGGCGATGGCGGCCCCGGCCAGCATGGCGGTGACGGTCTTGGTTGTGGAGCGGGTGTTGCGCCGCGCCTCGGGACCACCGTCCTTCTGATCGGCGTCGTAATAGGCTTCGAAAACCAGCTTGCCGTGGCGCGCGACCAGGACGCTGGTGATCTGCTGGAACTGTCCGGCCTTGATGGCACCCGACATCGCGTCGAGCTTGGAGGCCGAGAGGCCTTCGGCGGCGGGCGTGGCCGTGGGCCAGTCGGCGGCGTGAGCCGAGAGCGGCGCCCAAAGAGGAGCGAGTGCGAGGGCGGCGGCGAACGCGAAGGCTTTCAAGGCGTGAACTCCAAAAGGAACCTCCGCCGTCTAGGCCGCGTCGGCGGTCTCGTCTTGGACGCTTGAAACTTCCGGCCGGCGACCGCACAGCCGGGCGAACTCGCCGGGCGTGACGCCATAGGCCTTGAGGAACTGGCGATTGAGGTGGCTCTGGTCGCAGAAGCCGGAGGCCAGGGCGATCTCGCCGATCGGGTCGCGGCCGCGCATCAGCAGGTCGGCGGCGCGCTCCAGCCGTCGCGCGCGCAGCCGGTCGCCCGGCGCCGCGCCCAGCCAGCGGCGATAGCCGCGCGCCAGATGGACCGGATGCACGCCGGCGATCTCGGCGAGATTTGCGACGCTGATCGGCTGGTCGAACGCATCCGCCAGATAGGTCTCGGCGCGGTCCAGCCAGGGTGGGCGGCTGTCGCCGTCCGAGGCCGGCGCCAGCGCCTGGGCGGCCAGCTCCAGGCTCAGGCCCTCCAGCGACAACGTCTCGGCGTCGCGGGCCAGCAGCGAGCGGGTCAGGCGCAGGGCGGCACGGCGGGCGGCGGGACCGGTCAGCCGAAGGGCGTCGATGGCCGCGCCGCGCCCGGCGTCGGCCAGGGTCCGCCAGTCGGTAGGGGCGAAGCTGACGGCCAGGAAATAGCCGCCGACATCCACGAAGCGGTCGCGATGCACCACGCCCGGC
The DNA here is from genome assembly GCF_059419665.1 of Caulobacter sp. GW821-FHT05F04. Classification (NCBI taxonomy): domain Bacteria; kingdom Pseudomonadati; phylum Pseudomonadota; class Alphaproteobacteria; order Caulobacterales; family Caulobacteraceae; genus Caulobacter; species Caulobacter sp. GW821-FHT05F04. The sequence continues at coordinate 268,079 of NZ_JBWKSF010000006.1, forward strand.
GGGTTGAAGACCAGCACCGGCCCCTCGGTCTCGGGGCCGGCGGCGGTGGTCACATAGCGGCCGTGGGTGGCCAGCACGAAGTGGGCGTCGTCGTGGCTGTGCTCGTCGACGTGCTCGGCGCGCTTGGTGGCCTTGAGGTGGGCCAGGCGCACGCCCTGAAGCTGGCGCTCGACGGTCGGCGCGCCATAGAACCGGCCTTGGCTGAAGGCGGTCCTCGGCGCGGCCACGTCAGCCCAGCTTCTCGGCGGCCCAGGGGGCGAAATAGGTGATGACGCCCGCCGCGCCGGCGCGCTTGAAGGCTGACAGGCTTTCGAGGATGGCGCGGTCGTGGTCGATCCAGCCGTTCTGGGCGGCGGCCATGATCATCGCGTACTCGCCCGACACCTGGAAGGCGTAGGTGGGCATGCGGAATTCCTCGACCAAGCGCCGCACGATGTCCAGATACGGCATGCCCGGCTTGACCATCACCATGTCCGCGCCCTCGGCGATGTCGAGCGCGACCTCGCGGATGGCTTCCTCGGTGTTGGCCGGGTCCATCTGGTAGGTCTTCTTGTCACCCTGGCCGGCGGAGAGCTTGGCCGAGCCGATGGCGTCGCGGTACGGACCGTAGAAGGCCGAGGCGTATTTGGCCGCGTAGGACATTATCATCGTGTCCTGGAAGTTCGCGCCTTCCAGCGCCGCGCGCAGCTTGCCGATGCGGCCGTCCATCATGTCGGACGGGGCCAGGATGTCGGCGCCGGCCTCGGCTTGGATTAGCCCCTGTTCGACCAGGCGCTCGATGGTCGGGTCGTTGAGGATCCTGCCGCCCTCGATCACGCCGTCGTGGCCGTGGTCGGTGAAGGGGTCTAGCGCCACATCGCACATGATCCCGACCTCGGGGGCGGCGTCCTTCATCGCCTTGACGGCGCGCGGAATGACGCCGTCCGGATCGGCGGCGATCGAGCCGGTCGCGTCCTTCCGCGAGCCGTCGATGTGCGGGAAGATGGCGATGGCCGGGATGCCCAGGTCGCGGGCGCGGACGGCGGCCTTGGCGGCTTCCCTGACGGAAAGGCGTTCGACGCCCGGCATCGAGGCGATAGGGATCGTCCCTTCGCCTTCGTGCACCACCATCGACCAGATCAGGTCCGATGGTCGGACCTCGGTCTCGCGGACGAGGCGGCGGGTCCAGTCGGCCTGGCGCAGGCGGCGCAGGCGGGTGGCGGGATAGGGAGCGAGGGGCGGAACGGTCATGACGTTGATTTGAACCGCGCCGCCTCTCTAGGCAAGTTCATGGGGCCCTTAAGAGGCTCAAGAATAGCGGAACGCCGGATCGTCCAGGTCGAGGGTCGGGAAGAGGTCCTTCTCGGTCCAGTAGTCCTGGGTGTGTCGCCACTCCGGCTTGTCGCCGGCCTTGGGCAGCAGATGCATGTTCCGCATCAGATAGCCGGGATTGAAGTCCTCTGGATCGATCCATTCGCCGATCTTCATGTCCGCGTCCTGCGGCCGCAGGGCGACCTCGACCTGCCGCGCGCCTTTGGCTTCCATGTGGGCCAGCAGCCGGCAGACGAAGTCGCCGATCATGTCGGCGCGCAAGGTCCAGCTGGCTCGGAAATAGCCGAAGACCCAGACGAGGTTCGGCAGGCCGGTGAACATCATGCCGCGGTAGGTGACCGTATTGGCGAAGTCGAGCGGCTTGCCGTCCACCGCGAACGCGATGTCGCCCAGGACGCTGAGGTCGAAGCCCGTCGCCGTGACGACGACGTCCGCCTCCAGCATCTTGCCGGACTTGAGCAGCAGCCCCGTCTCGGTGAAGCGGTCGATCTCGTCGGTCACCACCGAGGCCTTGCCGGAGGCGATGCCCTGAAAGAGATCGCCGTCGGGCACGAAGGCGATGCGCTGCCGCCACGGACGATAGCGCGGCGTGAAATGGGTCTTGATGTCGAAGTCCGGGCCCAGGAACGCCTTCACGCCTTCCAGCAACTCGGCCTTGACCACTTCGGGCTCCTCGACCGAGCGCCGCGTGAATTCGTTCTGGTCGAACAGCACCTTGCGGCGGACGATCTCGTGGATCCAGGTCTCGTCGATCTCCAGCTGGCGCAGGACGTTGGCCAGCTCGTTCTCGTTGCGGCCGGGTACGAAGTAGGTGGGCGAGCGCTGCAGCACGGTGACATGGGCGCAGTCGCCGGCGATGTTGGGAACCAGGGTCGCGGCCGTCGCGCCAGAGCCAATCACCACCACCCGCTTGTTCTTCAAGTCGAGGTCGTCGGGCCAGGTTTGCGGATGCACGATCCGGCCCTTGTAGTCCGACATGCCGGGCCAGTCGGGCGTATAGCCCACCGAGTGACGGTAATAGCCCTGGCACATCCACAGGAAGTTGGTGGTGTAGCGCTCGGCGCCGTCCGGGCCGGCGACCTCCAGCGTCCAGAGCTTGTCAGCGGACGACCAACTGGCCGAGACGATCCGTCGCCGATATCGGATGTGGCGCGCCAAGTCGTTCTCGGTGATCACCTCGCCCATGTAGTCGAGGATTTCCGCGGCGGTGGCGATCGGTGGGCCGACCCACGGCTTGAAGCGATAGCCGAAAGTATAGAGGTCGCTGTCCGAGCGGATGCCGGGGTAGGTGTGCGTTAGCCAGGTGCCGCCAAAACTCTCGAGCGCCTCCAGCACCGTGAAGGTCGTCCCCGGTCGTTGCACGCCGAGGTGATAGGCGCTCCCGATCCCGGAAATGCCCGCGCCCACGATGATCACGTCGAAATGCTGTGTAGCCGCGCCTGACGCGGTCTTCGAAAGCGTCGCCGCCTCGGTCATGTCGTTCCTCCCGTGCTGGCCGACAGACGGCCAAGTTGCCCCCGGCGTCTCTTCGGACGCCTGGGTTATCAACGTACACTTAGAGGGTGCTGCGCCGTTTGAGCTGAATCAAGCGGCGTTTGCGCGTTCGGGCGAAAAGGTCAGGGCGCCGTGCGGGCGGCCAGCATCGACGGTCCGTCGATGCGGGTCCACAGCTGCGACTTGCACAGGAAGTTGCCGATCACGCAGCCCTTGGCGCGCATGGTCTTGGGGTCGATGATGTCGGCCGACCCCACGAGGGTGACCTTCAGGGTCGGGACCCACACGCGCCCCTTCAGCGAACCGTCGCGCTGGCTCTCGAAGTCACGCAGCAGTTGCTTGCCGATCAGGGTGTCGGCGCCCGCCTTGCGCGCGTCGGCCTCGGCCTTGGCGCTGGCCCACACGACGACGCCGCAGGTGCTGGGGCCGCAATCCTTGATTTCCAGGTGCACGGTGTTGTGCGGGTTACGCCACACGCCATAGCTACGCGCGATGTCGCCGCCCTCGGCCGCATGGGCCGGGACCGCGGCCGTGGCCATCCCCAGGGCCGCGACAAGAGCGGCGAGTGCAAGTTTCACGAAACGCATAATCGTCGATGCAAATGTTATTGTTGAGAACGCCCAGACTCGAGATCGGCATTTGGGCCGAAAGGCGATGGTTATCAAGGGGGTGCGACGCCTGAGTCGCTACACACCGTGTAACGGAGGATTTCAGGCCACACTTGGAGGCCCGCGCGACACGCGTTGACAGCTGGCGCACGGCGCGGCACGTCAGCGGCCAAGAAGGTGAGGGCGGCTTTGCCCCGAACGGGAGGAAGTGCGCATGGATTTCGCGCTGAACGAAGATCAAGTCGCAATCCAGGATGCGGCTCGCGCTTTCGCCGAAGGACAGCTTGCCCCGTTCTCGGCCGAGTGGGACGAGAAGAAGCATTTCCCTGTCGAGACTCTGCGCCAAGCCGCCGAGCTGGGCTTCGCCGGCATCTATGTGAACGAGGATGTCGGGGGCAGCGGTCTGTCGCGCCTAGACGCCTCGATCATCTTCGAGGCGCTCAGCTACGGCGACGTGCCGACCGCCGCCTATCTGACCATCCACAACATGGCCTCGTGGATGATCGATCGCTTCGGCTCCGAGGATCTGCGCAAGCGTTACCTGCCGCGTCTGACGACCATGCAGCTGATCGCCAGCTACTGCCTGACCGAGCCGGGCTCGGGTTCGGACGCGGCCAACATGCGCACGAGCGCCCAGCTCGACGACGACCACTATGTCCTGAACGGTGGAAAGGCCTTCATCTCGGGCGGTGGCGTGTCGGACGTCTATGTCGTCATGGCGCGTACGGGCGGCGAGGGCGCCAAGGGCGTTTCGGCCTTCGTGGTCGAGAAGGGGACGGAAGGGCTCAGCTTCGGGGCCAACGAGCGCAAGATGGGCTGGAACGCCCAGCCGACGGCGCAGGTGAATTTCGACAATTGCCGCGTGCCGGTCGAGAACCGCATCGGCCAGGAAGGCGAAGGCTTCCGCTTCGCCATGATGGGCCTGGACGGCGGTCGCCTGAACATCGCCTCGTGCTCGCTGGGCGGGGCGCAGTTCGCCCTCGACACGGCCAAGGCCTACATGGAGACCCGCAATCAGTTCGGCAAAGCGCTGAAGGACTTCCAGGCCTTGCAGTTCAAGCTGGCCGACATGGCCACCGAGCTGGAGGCCGCCCGACTGATGGTGCGCCGGGCCGCCCACGCCCTGGACAATCGCCACCCGGAAGCGACCAAGTTGTGCGCCATGGCCAAGCGGTTCGCCACCGACGCCGGCTTCCAGGTGGCCAATGACGCCTTGCAGTTGCACGGCGGCTACGGCTACCTCCAGGATTATCCGCTGGAGCGCATCGTGCGCGACCTGCGGGTGCACCAGATCCTGGAAGGGACCAACGAGATCATGCGCGTCATCATCGCCCGAGAGATGTTCCGGCAGTGATCTATCTCTGTCGCCATGGGGAGACCTTCCACAATCGCGAAGGCCGTCTGCAGGGGCGGTCGGAGTCGGACCTGACGCCGCTGGGCCGCGCCCAGGCGGGAGCCATGGCCGACCTGTTGTTCGACCTGGTTCGCCGCGACCCGCCGGCCGGCCCCCTGGGTGAGTGGCGCATCGTCGCCAGCCCGTTGCGCCGGGCGCGCGACACGGCCGAGACCATCGGCGCGCATCTGGGGCTGTCGGTCGCGACCGACGAACGCCTGGTGGAGATCGACGTCGGCGAATGGTCCAACCGCCTCCGCGAGGAGGTGAGAGGCGAGAAACCGCATCTTCACGGCGACGACGCCTGGGGCTTCCACGCGCCGGGCGGCGAGACCTATGAGGCCATGATGGCCCGCATTACCCACTGGCTGGGCGAACAGGCGGCCGAGCCCGAGCGCCGGCTGATCGTCGTCAGCCACGGCGTCGCCGGCCGGCTGCTGCGCGGCGCCTATGCCGGCTTGTCGCAAGCCGAGACTCTGGCCCAGGACATCCCGCAGGACGCCGTCTATCGCCTCACGGCCGGTCAGATCGACCGCTTCGACTGCGCGCCCGTCGCCGAACCCGCCTAGGACCTATCGATGACCGACGAACCCGAAGTCCTGATCCGCGTCGAGAAGAACGTCGGCCGCATCACGCTCAATCGCCCGAAAGCCCTGCACGCCCTGACGCTTGGCATGTGCGAGACCATGATCGGCGCGCTGCTGGACTGGCGGGAAGATCCCGAGATCTACATGGTCCTGATCGACCATGCGGGCGAGCGCGGCTTCTGCGCCGGCGGCGACATCCGGATGCTGGCCGACAGCGGGGCCAAGGACGGCGTCGAGGCGCGACGGTTCTTCCACACCGAGTACCAGTTGAACCACCTGCTGTTCACCTATGACACGCCTGTCGTGGCGGTGATGGACGGCATCGTCATGGGCGGTGGTGTCGGCATCTCGATGCCGGCCCATGTGCGGATCGCCACCGAGCGCACGACCTTCGCCATGCCCGAGACCGGCATCGGCCTGTTTCCGGATGTCGGCGGCGGCTGGTACCTGCCGCGCCTGCCGGGCAAGGCGGGGCTGTGGCTGGCCCTGACCGGCGCGCGGATCAAGGGCGCGGACTGCATGCGCTTGGGAGTAGCCACCCACTTCGTCGAGTTCGGCGCCGTGGCGGGGCTGAAGAAGGCGATCATCGCCGATCCCCGCCGCATCGAAGAGATCCTCAAGAAATACCGCGCCGACGCTGGCAAGGCGGCGCTGCTGGGCTTCGAGCAGGACCTCAACCGCCTGTTCGTCGGCGAGACCGTCGAGGAGATCGTGGAGTTCCTGACCCTCGACTCCAGCGACTGGGGCAAGGCCCAGTTGGCCGTGATGCGGACCAAGTCGCCCCAGACGATGAAAGTCGCTTTCGAGCAGCTGAAGCGCGGCGCGGCCATGACCGACTTCGCTGACAACATGGTCATGGAGTACCGGATCGGCTCGCGGGTGGTGATGAAGCACGACTTCATCGAGGGCGTCCGGGCCGTGATCGTCGACAAGGACAACGCCCCGAAGTGGAATCCCGCGACCCTCGAGGGGGTCACGGACGCCATGCTGGAGGAGATTTTCGCTCCGCTTCCCCGCGGGGAGGAATGGAGGCCGCTGACGTAGCCGTCACGCTAGGTTAGGGTCGCACAACAAGAACACGTCGGTTCGGAAGGATTGCCATGCGTAAGCCGCTTCTCAGTCTCGTCGCCGTGCTGGGCCTTGCGGCCTGCGCCACCCAGCCGATGATGGGACCTCCGCCGCCGCCGCCTTCGGGCCCGGCGGCCGCGGCCATCTCGCCGAACATCGCCGCCGCGCTCAGCGATCCGTCGCGTCCGGCCGCCGACATGGTCCGAGACGCCAACCGGCATCCGGGCGAGGTCCTGACCTTCGCCGGGGTGCGCCCGGGCGCGAAGGTCGCCGATCTGATCCCCGGCGGCGGCTACTTCACCCGCATCCTGGCCAAGTCGGTCGGCCCCAGGGGCGTGGTCTATGCCTATGTGCCGGACGAGCTGACCAAGCTGGCCAATCGCGAGCCCGCGGTGAACGCCATCGCCCGTGATCCGGCCTATTCGAACGTGAAGGTGATCCTGAACACGCTGCCGAACTTCTCCACGCCGGAGAGGCTGGATCTGGTGTTCACCGCCCAAAACTATCACGACATGCACGACAAGTTCATGGGGCCGGCCGACCTGTCGGTCGTGAACCGCCAGATCTTCAGAGCTCTGAAGCCGGGCGGCGTGTTCCTGGTTATCGACCATTCGGCCGAGGCCGGCTCGGGCCTGCGCGACACCGAGACCCTGCACCGCATCGACTCGGCGGTGGTGAGGTCCGAGGTCACGGCCGCCGGCTTCATCTTCGAGGGCGAGAGCCGCGTGCTGAAGGATCCGGCCGACTCCCGCAAGGCCAACGTCTACGACCCGTCGATCCGCGGGAAGACCGACCAGTTCGTCTACAAGTTCCGCAAGCCGGCCACGGCGCGCTGAGCCGGAAGGCCCGACGATACTCAACGATAAGAGCCGCGCCCATGAGGCGCGGTTCGCATTTTCTGGGAGCTCTACAATGACCCGCATCGCCTTCATCGGCCTGGGCAACATGGGCGGCGGCATGGCCGCCAATCAGGCCAAGGCTGGCCACGAGGTCCACGCTTTCGACCTGTCGGCGGCGGCGGTCGAACGGGCGGTTGCGGCTGGCTGCCAGGCGGCCGGCTCGGTGGCCGAGGCGGTGGCGGACGCCGAGGTGGTGATCACCATGCTGCCGGCCGGTCCGCACGTGCGCGCCGTCTATGGCGAGCAGATTCTGAAGAGCGCGCCCAAGTCCGCCTTGCTGATCGACAGCTCGACGATCGACGTCGAGAGCGCCCGCGCTGTGGCCGGGCAGGCGGCCGAGGCCGGTTTCCGCTTCGCCGACGCGCCGGTGTCGGGCGGCGTGATGGCCGCCGAGGCCGGCGCCCTGGCCTTCATGGTCGGCTGCGCGGCCGTGGACTTTCCGGCCATTGAGGCGGCGCTGGACCCGATGTCGCGCGTGACGATCCACGCCGGCGACCACGGGGCGGGGCAGGCGGCGAAGATCTGCAACAACATGCTGCTGGGCGTGTCGATGCTGGGGACCTGCGAAGCCTTTGCCCTCGCCGAGAAGTTGGGTCTGGACGCAGATCGCTTCTTCGAGATCGCCAGCAAGTCATCGGGCCAGTGCTGGTCAGTGACCAGTTACTGTCCGGTCCCGGGCGTGGGGCCCCAGACCCCGGCCGACCGCCACTACGAGGGCGGCTTCGCCTCGGCCATGATGCTGAAGGACCTGAAGCTGGCCCAGGAGGCCGCCGCCAAGGCTGGGGCCAGCACGCCGATGGGGGCGCAGGCCGAGGCGCTGTACGCGTTGTTCGACGGCAACGGCTTCGGCGGCAAGGACTTCTCGGCCATCATCCAGTTACTGCGCGGAAAGCTGGCGCAGCTTGGATGAATCGTCGAAGACGCCGCATCCGCGACGGAGTTCATTGGCGAAGTCGATGCGGCCAATCGCGTACTTCAATTTGCTAGGTAAACGTCCCTAGATGGACACCAACGGCGCTTGGTGCGAAAAGCCGAGCCATGAACTAAGGGGACCCCCGGACCATCCGGCCGGTGGTTTAGAGACCGACATGGACTACAAAGCCGCGTTCCGCAGCGCCGTTGACCAGATCCGCGAAGAGGGCCGCTACCGGGTCTTCGCCGACCTTAAGCGACAGCGTGGACAGTTCCCGCGCGCCACCTGGACCCGTCAGGACGGCTCGGAACGTGAAGTCGTGGTCTGGTGCAGCAACGACTATCTCGGCCAGGGTCAGAATTCCGTCGTCATGGACGCCATGAAGGCCGCCGTCGACGCGCATGGCTCGGGCTCGGGCGGCACACGCAACATCTCGGGCACCAACCACGACCACGTCCTGCTGGAGCAGGAACTGGCCGACCTGCACGGCAAGGAAGGCGCGCTGCTGTTCACCTCGGGCTACGTCTCCAACGAGGCCAGCCTGTCGGTGGTGCAGAAGATCCTGCCCGGCCTGATCATCTTCTCGGACGAGTTGAACCACGCCTCGATGATCGCCGGCATCCGCAATGGCGGCGGTCCGCGCAAGGTGTTCCGCCACAACGATCTTGAGCATCTCGAAGAGCTGCTGGCGGCGGCCCCGGCCGACGCGCCCAAGATGGTCGCCTTCGAGAGCGTCTATTCGATGGACGGCGATATCGCCGACATCCGCGCCACGGCGGCTCTCGCCAAGAAGTACGGCGCCATGACCTATCTGGACGAGGTCCACGCGGTCGGCATGTACGGCCCGCGCGGCGGCGGCGTCGCGGAGCGCGACGGCCTGATGGGCGAGATCGACATCATCGAAGGCACGCTCGGCAAGGCGTTCGGCGTCATGGGCGGCTACATCACCGGCGACGCCGAAGTGATCGACGCCATCCGCCTGATGGCCGCGGGCTTCATCTTCACCACCTCGCTGCCGCCGGCCTTGGTGGCCGGCGCGCTGGCCAGCGTCCGCTGGCTGAAACAGCACCCGGAAGTGCGCGAGATCCACCAGGAGCGCGCCGCGACCCTGAAGGCCATGTTCAAGGCCGCCGGCCTGCCGGTGATGGAAAACGAGAGCCATATCGTTCCGGTGCTGGTCGGCGATCCCGTCCACACCAAGTTGATCAGCGACATGCTGCTGGCCGATCACGGCGTCTATGTGCAGCCGATCAACTACCCGACGGTGCCGCGCGGCACCGAGCGCCTGCGCTTCACCCCGACTCCGTTCCATACCGACGACATGATGCGCAAGCTGGTCGCGGCGATGGAAAAGCTGTGGGCTCACTGCAATGTCGCCCGCATGGGCGGCTACGCGGCGTAGAGCCTGTCCGTTTCGGATTTTATCCGAAGCGGATAAACAGGCTCTATCTCAAACATTTTGAACGTGGTCTTCGCCACGTTCAGGGGATCAGACGCACCTTCAGCTTCGACCAGACCGCACATCGTCGAACCGAAAAACGCCGCCGGAGTCCGGCGGCGTTCGCGTGCCCGAACGGCGAGAGGCGGTCAGCTTCCCCGGCGCACGCCCTTGCCCAGGCCGATCTTCTTGGCGAAGTCCGAGCGGCGGGCCGCATAGGCCGGCGCCACCATCGGATAGTCGGGCGGCAGGCCCCACTTGCGACGGTATTCCTCGGGGCTCATGTCGTAGTGCGAGCGCAGATAGCGCTTGAGCATCTTGAGCTTCTTCCCGTCCTCCAGACAGACGATGAAGTCATGCTGCACCGAGCGGCCCACCGGAACCGCCGGCTTGGCCTTTTCGGCCGGTTGCGGAGCCTCGCCGCCGTTGCCCAGCGAGGCGAGCGCCTGGTGGACCGTACGGATCAGGTCCGGAATGGCCGTCTGAGAGACTGTGTTCTGACCTACATAAGCCGCCACGATCTCGGCGCTGAGCCCCAGAATATCGACGTTGTTGTCGCTCGTCGTGTCCGTGCCGCCGCCTTGAGACGCCATGAGATACCCCATTCCCGTTGTTGTCGTTGGAACTCCGCGGGGGTTGAGCACCGCCCTGCAGGACGGCAACGCACAAAACAGGATGCGGTTCCTACATTGATCGCCGCGCCTATCCCGTTAAAGAGGGCGCCTCTGCCGACTCCCCCAAACGCCCGGAGAGCGAAATGACCCAAGCCAACACCAGCGCCTTTTTCGGCGCCGACCTCGCCACCGCGGACAAGGACATCTTCGACCGCATCGGTCGCGAGCTGGACCGTCAGCAGAACCAGATCGAGCTGATCGCCTCGGAGAACATCGTCTCGAAGGCGGTGTTGGAGGCCCAGGGCTCGATCCTGACCAACAAATACGCGGAGGGTTATCCGGGCAAGCGCTACTACGGCGGCTGCGAATATGTCGACGAGATCGAGACGATCGCCATCGAACGCGCCAAGTCGCTGTTCGGCGCCGGTTTCGCCAACGTCCAGCCGCACTCGGGTTCGCAGGCCAACCAGGCGGTGTTCATGGCTCTGCTGCAGCCGGGCGACAGCTTCCTGGGCATGGACCTGGCCGCCGGCGGCCACCTGACCCACGGCTCGCCCGCCAATCAGTCGGGCAAGTGGTTCAAGCCGGTGTCCTACACCGTGCGCCAGCAGGACCAACTGATCGACTACGACAACGTCGCCGAGGTGGCCGAACGCGAGAAGCCCAAGCTGATCATCGCCGGCGGCAGCGCCTATAGTCGCGAAATCGACTTCGCCCGCTTCCGTCAGATCGCCGACAGCGTCGGCGCCTATCTGATGGTCGACATGGCCCACTTCGCCGGCCTGGTGGCCGGCGGCGTGTTCCCGAGCCCGGTCCCCCACGCCCACGTCGTCACCACCACCACTCACAAGACCCTTCGCGGCCCGCGTGGCGGCATGGTGCTGACCAACGACGAAGCCATCATCAAGAAGGTCAATTCGGCCGTTTTCCCGGGCCTGCAAGGCGGTCCGCTGGAGCACGTCATCGCCGCCAAGGCCGTGGCCTTCGGCGAAGCGCTGCAGCCGGCGTTCAAGGACTATGCCCGGCAGATCATCGCCAACGCCAAGGCGCTGTCGGAAGCCCTGCTGAAGTCAGGCGTCAACATCGTCTCGGGCGGCACCGACAGCCACCTGATGTTGGTCGACCTGCGTCCGAAGGGCGTGACAGGCCGGGACACCGAGCACAGCCTCGAGCGCGCCCACATGACCTGCAACAAGAACGGCGTGCCGTTCGACACCGCGCCGTTCACGATCACCTCGGGCGTTCGCCTGGGCACGCCGGCCGGCACCACGCGCGGCTTCAAGGAAGCCGAGTTCACCCGCGTGGGCGAGCTGATCGGCGAAGTGGTCAACGGCCTGGCCGCCAACGGTCCGGAAGGCAACGCCGAGGTCGAGGGTAAGGTCCGCGAGGAAGTGCTGGCCTTGACGGCCCGCTTCCCGATCTACAACTAATATGGTCTAGGCGCCGCGGGAGGGGCCACATCATGCGCTGCCCCTTCTGCGGACACGCCGAAAGCCAGGTTAAGGACAGCCGCCCGTCTGAAGACGGCGCGGCCATCCGCCGTCGCCGCATGTGCCCCGAGTGCGGCGGTCGCTTCACCACGTTCGAGCGCGTGCAACTGCGCGAGCTGATCATCCTGAAGCGTTCGGGCCGGCGCTCGCCGTTCGATCGCGACAAGCTGGTGCGTTCGATCGCCCTGGCCACCCAGAAGCGCCCCGTCGAGGCCGAGCGCGTCGAGCGCATGATCAACGGCATCGTCCGGCAGCTGGAAAGCATGGGCGAGACCGAGCTCCCGTCCTCGACGGTGGGCGAAATGGTCATGAAGGCGTTGAAATCGCTCGATGACGTCGCCTATGTCCGTTACGCCTCCGTCTATCGGGATTTCAAGGAAACCAGCGACTTCGCCAAGTTCCTGACCGAAGAAGGTCTGAGCGACAGCGTCGAAGAAGAGCTATAGTTCGTTAATCCCTGATGTGTGTTTGTGTGCGCGCGGCAAGCGCGGCCGTGGAGATTCGAAGCTAGATGGTTGAAGACAACATCCGCTTGCTGATCGTAGAGGGCCGAAGCCATTCGGGGATCTCCGACGAGCTGCTGCGCGGAGCCGTGCAGGCGATCGAGGCCCAGGGCGCGGAATACGACGTGATCACCGTCTCCAGCGCCCTGCAGATCCCGACGGTCATCGCCATGGCCGAGGACGCGGCTCGCCGCCCCGTGGGCGTGCGCTACGAAGGCTATGTCGCGCTCGGCGCGGTCATCCGGGGCGAGACCTACCATTTCGAACTGGTCGCCAATGAAACCGCCCGCGGCCTGCAGGATCTGGGCATCGGCAAGCGGCTGGCGATCGGCTTCGGCGTCCTGGCCGTCGACGACGAGGCCCAGGCCTTGACCCGAGCTCGGGTCAGCGAAGGCGACCGCGGCGGTTCGGCCGCCAAGGCCTGCCTCGAGACCATCGCCCTGAAGCGTCAACTGCTGGGACAGGCCCGATGAGCGGCAACCGCATCCAACCGCGCTCGGTGGCGCGTCTCGCCGCCGTCCAGGCCCTGTACCAGATGGAAGTCTCGGGCGCGGGCGTCGACGCCGTGGTGCGCGAGTTCGGCGAGCACCGCTTCGACCGCGATGTCGAGGGCGAGCGCCTGGCCGCCGCCGACGAGACCTTCTTCGCCGAACTGGCCAAGGGCGTGGTGACCAACCAGTCCAAGATCGACCAGGGCATCGTCAAGCGCCTGGCCTCGGGCTGGCGCCTGGAGCGCCTGGACGCTACGGCCCGCGCCGTGCTGCGAGCCGGCGCCTACGAATTGATGTACCGGCCGGACGTTCCGACCGAAGTCGTCATCAACGAGTATGTCGAGATCGCTAAATCCTTTTTTGAGGGTCCCGAGTCAGGCTTCATCAATGGCGCCCTCGACGCGATCGCCCGTGATGCACGAGACTGACGAAGACGACTGGTTCGCTGACGATGACGCCGCGCCCGCCGCGGCGGAGGCGCCCCCGACGGAATTCGACCACATCGCGCGCCTGCTGCGTCCGCTGACGCGCGGCGACCCGGCGGCGCTGGACCTGCTGGACGACGCGGCCGTGCTGCCGTCGCGTCCTGGCTACGACCTGGTGATCACCAAGGACGCCATGGTGGCCGGCGTGCACTTTCTGGCCGACGAGGCCCTGGACGTCGTCGCGCGCAAGCTGCTGCGCACCAATCTCTCCGACTTGGCGGCCAAGGCGGCCGAACCCTACGGCTATTTCCTGGCCATCGGCTGGCCCTCGGGCTCCGACGTCACCTCGCGCGAGACCTTCGCCCGGGGTCTGGCCGAGGACGGCGCGCTGTTCGACATGTCGCTGCTGGGCGGCGACACGGTCACCACCTCGGGTCCGCTGGTCGTTTCGGCCACTTTGCTGGGCTGGGTTCCCGAGGGCGGGGCCATCCTGCGACGCGGCGCCAAGCCGGGGGACCGCCTGATGGTCTCCGGCACGATCGGCGATGGCTGGCTGGGTCTCCTGGCCCAGTGGGGCGAGGTGGTCGACGCCGACGGCGCCATGCTGCGCCGCTATCGCCAGCCCGAACCGCGCGTCACCCTGCGCGAGGCGATGCGCGTCCACGCCAAGGCCGCCGCCGACGTCTCCGACGGCCTGCTGGCCGACAGCGCCCATATCGCCAAGGCCAGCGGCTGCCGCGTGCGCGTCGACCTGGAGCGCCTGCCGCTGTCGCCGGGCGGTCAGGCCTGGCTGGACCAGCAGCCAGAGCAGGTCGAGGGTCGTATCTCGCTGGCTTCCGGCGGCGACGACTATGAGATCGTCTGCGCCGTCGATCCCAGCGAGGCCTGGAACTTCCGCGTCGCCGCCGCCGCGGCCGGCGTGAAGGTCAGCGAGATCGGCGAGTTCGTGGAAGGCGAGGGGGTCTCGGCCTACTACAAGGGTCGCGACGTTACACCTTCGCGCCTGGGCTGGCTGCACGGCTGATCCCGCCCGAGGCCCCTGCAAGGAGCCGGTTAGGTCAATATCAAGCCCTGTCGGTTATGGATGATGGCCATGATCGATCTTGCCACACCCTCGCGCCGTATCCTGCTCGCGGCCGCCTTCGCCGCCCCCTTCGCCATCGGGGCCGCGCCGGCCTTCGCCAATAGCGGCAAGAAGGAGAAGAAGGAGGGCGAGGGCCAGGCGCTCGACCCGACGTACAAGCTGGGCTCGATGACCATTCCGATCATCGCCAACGGCCGGATCGTCAACTACGTCTTCGTCGCCATGACCCTGAAGCTGAAGGAGGGCGCCGACGCCGCGGCCCTGAAGGACCAGGAGCCGATGCTGCGCGATGCGATCGTACGCGCCGCCTACAAGACTCCGTTCACGCGCGCCGACACCTGGAAGGAGGTCGACGGTCCGCGCCTGACCAGCTTCGTTCTGAGCCAATGCGGCGTACTGATGGGCAAGGGCAAGGTCGCCTCGGTCGAGATCGTCAAGCAGATCCCCCGCCAGCAGCTGATGCCGCCCAAATCCAGCGCCGCCAAGCCGGTCGGCCAGGGCGAACTGCACCCCTGATTCCATGCCCCGCGCCAAGCTTTGCCGCTGCAAAGGCTTGCGCCGACGCGGGTTGCGCGCCCCCCGACCATCTGACAGTCTCTTTCGGATGACGCCGTTCGGCTGTCATTTTGGGAGCATCGAGGGGGCACGAGGCCAAAGGCCCGCCCGTCGATCCGGGCGGCGGTTTGACGTGCGTCATTACCTCCAGCCGCCGGGACCGGCATCCCCCTCGTGATTGGAAGCGCGAAGGGGCGAAGAACCTAATGAGTCTTTGGCTTTATCTGGCCATCGGGGCCGGGCTGCTGGCGGTGCTGTACGGCGCCGTGCAGACGGCCAGTCTGATGCGGGCGTCGCCCGGCAATGCGAGGATGCAGGAGATCGCCGCGGCGATCCAGGAAGGGGCGCAAGCCTACCTGCGTCGGCAGTACCTCACTATCTCGGTCGTTGGCGCGGTCATTCTCGTCGCCGTCTACCTGCTGATCGGCCAGTGGGCCGCTCTGGGCTTCCTCGTCGGCTCCGTGCTTTCGGGCGCGGCCGGCTTCGCGGGCATGCTGATCTCGGTCCGCGCCAACGTCCGCACGGCCCAGGCCGCTTCCGAGGGGCTGGCCAGGGGGCTGTCGCTGGCCTTCACCTCCGGCGCCATCACCGGCATGCTGGTGGCTGGCTTCGCTCTGCTGGGCGTGGCGGGCTACTACTGGGTGCTGACGGGCCCGCTGGGCCTGGAACCAACCGGCCGCGGCGTCGTCGACGCCCTGGTCGCCCTGGGCTTCGGCGCCTCGTTGATCTCGATCTTCGCCCGTCTGGGCGGCGGCATCTTCACCAAGGGCGCCGACGTGGGCGGCGATCTGGTGGGCAAGGTGGAAGCCGGCATCCCGGAGGATGACCCCCGCAACGCCGCCACCATCGCCGACAACGTCGGCGACAATGTCGGCGACTGCGCCGGCATGGCCGCCGACCTGTTCGAGACCTATGCGGTGACCACGGTCGCCACCATGGTCCTGGCCGCCATCTTCTTCCGTGGCACGGAAGCCGTGGGCGCCATGATGCTGCTGCCGCTGGCCATCTGCGCGGTCTGCATCGTCACCTCGATCATCGGCGCGTTCTTCGTTCGCCTGGGCAAGAGCCAGAACATCATGGGGGCCCTCTACAAGGGCCTGATCGTGACGGGCCTGCTGTCGATCCCGGCCGTCTGGTACGTGCTGCACGACTTGATCCCGGCTCCGGTCGTGACGGCCGCGCGCACCTATACCGCCGATGGCCTGTTCTATTGCGGCTTGGTCGGTCTGGCGGTCACCGCCGCCATCGTCATGATCACCGAGTACTACACGGGCACCAACTTCCGCCCGGTGAAGTCGGTGGCGCAGGCGTCGGTCTCGGGTCACGGCACGAACGTGATCCAGGGTCTGGCCATGTCGCTGGAATCCACGGCCCTGCCGGCCCTGACCATCATCGTCGGCATCCTGGTGACCTATAATCTGGCGGGTCTGTTCGGCATCGCCATCGCCACCACGACCATGCTGTCGCTGGCCGGCTTCATCGTCGCCCTGGACGCCTTCGGTCCGGTCACCGACAACGCCGGCGGCATCGCCGAGATGGCGGGCCTGCCGCCGGAAGTCCGCGTCACCACCGACGCGCTGGACGCCGTGGGCAACACCACCAAGGCCGTGACCAAGGGCTACGCCATCGGTTCGGCCGGACTGGGCGCCCTGGTGCTGTTCGCCGCCTATACCGAGGACCTGAAGTTCTTCTCGGCCAATGCGACGCCGGGCAGCTTCTTCGACGGCATGGGGCCGGTGACCTTCGACCTGTCGAACCCCTATGTCGTGGTCGGCCTGCTGTTCGGCGGCCTGCTGCCGTTCCTGTTCGGCGGCATGGCGATGACCGCCGTCGGTCGCGCGGCCGAGTCGGTCGTCGCCGAGGTGCGTCGTCAGTTCCGCGAGAACCCGGGCATCATGACCGGCGAGGTCAAGCCCGAGTACGGCAAGGCCGTGGACATCCTGACCAAGGCGGCCATCCGCGAGATGATCGTGCCCAGCCTGCTGCCGGTCGTCTCGCCGGTGGTGCTGTTCTTCGTGATCAAGGCCATCGCCGGCAAGGTCGACGCGTTCGCCTCGTTGGGCGCCATGCTGATGGGCGTGATCGTCACCGGCCTGTTCGTCGCCATCTCGATGACCAGCGGCGGCGGCGCCTGGGACAACGCCAAGAAGGTCATCGAAGAAGGCTTCACCGACAAGAATGGCGTCCTGCACACCAAGGGCGGCGACACCCACAAGGCCGCCGTCACCGGCGACACCGTCGGCGACCCCTACAAGGACACCTCGGGTCCGGCCGTGAACCCGATGATCAAGATCACCAACATCGTGGCCCTGCTGCTGCTGGCGGTGCTGGCCCACGGCTAATCTTTCGAGAGCAGCCTGAAACTGGAACGCCCCGGAGTTTCCTCCGGGGCGTTTTTGTCTTCGGGGCCTGCCGTCGAGGACCTCAGTACACGTCCTCGGGGTCCATCTGGGACAGGGCGTCCGTGATCTCGTCCGGCTGGCCTCCCCGGCGTTCGACGCCGGAGAATTCATGGTCGATCCGGCGACGCCGACAGGGGCCGAAATACTCGCTGGCCCGCACGAACGGTCTGGGGTTGTTCACGATCTCGTTGATCCGGTGCATGACCCCGCGCGCGGTTAGTGGCTTGGCCAGGAACTCGGTGACGCCGGCCATGCGCGCGGCGGTCAGCGTGCGCTGGGTGGCGTGGCCGGTCATCATGATGATCGGCACGTACGGATTGGGGCTGGCGCTCGATGTGCGGATCCAGCGGATGAAGGCCAGGCCGTCGACCGGATGCATCATCAGGTCGGTGAAGACGATGTCGATCTCTTGCGTCTGAAAGATCTTGAGCGCGTCGAGGCCATCGCCGGCCTCGCGGATCCTGCGAACGCCGGCGGCCTTCAGGATTTCGGCCACGAGCTTGCGCATGTTCGCGTTGTCGTCGACCAGAAGCACCGATACGTCACGAAGGTCCATGCCTTCCACAGTGCGTCTCCCACCGTCGTCGAGAATTCGCCACGCCACGACTTGGGTGGCTTGAGTCGAGTGTGACCCGTTTTGGGTTTATGAAGTGTTTAGGGGTGAGTATTCTATCCGAATTGGGACGGTGAATATCGAATTCACAGTAAATCGGAGAAATTTACTTTACCGTGTCGGGCGGCGGCGCGGGGTTCGGCGTCTGGCGCGCGAAAAAGCCGCCCACCTTGCAGTGGACGGCTTTCTTGATCTGTCGAGCTGTCGACTTACTCTGGAGCGCTTTCCGATCCGACTGGATCGGTGAACTGCTCCAGTTTCCTGCTCTTACGCATTTTTTCGACGGCGAGCCGGCGGCCACTCCGTCGGAAAATGCCCTAGCGACCGCCGGGGCGCTGGCCCGGGGCCTCGTCGTCCTGCGGGAGCATGCCGCCGCGACCGACGTTGCCGAGCAGCTGTTCGAGGATGGTCATCTCGCGGCCGCGGGTCGGAGTCTCACGGCCGTTGTAGGCGATGACCTTGCCGTCCTTCAGCGTATAGGTGTTCACCGAGGCGACCTTTTCGTCGGCCTGGTTGAATTTGATGGCTACGACGTCGCGCTTGATCACGCGCGGCATGTAGAAGGCCACACGGTCGGTCGTCTGCGAGATGTAGTACCAGGTGTTGTTGTCGAAGGTCGAAACCGCCGACGGCGAACCCAGCTTTTCCATCAGGGTCGACTTGCTGTCCTCGCCGACCTTCATGTCGGCGGGCTTGGCCTCGATGGCCTGAAAGCCGGAGTAGCTGGTCAGCGGCGTACAGGCGGACGTGGCGATCGCCAGGCCCAGAATGGCGGCGGCGAAAACGGCGGGGCGAGACATCAAGGCTCCGAACCGGAAAAATGCAGACTTTGACCTATCGCCCGCGGGAGCTTAGTTCAATGCCCGCGTGAAAGCGGACCCCGCGTCTAGCGGGATGTCGCGGCGAAATCGAGGCGTTTCATGTTTCTGGATCGGTGGCTCAAGCCCAGGCCCGCCAAGGCGGCGGGAGCCAAGCTCTATGCGGGCGCGGTGGCTCAGGCGCGGTCCGCGATCTTTTATCGTGACTTCGGCGTCCGCGACTCGATGGAAGGCCGCTTTGAACTCTTCAGCCTGCATGTGATCTTCCTGATCGAGCGACTGAAGGGGCAGGGCGACGCGGCGGCGGAGACCTCGCAGGCGGTTTTCGACTCGTATGTGAAGGGTCTGGACGACGCCTTCCGCGAGATCGGCGTGTCGGACACGGCGGTCGGCAAGAAGATGAAGAAGCTGGCCGGTGCCTTCTACGGCCGTCTGAAGGCCTATGACGAAGCCGTCGCCACCCTGCCGGATCTCGCGGGCATGACCGGCTTCCTGGCCCGCACCGCATTCGAGGAGCGCGGCGAGGGCGACATCGCGGCCCTGGCCGCCTATGTGATCAAGACGCGCGAAGCCCTGGCGGAACAGCCGCTGCAGGGCCTGCTACAAGGAGACGTGACATGGCCGAACCCGTGACCGCGCCCTGGCCGTGTGAGATTTCGCTGGCCCAGGTCGACCGTGGCGCCGTCAAGCTGCGCCTGGAACCCTCGGCCGACCAGCGCAAGGCGATCGCCAAGCAACTGGATCTGGTGAGCCTGGAAGAACTGAGCGCCGAGGTGTTCCTGACCTCGTGGCTGGACGGGGCCGAGGTCTCGGGCATCTTGCGCGCCCGCGTGGTCCAGACCTGCAGCGCGACGGCCGACGACTTCGAAACGCCGATCGACGCGCGCTTCGACTTGCGCGTTCTGCCGGCCAACAGCAAGAACGCACCGCAGGACGAGGACAGCGGCGACCTGGGCGTCGACCCGGACGCCGACGATCCGCCGGACGTGCTGGACGGCGACAAGATCGACGTCTCGGGTTACGTGATCGAGCACTTGGCCCTGGAACTGGATCCGTTCCCCCGCAAGCCGGGCGCGGTGTTCGTCCAACCGCCCGAGCCGGTCGAACTTTCCCCGTTCGCGGCGCTAAAGGGCCTCAGAGGCGACAGCGAGTAGGGCGAAAGCGCCCGACTCGACCGCTTGCGTGATATTCACGCGGATGTATCGTCCGCCGCCCGGCGAGACCGCCTCTCGGAGCTCACAGCGCCACGTGTCCCAATCCGTAGTCATCTCGGTCGACGCCATGGGCGGCGACCACGGCCCCTCCATCGTCGTGCCCGGCGTCGCGCAAGCGGCCCAGGCGCTCCCGGGTGTGCGGTTCCTGCTGCATGGCGACGGCGCGAAGGTCGAGGCTGAACTGGCCAAGCATCCCTCCGCCAAGAGCGTGAGCGAGGTGCGCCACACCGACAAGGCCATCGGCATGGACGAAAAGCCCGCCCAGGCCATGCGCCGGGGCAAGGGCTCGTCGATGTGGAACGCCATCGAGGCGTTGCGCGAGAATCAGGCCCAGGCCTGCGTCTCGGCCGGCAACACCGGCGCCCTGATGGCGATCTCCAAGCTGATCCTGCGCATGGGCGCGGACCTGGAGCGCCCGGCCATCGTCGCCAACTGGCCCAACATGAAGGGCGTGACAACGGTCCTGGACGTCGGCGCCAATGTCGAGAGTGACGCGGCCCAGCTGGTCGAGTTCGCGATCATGGGCGCGGCCTTCCACCACGCCGTGCATGGCTCCAAGCGCCCGACCGTAGGGCTGCTGAACGTCGGTTCCGAGGACGAGAAGGGCCACGAGGAGGTCCGGGAGGCTCACGCCGTCCTGCGCGATACCAAGCTCGATTTCGACTATCACGGCTTCGTCGAGGGCAATGACATCGCGTACGGCACGGTTGACGTCGTCGTCACGGACGGCTTCACCGGTAATGTGGCCCTGAAGACCGCCGAGGGCATGGCGCGGTTCTTCTCGAACGAGATCAGGGCCACCCTGACCTCCGGACCGATGGCCATGCTCGGCGCCCTGATCGCCTCCGGCGCGCTGAAGAAAATGCGCCAGCGGCTGGATCCGAGCCGGGTGAACGGAGCCCCGTTGCTGGGTCTCAATGGAATCGTGGTCAAGAGCCACGGCGGCGCGGACGCCAACGGCTTCGCCGCGGCCGTCCGGGTCGCCACCAACCTCGCACGCAGCGATTTCCGCGCCGAGGTCGATAGAAATCTGAAGCGTCTGACCGCCGTGGCGGCCAAGAGCGAAGCCCCGGAGCAGGGGCAGGGAGCGGCCGAGTGAGCGTAACTCGCAGTGCAGTGACTGGCGTCGGCGCGTATCTGCCGCCGAAGATCGTGACCAATGATGACCTGGCCAAGTTCGTTGACACCAGCGACGCCTGGATCGTCGAGCGCACCGGTATCCACCAGCGCCACCAGGCCGCCGACGACCAGCCGGTCTCGGATCTGGCTGTCGAGGCCGCCAAGGAGGCCCTGCAGGCCGCTGGCAAGTCCGCCGCCGACGTCGATCTGATCATCGTGGCCACCACCACGGCCGACCTGACCTTTCCCGCCGTCGCCACCATCGTTCAGCGCAAGCTGGGCGCGCCCGTCGGCATCGCCTTCGACGTCCAGGCCGTCTGCTCGGGCTTCGTCTACGCCCTGAGCGTCGCCGACGGCTTTGTCGCGCGCGGTCACGCTAAGTGCGCCCTGGTGATCGGCGCCGAGACCATGACACGCCTGATGGACTGGAGCGACCGCGGCACCTGCGTGCTGTTCGGCGACGGCGCCGGCGCGGTCGTCCTCGAGCCGAAGGAAGGCGAGGGGACCACCGGCGACCAAGGCCTGCTGGGCTTCGCCTTGCGCGCCGACGGGACCAAACAGGACCTGCTCTATGTCGACGGCGGCGTCTCGACGACCGGCACGGTCGGCAAGCTGCGGATGCTGGGCAACCAGGTCTTCAAGCATGCCGTGATCAACATCTCCGAAGCCATCCACGCGGCCGCCGCCAATGCCGGCGTCGCGGTGGCGGACGTCGACTGGTTCATCCCGCACCAGGCCAACCAGCGCATCCTCGCCGGCGTCGCCCACCGTTGCGGCATCGACGAGGAAAAGGTGATCTCGACGGTCGCGACCCACGCCAACACCTCGGCCGCCTCGATCCCGCTGGCCCTCGCGCACGGCGTGAAGGACGGTCGAATCAAGAAAGGCGATCTGCTGCTGCTGGAAGCCATGGGCGGCGGCCTGACCTGGGGCGCCTGCGTTCTGCGCCTTTAAGGCGCAGCTTGCGCGATCTTCTCGTCGGGCATGAACTCCTGACGTTGAGCCTTTGACTTCATGCGATAATCACGGCATGAGGTCGTCGGTGAATTTTGGGCGCGGTCCGTTGAGGGCGGTCGCGGCATACTCAGGTTCGCCGCGAGTGCTCCATCGGAGGTGGTCTTTCTGACCGCCAAGATACGCGTGAAGGGGGTTGCATGAAGGGCGCTACTTTGACCCGGGCCGACCTGTGTGAGGCGGTCCATGAAGAGGTCGGATTGACCCGTCAGGACTGCGCCGGCCTGGTCGAGCGCACCCTGGATCTCGTGGCCGAGGCGCTCGAAGAGGGCGAGACGGTCAAGCTTTCCGGTTTCGGCGTCTTTCAGGTCCGCGCCAAGCGCGCCCGCATGGGGCGCAATCCCAAGACTGGCGAACCGGCCGAGATCGAACCCCGTCGGGTGATCGGCTTCCGCGCCTCCCAGGTCATGAAGGCGCGAATCGACCGCGCCTTGGGCGACTAGGGAATCGATGCGGTGGCGAAGGGGCCGAACGCCTTCCGCACGATTTCAGAGGCCGCCGATGAGCTGGGCGTGCCGCAGCACGTGCTGCGCTTCTGGGAAACCAAGTTCTCCTTTATTCGCCCGATGAAACGGGCCGGCGGGCGGCGCTTCTATCGCCCGCAGGACGTGGCCGTGCTGAACGGCGTCCGCACCCTGCTGCACAGCGAAGGCCTGACTATCAAAGGCGTGCAGAAGCTGCACCGCGATCAGGGCTTGGCCCAGGTGATCGCCGCCGGCATAGGCTCGAACGGCTCCGCCAGCCTGGATCCCAATTTCGACTATGAGATTTCGGATGCGCCCGCCAAGCGTCTCGACGCGCATGCGCGCGATCGTCTGGCCTTCGCGCTGGACGACCTGACGGCCATCAAATCACGCCTGGACGGTCTTCTCGTCAGGGGGTGAATTTCGTCCGAAATCGCTGTTGCCCAATGGGGGAGCGGCGCCTATAAGAGCGCCTCTTCCGTCGGAGCGTGGCGCAGCCTGGTAGCGCACTTGACTGGGGGTCAAGGGGTCGCAGGTTCAAATCCTGTCGCTCCGACCATTTCCTTCGGGAACCCTTTTCCTTCGGGAATTGGGCGGAAGACGAAAGGCCGCCCTTCGGGGCGGCCTTTTTCGTTCCGGGATCAACGCTGGCCCCCAACTATCTTTGGCCCACATCCAGCGGCTTGTCGGCCTTGCCCATCCACGAGATCAGCGGGATCACCGGCAGCACCCAGCCCATGCCCAGGACCACGAAGTAGACGAGGTGCACGAAGCGGTTCCGCGGCAGGTGGTCGTAGAGGCTGGTGAAGGCCCAGATCCAGGCGAACAGGACCGCCATCACGGCGAACGCGCCGATCAGCTTGCGCACTCTTGCGGGGATCTGGCGGGCCGGGATCATGGGAGCGCTCACGCGGTTCTCCGGAAGAGGCCGAGCACGGCCAGGAACAGGATCGCGCCCACGCTGGAGACGATCAGCTCGCCGACGAAGCCGGCCAGGTGCAGATCGATGCGCGAGGCGATGAAGGCTCCGATGAACGAGCCGATCACGCCGATCAAGAGCTTGATGAACAGCGAGTGGTGGCGACCCAGCACGATGTCGGCGATCCAGCCGGCGAGGATGCCGA
The DNA here is from genome assembly GCF_059419665.1 of Caulobacter sp. GW821-FHT05F04. Lineage (NCBI taxonomy): Bacteria > Pseudomonadati > Pseudomonadota > Alphaproteobacteria > Caulobacterales > Caulobacteraceae > Caulobacter > Caulobacter sp. GW821-FHT05F04. Next base: position 291,720 of record NZ_JBWKSF010000006.1, read on the forward strand.
TCACCGCCGCCGCGAATACGCCCATGCCGCTCATTGTTCTCTCCGCCTCGCCCAAGACGCTTGTTTCTCGCACGAACCCGCGGCGCCGTCATGCCGAGCCACAGAAACATTGATGCGGGCCAGCGTCGGGCGTAGGGAGGTCTCGCCGCATTTCGGCCCAGTAGTGACGCTTTTCAGGCCCCATGACGTCCTTCCTGCGTTCCGACCGTTCGCGCCCCGTCGCGATCTGGCTTTTCATCGTCGCCGCCATGGTGTTCGCCATGGTGGTCGTGGGCGGCGCGACCCGCCTGACCGACTCGGGCCTTTCGATCACCCAGTGGAAGCCGATCATGGGCGCGTTGCCGCCCCTGTCCGAGCAGGCCTGGCGCGAGAGTTTCGAACTCTACAAGAAAATCCCCCAGTTCCAGCTGGTGAACCCGGACATGACCCTGGAAGGGTACAAGGGCATCTTCTGGTGGGAGTGGGCGCACCGCCTGCTGGGCCGGACCGTGGGCGTGGCGTTCGCCATCCCGTTCGCTGTCTTCCTGATCCGCCGCGACATTCCGCGTCGCCTGATCTGGCGCTGCGCCGTCATGCTGGGCCTGGGCGGCCTGCAAGGGCTGGTCGGCTGGTGGATGGTCTCCAGCGGTCTCTCCGAGCGGGTCTCGGTCGCGCCCGAGCGGCTGATGACCCACCTGGGCCTGGCGCTGGCCCTGTTCGTCGTCTTGATCTGGACCGCGCTGGACGCCTGGAATGGCTCGCCGCGGGTCGAGGAGCGCTCGGCCTGGCGTGGCTGGGCCTTGGCCTTCCTGGGCGCGGTGTTCTTCCAGAGCCTGCTGGGCGCGCTGGTCGCCGGCAACGACGCGGGCCTCGTCTATAACGACTGGCCGCTGATGAACGGCGGCTTCTTCCCGGCCGAATATCTGGGCAAGGGTTTGTGGGGCACGCTGGCGCACAGCCAGGGCGCCGTGCAGTTGCACCACCGGCTGATGGCCTACGCCCTGTTCGCGGCCGGCCTGGCGATCGCCTTCCTGGCGCGGCGCGACCGTCCGCTGGCGGCGGGCAGCAAGGCCGCGGCCTTGACGGTGGCGGTCGTGGTCACCCTGCAGGCGGGCCTGGGGATCTGGACCCTGATGGCCAGCGTGCCGATCGCGTTGGGCGTGCTGCACCAGGCCGGCGCCGCCGTGCTACTGGCGACGGCGACCGTCTTCGCGTGGCGGGTGCGCAGGCCTTGAATCTCGGCGGCTGAAACAAAGTCCCCGAACAACTGTCACACGCCAGGCGCAAATCGGGCCGATTCCTCATGGAGCTTGGCCTTGATCCGCCCCCTTGTTCTCGCGCTGGTCGCGTCCGTCGCCATTCCCGCTCTCGCCTTCGCCCAGAATCCTATCGAGACCCCGAACGCCGCCGTCAGCGCCGCTGACGCGTACTACAAGGCCGGCGAGGCCGCCCTGGCCAAGCAGATCGCCGTGGTCCCGAACACGGGCAAGGCCAAGAACGTCATCCTGTTCCTGGGCGACGGCATGGGCATCTCGACGGTCACGGCTGGCCGCATCTATGACGGCCAGCTGAAGGGCGTCGACGGCGAGTCCAATTCGCTGGCCTTCGAGAAGCTGGCCTATTCGGCGCTGTCCAAGACCTACAGCCACGACACCCAGGTCACCGACAGCGCCGCCGGCATCACCGCGATCATGACCGGCGTGAAGACCCGCAACAAGATCATCGGCCTGACCGGCGCGGCGCTCGGCGAGAAGTGCGAGACCGAGAAGGGCAATGGCGTCGACACCCTGGCCGAGCTGGCCAAGGCGCGCGGCAAGGCCGCCGGCGTCGTCACCACCACCCGCGTCACTCACGCCACCCCGGCCGGCGCCTACGCCCACACCGCCTATCGCGATTGGGAAGGCGATGGCGACATGCCGGTCGAGGCTATCCGGGCCGGTTGCAAGGACATCGCCCGCCAGTTGATCGAGGCTCCGGACGCCCTGCGGCTGGACGTCGTCATGGGCGGCGGCCGCTCGCGCTTCCTGCCCGAGGACAAGGACGGCAAGCGCGCCGACGGCCGCGACCTGACCGCCGAGTGGCTGAAGGCCGAAGGCGCGGGCTCGTCCTATGTCGTCACCGCCGACCAGCTGAAGGCCATCCCGGCCGACACCAAGCATGTGCTGGGCCTCTTCGCGCCCGAGCACTTGCCGTACGAGGTGGAGCGCGCGGTGCTGGGGCAGGGCGTCCCGACCCTGGCCGAGATGGCGACCTCGGCCGTCGACGTCCTGTCCAAGAACCCGAACGGCTACTTCCTGATGGTCGAGGGCGGCAAGATCGACATGGGCAGCCACCTGGGCAACGCCAAGCGCACGCTCAGCGAGACGGTCGAGTTCTCCAAGGCCATCGCCGCCGTGCTGGCCAAGGTCGACCTTAAGGACACCCTGGTCGTCGTCACCGCCGACCACAGCCACGGTCTGGTGATCTCAGGCTACGCCGTCCGCAATTCGCCGATCCTGGGCATGGCCGGCAACGAGGGCGACCCCGCCATCGCCGGCGATGGCAAGGCCTATACGACCCTGATGTTCGCCACCGGCCCGGGCGGGCCGACGGGCAACAACACGCGTAACGACCCGGCCAAGGAAGACCTGGACGACGTCGACTATCACCAGCAGGCCACGGTGAACCTCGCCAGCGCCGCCCACGCCGGCGAGGACGTGGGGGTGTTCGCCGACGGCCCGCAGGCCTTCCTGCTGCGCGGCGTGGTCGAGGAAAGCTACATCTTCCAGGTCATGCGCCACGCCTTCGGCTTCGACGCCCCGGCGATCGCGCCTGCCGCCGCCCCGTCGGCCGAGGCGCCCAAGACCAAGAAATCGTGGTTCAAGCGCGGCTAGGGAAGATCGCGTGATACGGTATCTGAATACCGTATCACGCAAGCCTTTGTAAAGTAAGGGTTTGTGTACTTTCTTGCTTCCGCATTGTTGACAGCGCGCGAACCCTCCCGTACATGCCGCGCCTCACACGGACGAAACCGGATTTCTCGGGGTCGGACGCCTAGAAATTACGGATCAATCCCATGCAAAAGATCACGGCTTCGTTGAAGCCGGCCGAGGTCGAGAAGAAGTGGATCGTGGTCGACGCCCAGGACGCCGTTGTCGGCCGTCTGGCGACGTTCATCGCCATGCGTCTTCGCGGCAAGCACCGTCCTGACTACACCCCGCACGTCGATTGCGGTGACTTCGTCGTCGTCATCAACGCCGACAAGGTGAGGTTCACCGGCAAGAAGATGGACGACAAGGTGTACTACCGTCACACCGGTCACCCGGGCGGCGTCAAGGAAACCACCCCGCGCAAGGTGCTGGGCGGCAAGTTCCCGGAACGCGTCCTGGAGAAGGCCGTCGAGCGCATGCTGCCGAAGGAGAGCCCGCTGGCTCGCAAGCAGCTCACGCACCTGCTCATCTACAACAACGGCGAGCACCCGCACCAAGCGCAAAGCCCTGAAGTCGTCGACTTCGCGGCCCGCAACGCCAAGAACACCCGGAGCCTCTAAGCCATGACCGACGCACAAGGCTTTGAAGCGCTGGCCAGCCTGTCCAGCAACCCGGAAGCTGCCGCTCCGGTCGAACCCAAGATCGACGCCCAAGGCCGCTCGTACGCGACCGGCAAGCGCAAGAACGCGATCGCTCGCGTCTGGATCAAGCCGGGCAAGGGCTCGATCACGATCAATGGTCGTGACCAGGAAGTCTACTTCGCCCGTCCGGTGCTGCGCATGATGATCGCCCAGCCGCTGGAAGTGACCGACCGTCTGGGTCAATTCGACGTCATCGTGACCGTCGAAGGCTCGGGTCTGTCGGGTCAAGCCGGCGCCATCCGTCACGGCCTGTCCAAGGCTCTGACCTACTACGAACCCGGCCTGCGCCCGGTCCTGAAGCCGCACGGCTTCCTGACCCGCGACAGCCGCGTCGTCGAGCGTAAGAAGTACGGCAAGGCCAAGGCCCGCCGCAGCTTCCAGTTCTCGAAGCGCTAATCGCGACGATTACGTCTTACGGGAAGGGGCGCTTCGGTCAGGCCGAAGCGCCCCTTTTCATTTCTGTCTCTGTTTTCTGCTTCCTCTGGCTAGAGCCAGGATCGGAGTCCGCATGACCAGCGCCCCCAAGGTCTTCATCGACGGCGAAGCCGGCACCACCGGCCTGCAGATCCGCGAGCGCCTGACCGGCCGCACCGACCTGCAGCTGGTCTCGATCGACCCCGACAAGCGCAAGGACGCCGACGCCCGCGGCGAGATGCTGAACGGCGCCGACGCCGTGATCCTGTGCCTGCCCGACGATGCGGCCAAGGAGGCCGTGGCGCTGGTCGCCAATCCGAACACGGTGATCATCGACGCCTCGACCGCCTATCGCACCGCCGAGGGCTGGGCCTACGGTTTCCCCGAACTGGACAAGCAGCAGCGCGGCAAGATCGCCAAGGCCAAGCGCATCTCCAACCCGGGCTGCTACCCGACCGGCGCCATCGCCCTGACGCGGCCGCTGGTCAGCGCCGGCATCCTGCCGCCGGAACTGCCGGTCTCGTACAACGCCGTCTCAGGCTACAGCGGCGGCGGCAAGGCCATGATCGCCGAGTTCGAGGACGAAAGCATCGGAGGCTTCACCAAGGCCCCGTACCGGATCTACGGCCTGTCGATGGGCCACAAGCACGTGCCGGAAATGCAGATGCACGGCGGTCTATTGAGCCGGCCGATCTTCATGCCGGCCGTCGGCCGCTATCGCCAGGGCATGCTCGTCGAGATGCCGCTGCACTTCTCGACGCTGAACGGCGCGCCGTCGCTGGGCGACATCCACGCCGCCCTTCACAAGCACTACAAGGGCGAGAAATTCGTCGAGGTCGCCTCGCTCGAGGAAGCCAAGAGCCTGACGACCCTGGACCCGGAAGGCTTGAACGGCACCAATCGCCTGAAACTGTTCGTATTCGGCTCCGACAGCAGCGGTCAGGCGCGTCTGGTGGCGTTGCTGGACAATCTGGGCAAGGGCGCTTCGGGCGCGGCCGTTCAGAACATGAACATCGCGCTAGGCCTCAAGGAAGACGCCGGTCTCTGATCGGCGTCATACCCGCCAGCGATAGTGCCCGGCGGGCTTGTGCAGCTTGAACATCCAGAGGGGCTCCTCGCGGACGCCCTCGCCGATATTGTGCGTTACGCGGACATGCTGCGGGCCGTCGACCACGACGCCGAGGTGCGGACGGCCGCCAGCCAGCCGCCAGGTCAGGACGTCGCCGGGCAGCGGCGATTCGAACCCGTCGCCGCCGAAGGGGCGCCGGGCGGGCAGGGGCAGGCTGGCGCCTTGCCGCGTCAGGAAGGTCTCCAGGTTCAGCACCCGCCGGTGGTCGATATTGGCGTCAGGCTTGGTCAGACCCCATTCGCGGCGTGACGGATAGGCCGAGAAGGCCTTGAGCATGTCCTCGTGCACCTGCCGCTGCAGGTCGATGTCCCAGGCGTCGCGGGCGGCGCGGATCAGGACGTCGGAACAGACGCCGCTGGTGCGCAGCACGTCGCCGTTGGGATAGCCGATATTGCGGTAGCTGGGGTCGTAGTCGACCGTGACCCCGACTTGCTGGCGGGCCGCCGCGGCCAGCTTGCGGCCGGCGTCGGGAATCAGCGCGTGACTGACGTCGCTCGCCGCCGCGAAGGGCGCGACGACGGCCATCCCCAGAACGGTGCGGCGATCCAGCGTGAGCATGGCGCGGAAGCTTCGCCACGATCGCGGCGGCATTTGGGCGAACGTGGGTCTTGAAGGCCTCAGTCGTCGATCAAAACGCGCTGGGCGCCAACACGCGCGCTCTAGTCGTCGGACCTGACCAGGACGAACGAGCCCGGCGCTTCCTCCAGCGGCTTCAGAGGGCCCTTGGTCGGGTCACGAGCCGGGACCTGATCGCCCGAGCGCGCCTTCAGCCAGGCCGCCCAGTGCGGCCACCAAGAGCCCGGATGCTCCTGCGCGCCCGCGATCCATTCACTGACGTCGCCGGGCAGGCTCTCGTTGGTCCAGTGCTGGTACTTCTTGGCGTCCGGATGGTTGATCACGCCCGCGATATGGCCCGAACCGGCCATGGTGAAGGTCACGGGGCCGCCGAACGCCTTGGCCCCGCGATAGACGCTGCGATAGGGCGCGATGTGGTCGTCCTTGGACGACTGGACGTAGATGGGGATCTTCACTTTCGACAGGTCCAGGCGCTCGCCGCCCAGCGACAGCTTGCCCGTCGTCAGGGCGTTGTCCTTGTAGAAGTTGCGCAGATAGAACAGGTGCAGCGCCTTGGGCATCCGCGTCTGGTCGGCGTTCCAGAACAGCAGGTCGAACGGCCGCGGCTCCTTGCCCATCAGATAGTTGCTGACGAAGAACGACCAGATCAGGTCGTTGCCGCGCAGGGCGTTGAAGGTGTCGGCCATCGATTGGCTGGGCAGGAAGCCGCCGGCCTGGTCCATCTGCTGCTCGATCGACTGCAGCCATTCCTCGTTGGTGAACAGCAGAAGGTCGCCGGCTTCGGCGAAGTCCTGCTGGGCGGCGAAGAAGGTGGCCGAATTGATCCGCTTGTCGCCCCGCGCGGCCATGTGGGCCAGGGCGACCGACAGCAGGGTGCCGCCGATGCAGTAGCCGACCGTGTTGACCCGATCGACGCCGCACTGGGTCATGACCTGTTGAGTGGCGTCGTAGATACCTTCGAGCATGTAGTCCTCGAAGGTCTTGGCCGCGAGCTTCTGGTCCGGATTGACCCACGAGGCGACGAACACCGTGAAGCCCTGGCCGGTCAGCCAGCGGATCATCGAGTTCTCGGGCCGCAGGTCCATGATGTAGAACTTGTTGATCCACGGCGGGAAGATCAGCAGCGGGATCTCGCAGACCGTTTCCGTGGTCGGATCGAACTGCAGCAGTTGCAGGATGTCGTTCTGGTAGACGACCTTGCCGGGCGCCGTGGCGACGTTCTCGCCGACCTTGAACTTGGCCAGATCCGTCTGGCTGATCGCCAGCTGGCCGCCGCCGCGCTCCAGGTCGGCGGCGAAATTCTCCATGCCGCGCACCAGGCTCTGGCCCTGGGTCTGCACCACCTCGCGCAGGGCGGCGGGGTTGGAGATCAGGAAGTTCGACGGCGAGAAGGCGTCGGTCAGCATCTTGGTGAAGAACTCGACCCGGCGCTTGGCGCTAGGATCGACGCCCTCGACCTCGGCGATCAGGCCGTTCAGCCAGTTCGATGACAGCAGGTACGACTGCTTCATCAGGTCGAACATCGGGTTTGACGCCCAGTCCGGGTCGTTGAAGCGCTTGTCGCCGGCGGCGGGGGCGACAATGGGGGTGACCGCCTCGCCGGCGGCGCGGCGAGCGGTCGACTGCCACAGGTCCATGTACTGGCTGAAGAGGTCGGCCTGAGCCCGCATCAGCCGGTCGGGCTGGGCGGCCAGGCGGGTCATCACCTCGTTCAGGGCGGGCGCGACATGAAACGGGTCGGGGGTTAGGGCGGCGGGGCGATCGGCCTGGCGCAGCGCGGCTTCGGCGATCGCGCCCTGGGCGGTGACGGCGGCGCGGGCCAGGTTGGCCGAGAGGGTCTCGACCATCTTCAGCTGGTCGGCGGAGAGCACCTTTTCGAACGGCGGGAAGGGTGGGGGAGTCTGGCCGCCCTGGAAGCCCTCGGAAGTCTTGCCAGCCGATTCGGTTTTGGGCGGCGCCTCGGGAGCTTCTGGCCTGGACTTGGCCTTGCTTGCCTTCGGCGCGGCCTTGGCCTTGGGGGGGGCGATCTCGTCCTTGGGGGAAGCTTTCTTCCGGGCCTTGGGAGCCGCCTTCGCCGTGGCCATGAGGTTTCCTCCGCGTGCTATTGTCTTGTTCGCGAAAAGCGGCGCCGAACGCCTTTCGCTCGCCGCGATCATCGCATAAGACCAGAACCAATGAACGGCGAAACCCGCAAAATCGTACGTGTCGCTCTGATCGTCGGCCTGACGGCCGGCGTGGCCGCGTGCGCGACGCCGTTCTCGACCGCCAAGGTCGATCCCAGTTCGCCGATCGCCGCCCGCGCCACCGCCGCGGCCAAGGCCAAGGGCGAGCGCCGCAAGTTCTCGGACATCCCGGCGATCCCCACGGACGTACCGACCGCCGACCAGGTGCGCGCGGCCGTGGTGCAGCAGCAACGCGCCGGCGACGCCCTGACCACGGCCACCGCGCCCGGCACCTGGGAACTCAAGGACAGCGAGACCTACGCGGCCAAGGCCCGTCGCGACGCCAAGCCGCCCGCCTTCGAGGCGCCGACCGACGCCGATCGCGCCGCCACCGAAGCCTTCGCCCGTGACGCACGCGGCCGAGCTAGCGCGCCTCCGTCCCAGCCGAAATAGGCCGACGGAGGCATAATCTCCCTTGAACTGGCTTGGCGTGGCCCCGCTCGGGGTCTATCCATGCCCGACTTTTCGCTCCCAGAGCGCCGACGCGGCGCATAGAGCCCCCATGAGCACCGATTTTCACCGTATCCGCCGCCTCCCGCCTTACGTCTTCGAAGAGGTCAACAAGATCAAGGCGCGCCTCCGCGCCGAGGGGACCGACATCATCGACTTCGGCATGGGCAATCCGGACATGCCCACGCCCCAGCACATCGTCGACAAGCTGATCGAGACGGCGCGCGACCCCAAGGCGGGCCGCTATTCCGCCTCCAAGGGCATCCCTGGCCTGCGCAAGGCCATGGCCAACTATTACGGCCGCCGTTTCGGCGTGAAGCTGAACCCCGACACCGAGGTGATCGCCACGCTCGGGTCCAAGGAAGGCTTCGCCAACCTCGCCCAGGCCCTGACCGGTCCGGGCGACGTGATCATCTGTCCGAACCCGGCCTATCCGATCCACGCCTTCGGCTTCATCATGGCCGGCGGCATCATCCGCCATGTGCCGGCCCTGTCGCCGGAGGAGTACCTCTCCAACATCAGCCGCGCGGTGAAGCACTCCGTGCCGCCGCCCAGCGTGCTGATCCTGTCCTATCCGTCGAACCCGACCGCCCAGTGGGTGGATCTGGACTTCTATAAGGACGCCGTGGCGCTGGCCAAGAAGCACGACCTGCTGGTGATCAGCGACGTGGCCTATGGCGAGATCTATTTCGAGAACAATCCGCCGCCGTCGATCCTGCAGGTGGATGGGGCCAAGGACATCGCGGTCGAGGTCAACTCGCTGTCGAAGACCTACGCCATGGCCGGCTGGCGGGTGGGCATGGTGGTCGGCAACGCCCGCATCTGCGCGGCCCTGGCCCGCGTGAAGTCGTACCTGGATTACGGCGCCTATACCCCGGTGCAGGTGGCCGCGGCCACGGCGCTGAACGGCCCGCAGGATTGCGTCGACGAGATCCGCGGCATCTACAAGAGCCGCCGCGACACCCTGATCAAGTCGATGAAGGGCGCTGGCTGGGATATCCCCAATCCGCCGGCCTCGATGTTCGCCTGGGCCAAGATTCCAGAGGCCTATCGCGAGGCCGGCTCGATGCTGTTCTCGCGCCTGCTGATCGAGGAGGCCGGCGTCGCCGTCGCCCCGGGGATCGGCTTCGGCGAGTATGGCGAGGGCTATGTCCGGATCGGCCTGGTCGAGAACGAGCACCGCATCCGCCAGGCCGCGCGCAATGTGAAGAAATTCATCGCCAACGCCGACTCCATCCTGGCCAAGGCTCACAACAAGATGGAACAGGCCTGAGGGCTGGTTTCGACTCCAAGGACTCGAAGATGACGAAGAAGACCTGGCGCGTCGGCGTCGCGGGCCTCGGCACCGTCGGCGGCGGACTTCTGCAATTCCTGGCCGAGCGCCCGGACTTCGCGCCGGCCGGCGACCGGGCGGTGGTCACCGCCGTCTCGGCCCGCAACAAGACCCGCGCCCGTCCGGTCGACATCTCGAACCTGGCCTGGTTCGACGACCCGGTGGCCCTGGCCGCCTCGCCGGACGTCGACCTGTTCGTCGAACTGATCGGCGGCAGCGACGGCCCGGCCAAGGCCGCCGTCGAGACCGCGCTGAAGGCCGGCAAGCCGGTCGTCACCGCCAACAAGGCCCTGGTCGCGGTGCACGGCGCCGAACTGGCCGCCCTGGCCGAATCCCAGGGCGTGCCGCTGCTGTTCGAGGCGGCCGTGATGGGCGGCACCCCGGCTGTGAAGATGCTGCGCGAGGCCATGGTCGGCGACGACGTCGTCTCGGTCGCGGGCATCCTCAACGGCACCTGCAACTTCATCCTCACCGAGATGGAGAAGACCGGCCGCTCGTTCGCCGACGTGCTGCGCGAAGCTCAAGGCCTGGGCTATGCCGAGGCCGATCCGACCACGGACGTCGGCGGTTTCGACGCTGGCCACAAGATCAGCATCCTGGCCGCCCTGGCCTTCGGCTGCGCCCCGAACTTCGAAGCCGCCGAGATCGAGGGCATCAGCGATGTCGAGCTGCTCGACATCAAGCTGGCCAAGGATCTGGGCTACCGGATCAAGCTGGTCGCCAGCGCCGCCAAGACCGACGACGGCGTGGCCGTGAAGGTGCATCCCTCGCTAACCCCGCTGGACCATCCGCTGGCCCAGGCGGGCGGCGCGCTCAACGCGCTGTTCATCGAGGGCAAGCGCATCGGCCGGATCTTCATCCAGGGGCCGGGCGCGGGCGCGGGTCCCACCGCCGCCGCCGTGGCCGCCGACATCGCCGACGTGATGACCAAGGCCGTCCGCCCCGTGTTCCAGGCTCCGGCCGGCGCTCTGGCCCCGTTCATCGCCATCGATCCGGCCCGCGCGGTGGGCAAGGCGTATCTGCGGATCATGGTCAAGGATCAGCCGGGCGTGATCGCCGCCATCTCCGAGACCCTGGCCGAATGTGGCGTTTCGATCGACAGCTTCCTGCAAAAGCCCGTCGAAGGAGCGGGCGGCGTGCCGATCGTGCTCGTTACCCATGCGACGCCGGAATCGAAACTTCTGGACGCGATTAGCCGCATCGAAAAATTGCAGACCGTGCTAGAGCGTCCCCGCCTTCTGCGCGTCGCGCGCATCTAGACGACCCAGAAAACTGAGCGTTGAAGGCGACATTGGGAACAAGGCCGCCTTCTTCCGGGGCGGTCGGGAGAGACGGATGAGTTCGAACACCCTGGACCGCTCGCTGGTCCTGGACGCCGTTCGCGTAACCGAAGCCGCCGCCATCGCGTCGTGGACGATGCTGGGTCGTGGCGACGAGATGGCCGCCGACCAGGCCGCCGTCGACGCGATGCGCAACGCCTTGAACACGCTGGATATCGACGGCGAAATCGTCATCGGCGAAGGTGAGCGCGACGAGGCGCCGATGCTGTACATCGGTGAGAAGGTCGGCACGGGGAAGGGGCCCAAGGTCGATATCGCCCTGGATCCGCTAGAAGGCACGACCCTGGCGGCCAAGGCCCAGCCCAATGCTCTTACGGTCATGGCCTGGGCGCCCAAGGGCACGTTGTTGAACGCGCCCGACACCTACATGGACAAGATCGCCTGCGGTCCGGGCCTGCCCGCCGGGGTGATCGACCTGGACCGCTCGCCGGCCGAGAACATCAAGGCGATCGCCGACGCCAAGGGCGTGGCGGAGACCGAGATCACCGTCTGCGTCCTGGATCGTCCGCGTCACGCCGATATCATCGCCAAGGTCCGCGCCGCCGGCGCTCGCATCCATCTGATCACGGACGGTGACGTGGCCGGGGTGATCAACACCACCGATCCTTCGACCGGCATCGACCTATATCTGGGCTCGGGCGGCGCGCCGGAAGGCGTCCTGGCTTGCGCGGCGCTGAAGTGCGTCGGCGGACAGTTTCAGGGTCGCCTGCTGTTCCGCAACGCCGACGAGCGCGCCCGCGCCGCGCGCTGGGGCGTGACGGATCTCGACAAGAAGTACGACCTGCACGAGATCGTCCGGGACGAGGCGATCTTCGCCGCCACCGGCGTGACGCGCGGCGGGCTGCTGGACGGCGTCGTCTTCCGTGACGGCTGCGTCCACACCCATACGCTGGTGATGAACTCCTCGACGGGCACCGTCCGCGAGGTCCGCATGAAGCGGAAGGTCTGAGACCTTTCTGTCATGGCTGTCCTATAGGGCGGCCGTTCTGCTTTCGATTTCGAGGATTCCAGATGACCGCCTTTGTCGACCTGGCCGCCCGGCTCGCGGCCGAGCCGGCCGACGCCGCTCTCAAGGACGTGGTCCAGACGATCGCCGCGACCTGCGCGCGGATCAGCCGCGTCGTCGCTTCCGGCGCGCTCTCGGGCAGCCTGGGCGCCGCGGGCAGCACCAACGTCCAGGATGAGGAGCAGAAGAAGCTCGACGTCATCACCAACGACATGCTCAGCGACGCCCTGAAGGCCTGCGCCGCCGTCGCCGGCCTGGCCTCTGAAGAGCTGGAAGAAGTCGAGCCGACCGGCCGTGTGGGCGGCTATCTGGTGACCTTCGACCCGCTGGACGGCTCCAGCAATATCGACGTCAACGTCTCGGTCGGGACGATCTTCTCGGTGCTGCCCGCGCCAACGGGCCACGCGCCGACGGAAGCTGACTTCCTTCTATCGGGCAGAAACCAGGTCGCCGCCGGTTACGCCGTCTACGGCCCGCAGACCATGCTGGTCCTGACGCTGTCGGGCGGCGTCGACGGCTTCACGCTCAGCGCCGACGGCCAGTGGCTGCTGACCCACCCGAATCTGGCGATCAAGGCCGACTCGGCCGAGTTCGCGATCAACATGTCCAACCAGCGCCACTGGGCGCCGCCGGTGCGCCGCTACATCGACGGCTGCCTGGCGGGCAAGGACGGCCTGCGGGGCAAGAACTTCAACATGCGCTGGGTGGCTTCGATGGTCGCCGACGTCCACCGCATCCTGATGCGCGGCGGGATCTTTCTGTACCCGTGGGACGCCCGCGAACCGGCCAAGCCGGGCAAGCTGCGTCTGATGTATGAAGCCAACCCGATGAGCCTGCTGATCGAGCGGGCGGGCGGCAAGTCGATCGAGGGCTTGGCCGACATACTCGACATCCAGCCGACCAAGCTGCACCAGCGCGTGCCGGTGGTGCTGGGTTCGGCCAACGAGGTCGAGCAGGTTCGCAGCGAGGTTCAGGCGGGCTAAGCGATAGCCGAAAGTGGTCGCCGGTTTTGGCGGCCATCGCGCGCCAAGCAAAGACTCCCTGCGTCCGGGCCTGTCGTCTCGGCGCCGCATGGTCCGAATCCACGTGACCAGCTACTCTCCAGCGATGCCCGCCGATGGTGTCACCGATATTTCCGCCAGCGCCTTGCCCAGCGCTTTTCTGGGCGTCGAACGCTCGCTGAGCGGCCGCGCCTGGCGCGAGCGGCCGGCCGACATGGCCGTGGTGCGCGACATCCAGCAGCGTCACGGCCTGACCGAGCCCCTGGCCCGGGCCCTGGCCTCGCGCGGCGTCTCGCTGGAGCAGGCTGAGCACTATCTGCGTCCGACCCTGAAGGCGCTGTTTCCGGACCCGTCCAGTTTCACCGACATGGACCGGGCCGCCGAGATCCTGATCGACGCCCTGGAGCGAGGCCGCCCGACCATGGTCTTCGCCGACTACGATGTCGACGGGGCCACCAGCGCCGCCCAACTGGTCCGCTGGTTCCGGTATATGGGCGTCGAACTGCCTATCTATATTCCCGACCGCCTGACCGAGGGCTATGGCCCCAGCCCGGCGGCGTTCAAGACGATCCGTGACGGCGGGGCCGAGCTGGTCGTGACCCTGGACTGCGGCGCGGCGGCCTATGACGCCATCGCCAGCGCCGCCGAAATCGGCCTGGAGGTCGTGGTTATCGACCACCACCTGATGCGCGAGGATCCGCCAGCCGCCGCCGCCGTGGTCAACCCGAACCGTCCCGGTTGCCAGAGCGGGCAGGGGGTCTTGGCCGCCGCCGGGGTGACCTTCGTGCTGCTGGCCGCCCTGAACCGCGAGGCCCGCAAGCGCGGCCTGTTCTCCGATGAGCGGCCGCAACCGGACCTGCGCCAGTGGCTCGACCTCGTGGCCCTGGGCGAGGTCTGCGACGTCACCCAGCTGGTCGGCTTCAACCGCGCCCTGACGGCGCTGGGCCTGCGGACCATGGGCGCCTGGGCCAATCCAGGGCTGAAGGCCTTGTTCGAGGTCGGCAAGGGCTCGGGCGAGCCGTCCGTGTTCCACGCCGGCTTCATCCTGGGGCCGCGTATCAACGCCGGCGGCCGCATCGGGCGCTCGGACCTCGGCGCCAAGCTGCTGTCGACCGACGATCCTCTGGAAGCCGCCGCCCTGGCCGAGGAGCTGGACGGTCTCAACACCGAGCGCAAGGCTGTCGAGGCGGCCGTGGTCGAAGAGGCCGCGGCCGTGCTGGAGCGCGGCAACTTCAACACCGACGCGCCCGTCATCGTGGTGGCCGGCGAGGACTGGCATCCCGGCGTCATCGGTATTGTCGCGGGCCGTTTGCGCGAACGCTATCGCAAGCCGGTGGTGGTCATCGGCGTCGACCGCGCCGCCAATGTCGGCAAGGGCTCGGGCCGCTCGCAGCCCGGCGTCAATCTGGGCCGCGCCATCCAGGCCGCTTTCGAGGCGGGTCTGCTGATGGCCGGCGGCGGCCACGCCATGGCGGCCGGCCTGTCGATCCGTCCCGAGATGATTCCAGAGTTCCGCGCCTTCCTGGAGGAACGCTTGGCCGGTGAGATGGAGGCTGTGGGCGTCGAGTCGGTCGAGATCGACGCCCTCGTGCAGCCGCGCGCGGCGAATCGGGCGCTGCTCGACGACTTCCAGCGCCTGGCCCCGTTCGGCCCCGGCAATCCCGAGCCGATGTTCGCGCTTACCCAGGTGAGGCCCGACCGGGTCTCGGCGCTGAAAGGCGGCCACGTGCGCATGGACCTCGTGGGCCCCACGGGCGACCGCATCAAGGCCATCAGCTGGCGCAGCGCCGAAACGCCGCTGGGCCAGCGTCTGCTGGCGGGCGGCGGCGCGCTGGATGTCGTCGGCAAGCTGAAGCCGGACGATTACATGGGCCGCAACGGCGTCCAGTTGGAGATCGAGGACGCCCATGATCCCAGAGCGCGATACTCAGAATAGACCCTTTGCCACAGGCGTCGTGGGCGGACTGAAAAAATGACTTTCGCCCGCTTGCGCACCCCTAAGGTCGCGGCTATACACCCGCTTCCTCGCGGGGCCGTGGTCCCTTCGTCTATCGGTTAGGACGCCAGATTTTCAATCTGGAGAGAGGGGTTCGACTCCCCTAGGGACTGCCACCCGCGAGGCTATATATCGGCTATGTTCCGCTTCGGCGACGATGTGGTCCCTTCGTCTATCGGTTAGGACGCCAGATTTTCAATCTGGAGAGAGGGGTTCGACTCCCCTAGGGACTGCCACTTTCGGCTGTATTTCAGAATTGTTTCTGTGTTGTTTCTGCGACGAAATGTCGCGGAACGCCTTTGTGCGCCGTTTTGACGTGATTTCGTCATTGACGGCTCTCCTCACGCGAGAACACTGTTCTCGTAGTGCTCGCTCCGATGGGCTGATTGGGCGAGCCAGAGGGGTGGGATGTCTGGTTTCGATTTTGAGGACGCTGCGGCGCACGAAGAGTTCGTGCGCATCAGCGGGAGGGTGAAGTGGTTCGACGCCGGCAAGGGTTACGGGTTCATCGTACCGGATGATCCGGGCCAGACCGGGCTTAAGGACGTGCTTCTGCATGTGACGTCGCTGCGCAACTGCGGGCGCGAAACCGCCATGGAGGGGGCGGTGATCGTGTGCGACGTGGTGCGAAGGCCCAAGGGCTGGCAGGTCAGCGAGGTCGTCAATCTCGACGAAAGCTGCGCGGCCCCGCCGATCGAGCGGCAGAGGCGCACCTTCGCCGACGGGCCGCCGCGCCGCGATCCCCTGCGGGAGGGCCATGGGCGTCACGCCCTGGAGCCCGAAGGGCCGGCCGAGCACGCCAAGGTCAAGTGGTTCAACCGCACCAAGGGCTACGGCTTCGTCATTCGCGACGCCGAGCCCGGGGACATCTTCGTGCATATCGAGACGCTCCGCCGAGGCGGGCTCGAGGACCTGCAACCGGGCGACGACGTCCTGGTGCGGTTCGCGCGGGGCCCCAAGGGCTTGGTGGTCGCGGAAATCACCGCCGGCGACGCCTGACTTTCGCCATCTCGGGGGGAAGGCTAGTCTCGACCGAGATTGGCTTTTCCCGAGGTGATGCGTGGCGGAACGGATGATCGGAAGGCGGGCGCTGCTCGCCGGGCTGATGCTGGGCGTCAGCGCGGGCGCCAACGCTTGGGCCGCGCCTGGGAGTAAGCTGGAGACGGTGGAAATCGTCACCCTGCGCGGTCGCCAACGCTTCCAGGTCGAGATCGCCGCCACCCGCGCCCAGCAGGAGCGGGGGCTGATGTTCCGCAAGAGCCTGGCGCCCGACCACGGGATGCTCTTCACCTACGCCAAGCCCCAGCGCGTGGCCTACTGGATGAAGAACACCCTGATTCCGCTCGACATCATCTACATCGCGCCGAACGGCAAGATCCTGTCGATCGCCCGCAACGCCCGGCCGCATGACGAGACGCCGCTGGCGTCCGGGGGGCTGGTTCTGGGCGTTCTGGAGCTGGCCGGCGGTCGCGCGGCGCAGCTGGGCATCCTGCCCGGCGACCGGGTTTTGCATCGAATCTTCCCGAAGGGGTGAATTGCGGCGTCCGGATCGTTGATCCGCGCTTCGAACCCCTGTAGAGCACGCGCCTGCCGATGTTTCGGAGCGTAGCGCAGTCTGGTAGCGCGCCTGGTTTGGGACCAGGATGTCGCAGGTTCAAATCCTGCCGCTCCGACCATCGGTAAGGTATTCTGGGAGAGGTCCATGCTGGCCCGCATCTATCGCCCCGCCAAGAACGCCATGCAGTCCGGCAAGGCCAAGACCAAGGACTGGGTGCTGGAGTTCGAGCCGGCCTCGGCCCGCAAGCCCGATCCCCTGATGGGCTGGACCACGTCCAGCGACATGAACGGCCAGATCCGCCTGACCTTCGAGACCCGCGACGAGGCGGTGGCCTACGCCCAGCGCCACGAGATCGCCTTCCAGCTCTTCGAGCCGAAGACTCCCAAGCGGATCATCAAGGCCTATGCCGACAACTTCGCCGCCAACCGCAAGCAGCCCTGGACCCACTAGGGCCGCCGCGGACCAGGCCGGACAGCGCGCGCCCTTAGCTCAGCTGGATAGAGCACTCGCCTTCTAAGCGAGCGGTCGCTGGTTCGAATCCAGCAGGGCGCGCCATTCCCGGACAAAACCCGGCACGACTAGAGCCGCCGATTCTACGCCGTTGTTGACGGCGAGCGTTCTGAGCAATTCCACTCTCGATCCGCATATCTTCGCTTCGTGTGGCGATAGCAATTCCACCTTCTGCGCAACGGCGCGTATCAGGTCGCGGCGATAGGCGCCGTTCTCGGCCCGCAACATTTCGCGCGTAGCGTCTGAGAAACGGCGCAACAGCTCCGGCGTCAGAGCCGGCGTAATGTTTTCGATCGCCTTGGCTGCGCGTTCGGCGTCGCCAGCCGCCTTGTCTCGCAATGACCGAAGTTGCGTGATCCGTTGCTTGAGCGAGGGATCACTGGGGTCCACGACGCCTTCTTCGATCGAGGTGTAGAGGCGCTGAAGCCGCTGCTCGGATTCGGTCGCCCGCTTGCGCAAGTCGGCGACATGCCGGTGGCGCTTCCCGATCCACTCCGATCTGCGGTCGATGATGTTGTCCATCATGGACGCCAGTCGCTCCGGATTGAGCAACCGATTTTCCAAATGGTCGATGACGGAGGCATCCAGCAAATCCATGCGGACGCTCATGCCTTCGCATCCGCTGACGCCCTGCCGCGCCTTCGTGCAGCACGTGTAGTAGCGATAAGCGCTGCTCTTGCCGGTGCGCAGGGTCATCGCCGCGCCGCACAGGCCGCAAAAGCAGATTCCACCGAGCAAGATAGGGCTGTTTACGAAGCGAGGCGCCATGGCGGCCGGATTGCGCAGCGACATCGCCCGCTGGACAGCGTCGAAGGTATCGCGGTCGACCAGTGGCGGAACGGCCATGATGACGTGTTCAGATTCGTCTTTGGGTTCTTGGCTAGCGTAGTGACGGCTATTGAAAGGGTGCTCCCCGATGTAGGTGGTGCGTGTCAGGGTGTAATGGACCGTGCCGTTGCTCCACCGACCGCCTCCGCGCGTGGTGTGATGGTTGGCGTTGAGGTAAGTCGCGATGGCCTTGACGCCCATCGGGCCGCTGTTGTCGACGCCATGCAGCGCTAGTCGGTAGATCAACCGCACCGTCTCGGCCCCGATCGGCTCGATCTCCAGCTTCTTCTTAATCCGCTCGCCTCGCTGTTCGGCGGCGACCACGCGATAGCCGAGCGGAGGATGGGATCCGTTCCAGAATCCTTGGCGCGCGTTCTCCTTCATCGCCCGCAAGGTGTGCTTGGCGTTCTCCCGTGACTGGTACTCGTCGAAGAGGTTCATCATCTGCCGGACCATCACGCCCATGGGGTCGTCTCCGACCTCCTGGGTGACCGAGACGATGCGCACCCCGTTCTTGGCTAGCTTGCGGGTGTAGAACTCGAACAGGAACTGGTCGCGGAAGAACCGCGAGAACGAGTGGACAAGGACGACCTGGAACGGCGGAGGCTTGGCCGAAGCCGCGTCGATCATCTGCTGGAACGCTGGCCGGCGATCGTCCGTGGCGGAGTTGCCGGGCTCGACGAACTCCTCGGCGACGGGCCAGCCCTTGGCCTGGCAATAGGCCCGTAGCTGGCGCCCCTGGTCGGGAATGGAAAGGTCGCTCTCGGCCTGGCGGCCGGTCGAGACCCGGAGATAGAGCGCCGCGCTCGGCACGGCGGGTGGGGGAGGTGTCTTACGCTTGGCCATCTATTTTCCCTGCGGATCAGGGCAGGGGTCCGAGCAATTCGGCCAGCACCTTCTCCAAATACGCCTCGGTGATCCGCAGCTCGGCCTCGGTGATCGGCACGAATTCGGGCCAGTCGTCCGAAACCGAAGGCGCTATCGCCGCTCGGCGCGAAGGTGGGACGAACGAGCGGGCTGGTGTTGGTAGTTGCGTCGGCAAATAATCGTAGAGGTCGGCGAGGGCGTCGGGGTTCACCTTCGGTCGAGCGCGGGTCATGAACCATGGACGCGCCGCAAGGCGTTGTCGGGCAAGGCTCGGCGGCGGCTCGTCGTAGGAAAGCGTACAATCGGCGGACATTGGCGGGAGTGTTGGGTCGTGGCGTTTCGGCGCGGGGAAGTCGAAATGGACGGAGTGGTCAGCCGAAGGGCGTCCTTGAAGGCTGGCTTGGCGCTGGCGACGACGCCAGCCATCGGCTGGGCGGATGTGTCTCCACGTCGGCTCAGCAATCCCAAGGCCTCGGCCGAGGCGCGCGCGCTCTACGCCTATCTATGGTCGCTTTACGGTCGGAAGACCCTGACGGGTCAGCAGGAAGGCGTGGCCAAACCCGGCGTCGAGTTGGACTACATCGACAAGGTGACCGGGCGTTTGCCGGCGATCCTGGGGCTGGACTACATCGAGCCGCGGCTGAACGTCGGGGTCAACGAGCGGGCCACGGCCTGGCATCGCTCGGGCGGAATCGTCACCCTCTGCTGGCATTGGGGTGCGCCCGACATCGGCACGGGCTACGAAAATTCCAAGAAAGACTTCGACCTTCTCACCGCCCTACGACCGGGGTCGCCGCAGAACCTCGCCCTACATCGCGATCTCGCCCAGATAGCCGACTTGCTGACCGTGCTGCGGGATCGAAGGGTGCCGGTTCTCTGGCGGCCGCTGCACGAGTTCAGCGGGGACTGGTTCTGGTGGGGCAAGCACGGCCCCCAGGCGTTCAAGGCGCTCTGGGCGCTGATGTACGACACGTTCACCCGCCAGCGTGGCCTGGACAATCTGATCTGGGTGGCCGGCTGGGCCGGTCAGAATGTCGATCCGGCCTGGCACCCGGGCCGCGATCGGATCGACGTCGCCGGCGCCGACATCTATGCCGACGACCATGGCGCGCTGGCCCCGATGTTCCATGCGGTGAAGACGATCGTGGGCGAGACCGTGCCCATCTGCCTACACGAGAACGGTCCTATACCTGATCCCGCGCTGCTGGGTCCCGAGGCCGACTGGCTCTGGTTCATGACCTGGCATACGCGCTGGCTGATGGATCCGGGCCAGAACGATCCCCAGCGGCTGAAGGCCTACTATGCGTCGGAGCGGTTTCTGACGAAGTACGAGTTGAAGCGCTCGATCTAGAGGTCGTCGTGGCTCTCGGCGGCTTGCTTGGCCTTGCGCTCTGCGATTCTGGTCAGGGAGCGGGTCAGATAGTCCTCGGTCGAATGGTCGGGCGTGGCGTGCGCGGGGACGAGCTTCAGCTCTTTGCGGAGCGTCTGCGCCACACCGAGGGCTTGAAGACCAAGCTTCACGGAGGTTTCGGCGATGAGCTGAGAATGGTCCCACTGGTCAGCGAACTCGGCGTCGGCGGTGATCATGGGGCCGGCGTCGGACCGCGCGACGCGGAAGTGCAAAACCTTGGTGGCCATTGCCGTGCCTAGGGCCTGCCAGGCGATATCTCCCAGATAGTCCTGCAGTTTGGGCAGGCCGCTGGGCAGTGCTCCCGCGCCACCACGTGACGATCGGTAGGTATCGAAGTCGCCGTAAGTGATTGCGCAGTCGCCAGCGAACTCTTCGAGCATCAGGGCCAAGCGCAGCGCGGAGAAGGCCGCGACTTTGTCGTTCGCCAACTTTTCGCGCCACCACGGTGCGCCCTGAGCGATCAGGCCGCTAATCACGCCGCCGATGACGGAAGAGCCCAGGAGCAGGCCGATGATGGTTTTCAGGTCCATGTCGGAATCCTAGCGAGACAGCCAAGTGGCAGCCAATGGAGCAGGGGCAAGATCGCCGCTGCTTGCCTTATGGCCGAGCATCGACGGCTACGGGCCTGGTCATGACGTGCTGAAGCGCAGTGGTGATGTCGGGTTTGAAAAACCACAAGGCCAGAGCAACAACGGCGAATACGCCAATGATCCCCAGGCCTTGCCCACTGATTTCAGGTGGCCAAGCACGCACCGTAATGGCGTGGGCCGCTTTGTCGTCTTTCGATTGTTGGGAGGTCATCGACACAGCCTTTCATTTAAGGAAACGAAAGACCGAAGGTTTTGTCGTGCCGTTCTTGAGACGCGTCAAACGGAAAACTTGCGTCCGAGCGCGGATATTTCTGTTGAACCGCGAGCGCCCCTCGCCCCGCAAGGGTTTTGTCCCTCGTGCCCGCGCTCGACCTTGACGCACCTGGCCGGT
The DNA here is from genome assembly GCF_059419665.1 of Caulobacter sp. GW821-FHT05F04. Taxonomy (NCBI): domain Bacteria; kingdom Pseudomonadati; phylum Pseudomonadota; class Alphaproteobacteria; order Caulobacterales; family Caulobacteraceae; genus Caulobacter; species Caulobacter sp. GW821-FHT05F04. Next base: position 312,931 of record NZ_JBWKSF010000006.1, read on the forward strand.
TCAAATGACCGCGTCGACATCGATCTGGCCCTCGCGCCCCCGCGCGCCGCATCGGCTGCAGCGGAGTTTTCCGCGGATCGTGTGGGGCTGGGTGTGACCGCCGAGATTGGCCACGGCTTTCTCGCGCGACCAGACCACGCGGTTGCCGCAGCGTCGGCAGATGATGGTCAGGGGCGACTTGATGCGGGCCAGGATGGGCCAGATGGCGGCCATGGTCAGCGGCGACCTGGCCAGCCATAGCCATAGTCGGTCGGATTGAGGCCGGCATCGATCAAGGTCTCGATCAGCGCCCATCTGGCTCGATCGGGATCGGCCGGCGTCATCAGGCCCGAGAACGAGAGCGCCGGCATCCGGCCCGGGCAGCGCGGGCAGCTCACCTTGGCCTGGACCTGCGGCATGGTCAGGTTCAGCAGCTTGCGGGCACGGCCCAGAATGACGTCGCGCCGCCAGGTCTTGCTCGACCCACAGTACTGGCAGCGGAAGGTGATCTCCCAGCCGCGCTCCAGGGCGTCGACCAGACGCGCCTTGTCGAACGGCGCGGCGATCTGGGCGGCCTTGCGGCGGTCGGCGTCGCTGGGCTCAGGCACGGGGCGGCTCGACCTGGCGCACCGCGCGCCAGTAGGGCCAGGGCTTGGCGATCACCAGCTCGACCAGGAACCAAGCCTCGTCGCCGTCGAACGGCGGCACGTGTTCGGGATTGAGGAAGGTGACGCTGGACCTGCGGGTCTTGCGGCCGCCTGGAAAGGTGAAGTGCAGCGTGCGGCGAACCTTCTTGCCGTCGATGACATCGTTGAAGGTATGGCGCGTCAGCTTCTCCACGGCCTGGCGATGGATGCGTTCAAGTTTCGGGGGCGGTGCGTGCGGCATGGCGTGATCCGGGCGCAGGGGCTCGATCCCGGCCGGGAGCGTTCCGGGCAGGCGACGGGCGATGGCAATTAAATGTTCTCTAAATGTTCTCGTTTCGCCGAGCGGCTTCGTCAATCGTCCGCAGGTCGAGCCGTCGGCGACGTCCACAGGCCGTCCACGGATTTCGGAGACCGGATTGGCGGCTAGGCGACCTTGCGGACCGCAGGCTGATCGGCCAGGGCGGTAACCTTGCGCAGGCACGGATGATCGGCGGTCAGGCGCGGGACAGCGGGAGCAGGGCGGTCAGCACACGGGCGTCGCGGGCGCACAGTTCGGCGGTCAGGTGGACGACCAGCGCCGGGTCCGGTGCGGCCATGCGGCGGCGTTGTTCGATTAGCCGGTTCAGATAGCGGGCGCCGCCGTACCGCGGATAGCTGGCGATGACCGCATCGATCTCCAGGGCCAGCTCGGCGAGCCGCCGCGCGACCCCGGCGGCGTGGGCCGCACGGATGAAGGTCTCCAGGTCCTTGGACATGGACCTGGCTCTAGGAGGAGGGAGCTTAAGGCTAAGTTTCCCCTACGGCAGGTCGGCCAAAAATGGGGACGGGCTACAGACTCTATAAGGTGAGCCACCGGCGGGCGCGCTCGGTCCCGCCGCGCGCCCTGGCGGGCGCCGCCTTCGCTCGCGGCTCCTGCGGGCGCGCCCCTGCGGGCAGGCTTTGGCCTGCCGCCGGCGCCTCGGCGCCGCTTCCCGACACGCGCTTTGCGCGGTCTCCTTGCAGTCTCCATCATCATGGGCGCTCGCTGACGCGCGCGCGCAGGACGTCGCGCCGAAGCCGTAGACGTGACCAGGTCGGCCCGCCACTATCGGCGCGACCAGGAGGGGCGCATGGACATCACGGTTTTGGCTTCGACGGATGAGGTGCGCCGCGTCCTGGAAGAAGAGCTTGGTCCCGACGCCCTGGCGGAACTGGCCATCAGCGATGCGCCGCAGGATCCGTTCGCGCCGGCCGAGCGGGGCGAGGCCCTGACCCTGACGGCCCTGGTGACCTGGACCGCCGGCGCCGTCGCTGGCGGGGTGGTCGGCAACGCCGCCTATGACGCCCTCAAGGCCGCCGCGGCGGCTCTCATCAAGCGCTTCGGGGCCCAACGTGTGGTCGTGGAAGAAGAACCCGAAGCCTGATCCGTTCGAGCCGCAGCCGCGCCGCGAGGACACCCACGGCGCGCGCTACTGGCCCGACACCCTGTTCGTCGACATGTCGGCCTATCCCGAAGAGGTCCAGGCCTTCGACGGATCGGCGCGGGACCTGGTCGAGACCGGTGAGCTGGGCATCTTCGTCGCCATCGCCGCGCGCATGCACGAGCAGACCCACTGGGTCCAAACCATCGGTTCGACCTTCGGCCGGTTCCTGGCCCGCAACCGCGTCCTGACCGGCGACCTGGCCTCGGCGATCCTGACCACGGCCACGCCGCGCGAGCTGGACTTGCTGCGCGCGGCCCGCCGCTCGGGCGTGGCCCCGGCCGAACGCAGTCGCCAGGGCCAGCTCAAGCACAGCCTCGGCTATTCCACGACGTTGCAGTCGTTGTTCGATCACTGGTGGGCCAGCGTGGCCTTGGAGCACTTCCTGGTCGACGGCGGCCAGGATCTGCTAGGGCCGATCCCGCCGGCGTTCCTGGTCGGCCTTGGCTTGCGCTACGCCGCCTGCGGTGACGACTTGGCCAGCGTCTTCAACGCGCCCGACGATGGGTTCATGCCCGCGACCCGCGCCATGGGACCGACGGGGGAACTGATCCTGGACAGATCGCGCGATGGCCTGACCGTGCGCCATATCGAAGAGGGCGCGGCGATGGTGGTCCAGCACCTCTTCACCGCCCGCCAGAAGGACCGGCTACCGCAGGCGCGCTACACGGCCTTCGCCAGCCAAGCCCTGGCCTGGACGCTGACGCGCTTTCTGGATCAGCGGCACAGCCTCTATACCGAGGCCGTCACCCAGTTCCTCCGCGCTGGCGTGCGGGGCGATGACCAGCGCGCCCTCGAACTCTTCCTGCTGGTCTGCGACCTCGCCCTCAATCCGGCCATCCCCGACGATGGCGCCGGCTTGGGTGCGGACTGGGAAGACTTCCATCCGGTGCGGCGCTTCCAGCGCCTGGTCGCAGTCCTGAAAGCCTATACGCCGGACCAGGCCGTCACCGACGGCGCCCCGCCGGCCGACTGGTGGACGACGGAGCGGGCGCGGCTGATCGCCATGACGGGGATGTCGGATGGCGCGGGCTCGGGTGTGTTCAGCCAGGGCGGCACGGACGCGGTCAATCCACTCGGCGAGCCCGGCCGCTTCCAGCGACGCTTCCTGGGCGAGGCGGGCTCGCGGCTCGACACCCTGCGCCGCGTCTATCCCGCCGCCGGCGCCAGTCCACTGCATGCGGCCGATCCGGACGAAGTCGGGTTCATGGCCATGCTCGATGCGGGCGAGGGACCTGGTTACGACCCGCCCTTGCTGATCAAGACTGGGGGCAACGGCGAGCCGTCTTCGATCTCCGAAGCGCTGTTCGCTCGCGCGACCCTGGCCGGCGCCTCGCGCCGCGCCCTCCACAGCTGGATCGCTCGGCCAGGGCCATTGGTGTTCCTGGGGCTGCCCAGCGACGAACCCGGCCAGCGCGCCCGCGACCTGGCGACCCAGCGTCTGGCCGAGGCTTTCGGCGTCGAGGTCTGAGCATTCGCGCGGGGCATCCGACCGTTCCTGACGTAGGTCGCCGTCACCTTTGCGACCGGGGCGCGACTCATGGACATGAAGGGCGTCGCTCCGTGCGAGGATCGTTATGACGCCTGAAGCCTTCACCGATCTTGCCGGCCGCCTGGGGCCTGGCGTCCAGGTCCGGCCCGTGCTCGACGCCGTCCAGTTCCGCATCGGCGACAAGGCCTTCGCCACCCTAGGCTGGCCAGCCGCCGGCTGGGCGGTGGTCAAGCTCAGCCGAAAGGACCAGGCCAAGGCCATCGCCCAGAGCGACGCGGTCACGGTCGAGCCGGGGCGTCGGCGGACCACCGGCGTGACGCTGGTGCGTCTGCAAGGCGTGGATGAGGGGCTGATGGCCGAGATGCTGGCCGCGGCGTTCGGCGAGGTCTACCGGCAGGCGGGGCGGGGAAGGCGAGGCGTCGAAGATCGGTCGGCGGTGGCCGGACGGAGTTAGCGCCGGCGGATTCGAAGAAGCGGGAGGCTCGGATGATCGAAAGGACTCTGGACGACATCGACGCCGCCGACCTGACGCGTCTCGTCGAAGTCGGGCGACCGGAAGGTCGGCGATTGGATTACAAGCTGACGCTTCCGGGACGCGGCGACACCGACACCAAGGAATTCCTGGCCGACATCACCGCTCTGGCCAACACCGATGGCGGCGACCTGATTTACGGCGTGCGCGACGTCGATGGGGTCGCGACTGAGGTTGTGGGTCTGTCCAGCGAAGGGCTGGATGGTGAAATTCTTCGTCTGGAGAACCTGGTGCGCGACGGCGTCGATCCGCGCGTCCCGCGTGTGCGCTTCCACGTCACGCCGCTGGCCGAAGATAGAGTGGCGCTGATCGCGCGGGTCGGCGCCAGCCTCGTCGCGCCCCATCGGGTCACGCTCAAGGGCACGAGCCGGTTCTACGCACGCAACAGCCGGGGCAAGTACGAGATGGACACGGGAGAACTGCGTCTGGCCTTCGCGGCGTCCGACCAGACGCCGCGCAAGCTGCGCGATCTGCACGCGGCGGCGGTGCAGGCCATCGCCGGTGAGAACCTGCCGTGCCGCCTGGAAGACGGTCCGACCCTGGTCCTGACACTGGCGCCGCTGTCCACCCTGCGCGAGCAGCGCGATCTGCCGGTAACGCGGGAAAACGCGCTTCTTCCGCCGCTACGGGGCGGTGGCTACGACGCGGCGGTCGGACTGGATGGCGTCATCGCCTTCTGTCCGATCGACCGCACCAGCAAGTCCACGCCCGGCTGGGCCATCAATCACCGCCGGGGTTATATCGATGTGGCGACGATCATCGGCGGCACGAGGGACGGGCAGGGGCGTGTCTGGCCGAAATACTTTCGGGACGCGCTTTTCGGGAGCGTGCGTCACGGCCTTACGCGATTGAGGGATCATGGCGTCGAAGGGCCCTGGACCCTGATGGCGACGGTTCTGGGCGTGCGCGACTTCGTCCTGATCGGCGGTGATGGCTACTATGCCGGACCCGCTTTCCAGAACGTCGCCTATCTGGGCGAGGTGCTGGACGACACGCTGGCCAACGACAGTCTCGAACCCTTGTGGGCGGCGTTCCTTCGGCTGTTCGGGATTGACGACCCTCGGATGTGGAAGGTCGACTAGGCCGACCATTGCCGCCGGCCAGCGGGCCTAGTGCTAGGTGGGCAGGTCCGTGGTCGGTGTCGCCGGCTGAGGCGGCGGCGGCGGCGCCGTCGGCGCGTCTGGGGCTGTGGGAGCGGGCGTTGCCGCAGCTGGCGTCTGCGCCGCCAACTGAGCCGCGGCCAGGGCCGCTGCATTCGCCGCCGCCTGTGCGGCAGCCTGAGCGGCGACCGCTTCGGCCTGTTTGGCGACCAGATAGGGGATCGGGCCTTCGGGCATCGGCTTGGTGTCGGGGGGGAACTGCAGCAGCATATCGTTTGCGCCCAGGTCCATCGCCCGCTCGATGAGGCTCGTCCATGACGCCTCGGTCAGGCCAGGCGTCTTGGCCACGTCGTGATGGTAGCGAAGGATGATGTGCGGGTTCCAGACGATCGCGTGGCTCATCGCCCCGGACTTACCCGCCTTGATGTCGATGAAGTGCAGCTCCTGGAGCTTCTTCATCCGGCCGATCCACGTGTGTTCCCCACGCTGGCCACTGAAGCCGGACGCCAGGGCCATCTCGATCGGCTTGGCGATCGGCGCGTAGGCGTTGTCCCAGGTGTGGCACCAGAGTGTGAGATAGGTGGCCGAGACCGGCGCGCCTTTTGTCATCTCGTCCATGATCTTCAGGATCAGCGGCAGGGTCTTTGGGATGGTCGCGAAGCCCTTGTTGATCTTCCGGTTCCAAAGGAACGGTGCATGGCCCGGCCACAGGTTCTCACGCAGGGCCAGCTGCTTGGTGGCGATCGCGTTGGCTTCTCGGACGCTTGGCATAAGGATCTCCGGGTTAGGGCAGGGGCGGGTTTGGACGCCGCCCCTTTCTTCGAGATGGAACCGGTGCGGGGTTGGACGCCCGCACCGGGTGAAGCGGGGGTGGAAGCCGCCTCAAGGATCCGAAGGCTTCGCGCCCTTATGGAAGGGGCACTCCGATCTCCGAACTGAATTCAATCTAAATAGAAAGTTCAGTAAAATCAAAAACTTAGATATAAACTCGCCGACCCTCAGATTGCGTCAACAATACAGCTCGAAATCTGAGTTTGAGGGATATGTTGCAACTTAAGCATCGGGTTGTGAAGTCTGCTGCCGCGGAGGTGGGAATAATTAAGTAAAATCAATAAGTTGAGTTGCTTATTGCTGTGCTCGCTGTGCTCACGGTCCTCAACCGTGCTCCGGGTACTCGTGGTGCTCACGGGATGGGGTGGGAAGGGGTTGGCGCCAAAACGCCCCTGACGGTGGTCGCGATAGGCGTGAAACCGACGTCTTGATGGCGACCGCCTGCGCGGTCGCGTGCTTAGGGCTCCGCCCCCAGCGCGCTTCGGACCGGCTTCCGCCCAGCTTCGAACGGCCCTTGGCCGTCCTGCAGCCGGGTCCCCGCGAAGCCGGCCGCTCCGCTTCACCCCCGCTCTCGCCGAGGGGCAAGGGTTCGATGTCGAACCCCTGCCTTGAGGATGAGGACGATGGGACAAGCCGCTGATGATCTTGAGCCCCGCATCTACGTGGCCTGTCTGGCCGCCTACAACAACGGTGTGCTGCACGGCGCCTGGATCGAGGTCGGGGACGATGCCGACGCGGTGTGGTCTGAAATCCGCGCCATGATGGCGGCTTCTCCCGTGCCGATGGCCGAGGAGTTCGCGATCCACGACTACGAGGGCTTCGGTGGCGTGGAGATCGCCGAGTACGCCGGTATCGCGCGGGTGGTCGAGATCGCCGCCTTCCTGCGCGAGCGAGGCGAATTGGGGGCTTTGGTGCTCGCCGAGTTGGGCGGGGACCTCGACGCCGCAGGCGCCGCGCTGGACGACCAGTATCACGGAGCCTTCGCCAGCCTGCCCGACTGCTTCCAGGAGATGACCGAAGAGAGCACGGCCATTCCGGAGAACCTGCGCCTCTATATCGATTACGAAGCCATGGCCCGCGACGCGCGCCTGAACGGAGAGGTGTTCACGGTCGAGGTCGGCGGCCAAGTACATGTGTTCTGGAGCCGATGAGGGCAAGGCCTTGGCGGCGGCGCAGGAGGGCGAGAAGGCGCCGTCGCTCTTAGAGCTCAAGCCTGGAATGGTGGCGCTTGGCGCCGCGCGCCGCCGCTTTGGCGGCGGCGCGAAGGTCAACAACTTCGCCGTTAAGCGGTCTTGGCGGACCTGCGGACGAGCGTCTTCCTGGGCGATTTGACCGGCTTCTTGGCCGACGTCTTCGGCTTGTCTGGCACAGGAACCGTCAGCTTCAACGGTGTCTTGGCCTTCGCCACCTTCCGGCCTGTCACCAGGTCGCCGGCCTCCTTCCAGCGCGCGCTGTCGATCAGGTGAGACCGCTGGACGCTGAGGTTTTCGCAGCCCGGAATGGCCTTGATCGTCTCGATGACGCTTTCGGCGATCGACTTGGGCAGCCAGGGATTCAGGTAGATCCGGCCGATCAGCTCAACAGGCAGCTGGATGCTGCGAGCCGCGGCCTGGGGTTCGTTCGACGCCAGGATGATCCGGTACTCATCCTCGGCGGTGAAACCGAAGCGCTTGACGAAGGGGAGGCGCTCCACGTCGGCGGACGTCAGCTCCTCGACCTTGTCCAGGATCAGGTATTCCACTTCGCCACAGGTGACTTCGGGAATGTCACGGAGCGCGGCTTCGAGAGGCTTGCGGCGCAGCTCCAGGCAGGCGCCGTCGGCGCCGCCGGTATAAACGCGCCAATGGTGGTAGGTCTCGCTGCAACGGGCCGTACACAGGGCGTAGAGGCCGTTCAGCTTCTTGGCCTCCTTGTACCGGGCCATGAAGTAGCTGTCGTTGCGGTCATCCCAGGATTCCGGGTTCAGCAGGGGGAGGGCCCCTCGACGAAGAATGTCCAAAGTCGCCGAGATCGTCGTGTAGCGCCGGATGACAGTGCGCGAGATGGTAAGGGTGTTCTTTTTTGTCATGGCTCAGAACAAGGCCTCGGACCGGTAGTCGCGCTCGCCCTCCAGCAGGGTCTTCAGCGACGGAATGGGGGCGCTGGTGTCATAGGCGGCCCCGTGCTTGGCCATGATGGCGTCGACCAGGTCGGGAGCATCGCTGAGTTTGGTCGTCTGCTCGATCTCCAGATCGTCCAGCGCCACCCTGTCGAATAGCGCCACGCACCGCTCGTCGTCGTTGTGGCTCGAGCGATAGGCGAGGCCATCGACCTGGGGGAATTGCTCGAACAGCGCCAAGGCGAAAGCGCGGCTGGTGGGATAGTCGAGCCCGGCGCTGATCGCGGGCGGGGCCTGGTGGTGCAGAAGGCCAGGACCGTGCAGCTTCGCCAAGGTGAGCGGGCGGCGTGAGTGGAAGGTCGAAAACGATCGGGCTTCGAGATACGCCCGGCGAACGATGCGGCCTGCAGGGCGATGCAGGACGGTCTCGACGAAGGCGCCCGTCAGGTCGAACGCCGCATAGAGCGTGCGGTACTGACCGTCGGGCGCCTCAAACCGGCCGCCGGGCGCGACACCTGGCGCTGGCCCAAACCAGAGCGGGCTGCGGTCGCTCTGGTGGATGCGGATGAGGGTTTCGCCGGGCGGCAGGACCTCCGACAAAAGCTTGCCGTTGAATTCAAAACCGCCCCCGGCCATCTCTAGCCCTCATCGAGCGAGAGATAGGCCCGTGCCGCGCTTTCGACCGCCTTGGCTTTGCCGGCGCGCAACGCCGCGATCGGAGTGCCCACGAGGTTGGGATCCGGTTCGACGAGGAACTGCAGCGCCGACCAGTCGCCGGCCTGCGCCTGGCGGAACAGTGCGATGATCCGGCCAAGGCCCGTCACCGTCTTGGACTTCACGCCGAACTGTTCGAACTGGCAGCACGGGATAGCCAGGGACCGGCCGCGCATCACGCCCAGCACCGTGCCCTTGATAACGCGCTTGTGCAGGGCCTGGCGCGAGATGCCCAAGGCGTCGGCCGCGTCGCTCAGCGACCAGGTCGCGCCGGCCTTGGCCAGGATCGCCGCTTGCACGTCGTCCAGCGGCGGAGGCTTGGGAACCTCCTCGGCGCCATCGGCCACCAGCAAGCGCGCCGTGACCGCGATCTCCTCGGCGATTGGATCAAGCAGGTGGACGAGTTCCGACCGCGCCCTGGCCGGGTCGCTGACGTGAATCTCCACCAACTTCTCCTTGGCGGAGGTCAGGTCCGCCAGGATCAGGAATGCTTCGGAGGCGAGAACGTCGGCCTCGGGCGTGGGGGTCCAGGCGTGGACCAGGGCGTTGCGTACATCGCGGAAGCGGTCCAGCGAGGTGTTCACGACCTGGGCATACCAAAGATCAGCGGCGCTGGCTGGCCGCAGGCTCGCCTTGCGCGACACCGTCTTGAAATCGGTCACCGCGGCTTCGGCGAACGCGCAGCTCATCAGGACGGCTGCACTTTCCACACGGCTTTGGAAAATCGATAGCCGGCGAAGCGGCGCATCCATCGCCTGCACAGCCCTGGCGGCGTCATGGGCTGCGGCGAAGGTGTTCTTGGCTTCGCCAGGGTAGAGGAGCCCGTTTTGCGCGGACACCGTAGCCGAAATCAGGGCGTAGCTATTGAGGCGATCAGCCAACAATGAGTCGCGCAGGCCGATCGCCTTGATCGCATTCCCGACAGCAGGGTCAGCCAAGTACCTCGAAACGAGGGCCGACACTCCGCCTAGGTCCACTGGTGTTGTGTAGATCACAGATATCGCCTGGAGCGCGTCTCGCGTTTGCTCATAGGCCTTGAGCACGCTCGCGAAAATGACGTCCGGCGTGACGCCATGTCGCGCAGCGACTTCCGTCAACGATTCCGCATGATCAGCTTCATCGGTCCACGAGTTGTCAGGAGGCGGCGCGGCCGGCGCTGCCTCTGCTTCCTCGTCCGAACCGGGGGGCGGTTTCTTGGGCATGGTGAAACAATGCCACGCAAGGGTTGACGGTTCACTAGAATGTGGTGGTTGACGGCACATTGTCAACCAGAGTGACGTCAACCGCCGCCGAAGCCGGCCATCTGCCGCCGACGTCTGCGGGTTCACGGGATGCGTGGCCACGTTCCGTCGAAATCTGACTTACGCGGCCCGACAAACGGCTATGGTTCGGCCATGGCCCCATCTGTCAGTTTCACCTTCGTCTGCCTCGCCGAAAACCAGGTGGCCACGCACGTTGATGTGCAGGAGCTTGAGCCGTCTGGAGTTCGCCAGCACGCACTCCAGCTTCTGCGAGAACACGCCAGCGCCGCCACGATCGAAGTGTGGCGCGACGACGCGGTCTGGGAAGTGCTCGGCCGTGACGGCGTGCGGGCGGTCGCCGCCGGGCGAGAGGCCGCCGAGCCGGCGTCGGACGAGACGACATCCGCCGCGGCGTCCGTCTGACCTGAATACGCCTGCCATCGACGAGACGCGCCGCCGATACGGTCCGGCCACTCACTAATCCATCTTCGTGATCGGCGCGCTCGCTGGCGAGCGCGTCTTCCTTGACGGCCGGCCTTCTGGCCGGCCGGCGTGCTGGGGCTCTGCCCCTAGCGCACTTCGGATCGGCTTCCGCCCAGCTTCGGGCGTGCGGCGGCGATCGGGCAGGTCGGCAGGAACGCCCTGCAGCCGGGTCCCCGCGAAGCCGCCCCTCCGTTTGCCCCCCGGTCTCGCCGACAGGCGCCGGGTTCGAGCGCGCCCTTTGCGCTCGAACCCGTCAGCCCAGGAGGCTAAAATGACGACCTCACAGACCGCCGCCGTCGCCCAGCAAGGCGAAGTGCGAGACATCCCCCTCAACCGCCTGAAGGCCTCGCCCAAGAACGTGCGGCGCGTGGGCCACCCGCCCGAAGTAATCGAGGAGCGCGCCGCCTCGATCAAGGCCAAGGGCGTGCTGCAACCGCTCGTGGTCGAGCCCGAGACCAAGGGCGGCCAGGAGACGGGCTACTATCTCGTCAGCATCGGGGAGGGGCGCCGCCAAGCCCTGCGCCTGCTGGCCAAGCGCAAGGTTCTGGCCCGGACCGTGCCGGTGCGCTGCGTGGTCGATACGGTCAACGACCCGTCCGAGGTCTCCTTGGACGAGAACATCAGCCGCGAGTCCATGCACCCCGCTGACCAGTTCGAAGCGTTCAAGGACCTCGCCGAGCGCAAAGGCTGGAGCGCCGAGGAGATCAGCATCCGGTTCGGTCCCAGCCCTGAGACGGTCCGTCGTCACCTGCGCCTGGGCGCCGTCGCCCCGGCGCTGCTCGATATCTACCGCGAGGGCGGCCTGACCCTGGAGCAGGTCGTGGCCTTCGCGGTCAATCCCGATCCCGAGCGGCAGATGCAGGTGTTCGCTCAGCTTCCGGTCGGGCAGCGCGAGCCGCGCACCATCCGCCGGGCAATGACCGACACCAAAGTCGCCGCCGAGGAGCGCAGGGCCGTGTTCTTGGGGCTGGACGCCTATGTGGCGGCGGGCGGGCCCGTGCTGCGTGACCTCTTCACCGAGGCCGGTGAGGGCTGGCTGGAAGACGTCGTCCTGCTGGACCGGCTGGTGGCCGAGAAGCTGGCGGCCATCGCCGGGGAGGTGCGCGACGCTGAGGGCTGGAAGTGGAGTGCGGCCTATCTGGACCTTCCCGACGCCATCGACTGTTCGCGCGTCTGGGAGCGGATGCGCCAACGCTCGCCCGAGGACATCGAGGCGATCAACGCCTTGCACGTCGAGGAGAGCGAACTGACGGACCAGTGGGCGGACATCGACCCGCCGCCTGCCGAAGTCGCCGCGCGCTTCGAGGAGATCGAAGCGGCCCTTGAAGCTTTCGGTGAAGACTACGGCTTCGATCCCGACGACAAGGCTCGCGCCGGGATCGTCGTCTGGCTGCAAGCCAACGGCCAAGCCCGGATCGAGCGGGGCTACGTGCGCCCCGAGGACGAGCTTCAGCCTGATCCCGAGCCCGAGGTCGAAGACGAGGCGGTCGACGACGCCGACTTCCTGGACGGTCAGGTCGGGCAGGACGCCGACGAGGACGACACCGATGGCGACGAGCCGGAGGAGGTCGAGGAGGTCGTCACGCCCGATGTCGGCGCGCCGCTGTCGCCACGCATCCAGGGCGATCTCACCGCCCACCGGAGCGCGGCCCTGCGCTGCGCCCTGGCCGAGAACCCCGATATGGCCTTGGTGGCGCTGGTCCACGTCCTGGCCCTTCGGGTGTTTGGCCGGGGGTCTCCGATCCCGTCGTGCCTGGACGTGCGGATGGGGTCGCGCACCCTGTCCAACGACGGCGACGGCATCGAGGACAGCCGGGCCGGGTTGGCCAACGCCGAGCGCCACGCGACCTGGGCGCGGCAGATGCCCGTGGACCCGACCCGGTTCTGGGCCTTCATCCTGGAAATGGACGGCGACAGCCGCCTGTCGCTGCTGGCCCACTGCCTCAGCCAGACGGTGGACGCGGTGCATAACTGGGAGAACCGGCCCGGCGTCTGGCTGCATGCCGACCAGCTGGCGGCGGCCCTGGACCTGGACATGCGCGACTGGTGGAGCCCGACCCGGCGCCGCTATCTCGATGCGGTGACCAAGGCCCACATCCTGGGCGCGGTGGCGCAGGCCTCCAAGCCCGAGGACGCCGAGCGCATGGCCAAGCTCAAGAAGGAGCAGATGATCGAAATCGCCGAGCCGATGCTGGTCGCCGCCCGGTGGTTGCCGCCGCTGCTGCGCAACCCGCTGGCCGTCGGCGTCGATCAGCCGTCGGGCGCTGTCGAAGCGTCGGGTGCGCTCGACCAGATCGGAGAGGGCGACCTGTCCGACCCGGCCCAGGACGGGGTCGGGCAAGCGGCTCTTGGCGAGGCCGAGTCCGAGGACGAGGTGTTGCTCACGGCTCTGGGCGAGGCGCAGTCCGATGACCAACCGCCGCTCACGGCTCTGAGCGAGGCGGTGTCCGAGCCGGTCGAACTGACCGACCAGGACGAGGCCGACGTGGCGGCCATGCTGACGGCGGCCGAATAGTCTGAGGGCGGGCGGCCTCCGGGCCGCCCGCCTGATCGTTTCATGTCTTGGCGCGGCCGATCCTTTGGGATCGGCCGCTTTTCGTTGCAGCAGGCGCGCGCGCCGCCCGTTTAGGCCGCTTCGGGGACGGGCTTGGGCGGGGTGTCGATCACCTGCAGGTCTTCGTCGGGTAACGGGACCTGGAGCGCACGCGCGTCCTTCCACGGTGCTGTCAGCCAGGTCTCTATGTCGGCGGCCGTGCGCAGGAACACCGGCATCGCCTTCTTGTGATACGGCGCGACCACGGCGTTGGGCTTGGTGGTCACGAAGCCGTAGACCTCCATCTCCTCCCAGCCGGCCTTGATCGTTTTGACGCAGCCGTGTGGCGTCCACACGCCCGCGAAGTAGGCCAGCGACGGGTGGTCGTTCTGGGCGAACCAGATCGGCATCTTGGACTTGGTCAAGTCCTGGTCGGGCTCGCTGAACGCCGTCATCGGCACCAGGCAGCGGTTCTCGACCGCCTGCCAGCGCCCCCAGTGCGGATTGTTCAGGTCGCGCAGATTGGTCACGCCGGGATCGGGCTCGACCTTCAACAGCGCATCGAAATCGTAAGGCTTGCCCTGCTGTTCGAGGCGGGCGATCCGTTTATCGACCAGCTCGTTCATGCGCTCGCGCGACGAGGGCATGCCCCAGCGCGCGAAGTGAACCTCGTGCTCTCCGTTCGGTCCCAGGCGCACCGTCGGCGCCCGGTAGTTCGGGTAGAGATAATGCGGATAGTTCAGGTCGATATTGGCCGCCGAGAACGGCACGCCGCCGGGCAGGGTCAGATTGCGGCGCGTCAGGTCTTCGTGCGCCTTGGCCCAACCGAACAGGTCGAACTTCAGTTCGTAAATGTTACACATCGGCGGGGCGTCCTCCCATCCGTCTGACATCGCAACGCTATGTCATTGGCGGGGTGACGCAAGACCAGGACGTCGAGCGCCCTACGCAATGGGAGGGGGCGCTACCGCGCCCGTCGCGGCTGGGCGCCCGGCGCCCAAGCCCCGCGACCCGCCGCCCGCGCTTCGGCCTCGGCCTTGGCGTAGGCGCCCTTGCTGTAGGCGCGCCATTCGGTGGCCAGGCCCGAGCGGATCATCGCCGCGTTGATGTCGGGCGTGGCGCTCGACCAGCAGCGCGCGACGTGTCGGCCATAGCGATCCTCGGCGACCACCCGGCAGCCGACGCGACCGCGCGTCAGGCTCTGCAAGAGGTCGCGCGCCTCATAGGCCAGGGGCTCGGCCGCGGTCTTGCCGCGTCGCACCTCCGGCGCATCGACCCCGAACAAGCGGATGCGATCGGCCCCGCACCGAAGGGTGTCGCCATCGTGGACGGTCGGCGCGGTGCAAGCGATGACGCTGGCGGCGAGAAGGGCAGAGGCGGTCATGGCGCGGGTATAGCCTGCGTCGCCCTGGTCGAAAGGCCGTGCTGTCGTGCCTGAAGGCCCGCGTTCGAACGAGCGATGGCCGCTCCGCCGATGGAAAGAGCGACCGGTCGGTCAGTCGTTGCGCGGCTGGGGGCGCGACCAGACCAGGGTGTGGACACCGTCGATCTGAACCAGGGCGGCGTTGACCGCGTCGGCGCCGACGCCGTCCAGCTTATGAGACGGCCGCGTTCGCGACCTTGCTGATCTTCTTCCAGCGGCCCCGAACTTGACCCGGCCGGCGAACACCCTGACGTCGGGGCCGCGTTCACCGGACTTCCCGACCAGGCGAATGGCCGGCCTTGACGCCGAGGCTGGGCGCGGATCGCGCCGCCGAACAAATCGTCCGCATGACCGCTTCAGCGCCTTCGGGCGCCATCCTGGTCTCTGCAGGATCTTCCAGGCCACGCCGGACACGGCCTCTCAAGGGCTTGATCTGGCTGGATCCGGTCGTCTTCCGCAACCGACAGCGGCGCCTTTCTTCCCCGGGCGGCGAGCCGCCCTTCCTCGCGAGACAAGAAACTTGCCGCCTTTGATCCTCCGCCAGGCTTCGGGAGCGCCGCGCGCGGCGCCCTGCGGGGACGACTTCGGTCCAGCCGGACGATCGCCATCGAGGCCGCGATCGGCGCGGCCCGGAAAGATCGGAGAGACCAAAATGGCTACCCTCGGCACCTTCACGGCCAATGCGAACGGCTCGTTCAGCGGCGCGATCCGCACCCTGAGCCTCAACGTCAAGTCCGTGACCATCCGCCCGGTTGAGAAGTCCGGTGAACGCGGCCCCGACTATCGGGTGTTCGCTGGCGGGGTCGAGTTCGGCGCCGGCTGGAAGAAGATCAGCAAGGACGAGAACGAGTACATCTCGCTGAAGCTGGACGACATCGGCTTCGCCGACGCGGTCAACGCCGCCCTGGTCCAGATCGAAGGCGTCCACACCCTGGTCTGGTCGCGCCCCCAGCCGCGCAACGACTGACGGCCGGCCGCCCCGCCCATCGGCGGGGCGGCCATAGCCCGTTCGAGCGTGGGGCCGCCTAGAGACCGGGGAACTCGTCCTCGACTAGCTGGCTGAACTGCGTGTTCTCCGAATTGAAGTAGTTGAACTCGGCCTGGACGGCCTTGGACAGGGCCATGTCCTCGGCGTCCCAGTCGCGCATGTCGGCATACATGAAGTCCTCGGACCCCGCGCCGCTGGCATTGGGGGCGTCAATGGCGATGCCCAGCGCAATCTCGCAATCCGCGCGCGCTGCATGCAGGGCTTGGATGCGGCCGGCCAGTTCGTACTGACGCTGCTCGCGATAGGCCGCATAGCTGAGGCGTGGATCGTGGTCGGCGATCATCAGGACATAGTAGACGCCGGCCTGGCCTGGTGAGGCAAGCAGTCGGCTGACCTTGCCGCCGATCGCATCGCCGGCGCGTTCCATGATGGCCTTGGCCAGGACCCGGCGGCTGAACCGGCTCTCGGAGGCCATCAGTCGCATCATCGGCTCAAACTGCGAGGTGTTGACGTCGTTGCCGTCTACCAGCTGTCGGTCGATGTGCAACTGGGTGACCTTCTCGATCAGGAAGTCCCAGACGCCGCCGATCTCGTCGCGCGCGCGGCCTGCCTGGTACTGAGGATGAGCCTGCAGGCCTTCCCAAGCCCCGGACGCCACCGTCAGCGGACGGCCTTCAGTCGGGAAGCTGCGCTCATTGAGCACATAGGCGGCCAACAGGTCGCTTTCGGTGGCCGCCTCGGCAAGGCCGCCGTCCGACATCAGCTGCTCCTTTGCGTCGAGATAGGCAATGAAGTCCGGCGTCGTTGATAGTTCATGCAGGATGTCTCGAAGGCTGACCTCATCCAGGATGTGGACCCAGCCCTTGCATCCGGCGACCTGGCCGATCGTGAACGCCTCGGCGTCACCAACGACGGATGGGCGAATCCGAAGACCCGGCAGACCGGCGCGGGTCCACGCCGCTTCGGCGGCCGTCGGGGTCACACAGATGCGGTGGACCTTGCGGCGAGAGGCCGGAGGCAGGTCGAGCGGCAGGCGCTCCTGGCAGCGGGCGTCGAGGTAAATCTGGTCGGGGAAGCGGTTCAACCAGCCCTCGGCCCGATTGATCTGCTTGGCCGAGTCGCTGACGGCCCGGCGATAGAACCGCGTCCAGTCGAGGTCGGGCTTGTCGCTCTTGGGATAGGCCACCGCCTTGTCCGAGAAGATCAGCACATGGTCGCCGAAGACAACGAGCAGGTCCGTCAGCTCGCTGTTCTGCTTCATGTAGAGGTTGGGATAGGTCCACAGGCTGAGGAACGACTGGTCCGCCAGCTCCGCCAGGATCCGCTCGGAGCTGTTGAGCCCCCCGGCGCGATTGAAGCGGGGAGGGAGTACGTCGTCGGGCATGCCGCTCTTCAGCCGACCTGAGCGATCAGGGCATCCTCGATCTCGCGCTCGACCTCTGCCGCGTCGTCCGGATGCAGGGCCCAGCGGATCGGCGGGCACTCGACGCCGGCGGCCGTTTCGCCGGGCGTCTGCTGTGAGCCGGCCAGGTGGACCAGGATCTCGTTCATGCCCTGGCTGACGGCGTAGTCCCAACGTGGATGGGACACGGTGGCCACGCGGCTGATGTCCTGGGCCAGTTCAATGCTGTGCAGGATCGTATGGCCGCCGTCGGCATCTCGGCGAGCGAGCGCGAAGAGCCCAGCGCCGCGCACCATCTTCCCGTCGTGGTGCCATAGGCTCATGAACGCCACGCCGTCGATCTCAACGTCCCTGTCCATTGGCTCGCCCTTCAAAATGAGAACAATATGAGAACATATTGCCCGGCAGGAGTCGATCCCACCGCGCGGTCGAGCTTCACGGATTCGCCGATTCTACGACAGAGCCTGTCTTTGTACGACGCGCGGCCTGGACGGCTTGAGCCGTGCAAACGCTTGCCGGACAACGGTTTTCGCGGATGACATGCAAGACGCTCCCACCCCCGCCTGAGCCGTCTTCGCACTCCCGCAGCTCGTCGCCGGGCCATGCCGGCGGCGGGCCGAGGCGGCGGCCGACCCCTGGCGTTCTCCCCCCACGCCACGCTGGTCGCCGCCTCATCGTCCCCCCTGGCGGGTGAGAGCATCGAACATGAGCACGATCGGATACTTCCGTCGCGAGGGCGACGGATTCAGCGGCCGGCTGGCCACCCTGGCGCTCGCCGTCGACCTGCGGCTGGTCCCGGCCGACAAGTTCTCCAGCAAGGCGCCGGACTACCTGGCGATGGTCGGCGACGACGAGGTCGGGGTCGGCTGGAAACTCAGCGACGTCTCTGGCGCGCTGCTCAGCCTCAAGCTCGACGATCCGACCTGGGCCGAGCCGATCAATGCGCGGCTGATGGCCGCCGAGGACGGTACGTTTCCGCTGGTCTGGATTCGCCGGAGCGACCCGCCGCCCGCGCCCACACCCAGTCCGCCACCCGCCTAGTCGGGTTCGGGCTCAGGCTCATTGTCTGGGCCGGCATAGATATCCGCCCAGGCCTTGTCGAGATAGCTTTCGGCACTGGCCGCATGGCGGTTCAACCAGTCCTTGATGTCATCGGTAATGCGACGCATGCCGCCAAGGAGCAGGGCGGGCGGTACGATATTGAGCTGCTCGCCCACCGCGTCGCGAAGTTCGCACAGCGTGATCCAGAACGTCATTGGCAACTTGCTGTCCAAGGTCAGCAGGGCGATCTCCGGCATGGCGAAGAACACCGCCAGCAGGATGCCGACCGGATCCGAGCGCGTGGCCTTGGCGAACAGGCGGATCTTGTTGAGGTCAAGGTCGCCTCGCCCGGCCTCGAAATCCTGATAAGTCCGCAGGGCGATGCCCATGCCGTCGGCGACCTCGCGGGCTTTCAAGCGCCGCTCGTTACGCACCAGCTTGAGCGTCTGGGACAGAACCTGGGCCTGGCGCGCCAGCGGCGCCGTCGGCGAGCCAGACATGCGACGCTCCACGCAAACGGACAACCTTAGATCACATTAGCCTTGCAAATCTCGTCAACACTATAATCCGCCTTAAGACGATTAGATTTTCCTGGGACGCGCCATGCGCGTGCTGGTGGCCCTGGCGATAACCATCATCGCGGGGTTTGCGCGGCGTTTGCGGGGGTGTTGCGCGGTCAATCGGAATGATGAGCGCCAAACGCCGCGCGAAACACAGTTCAGGTTCCACTCAAGCGCGGTGCGCGGGCCCGGCCGCGTCGAAGGCTCGACGGCGGTCTGGCCGGCCTTTCAGACTCCGCCGCTCGCCAAGGAGCCATGCGTGGGCCGCGACCGCGATCCCTTTGACCGAACTCTCGACGCCCTGCGCCAGCGCCTGGAAGCGGCCGGGCCGCTGCAGGGCCGTCCCCTGGCGATCAACGCGCTGGCCAAGCAGTTGGACGTCAGCCATACGCCCGTGCGCGAGGTGCTGGCCCGGCTGAACGGGGAGGGGCTCGTCGAGCGCACGGCCACGGGTTACGCCGGCACCACCTACGACGCCGCGCGCCTGGCCGAACTTTACGATCTTTGCCGGGTTTTGGCCCTGACCGGGGTCGCGCGGGTGGCCTCGGTGACGACGCGTGATGGTGAGGGCGCCGCGTCCTTGCTGCAGCGCCTGGTGACGGCCGGCGGTCCGGTGTTGGGCGAGGCCTTCGATCGCGCCCAGGGCGCCTTGGCGCCGTTCAAGGTCGCCGAGATGAGGATCTGCGGCGGCGACGACCTGGCCGGAGCGCGGATCGCTGAAGGCCTGCGGGCCGGCGCTGCCGAGGCCGCCCGCGCTATCCGTGGCCACTATAGCCGGCGCATCGCTCGTGCTCGAGAAATCCTGGCAACGGCGCTGCTTCCGGAAGTTTGAATATAGCTTTGAATATACTCAGAAAACGACGCCCCATGGTGACGCCGCGATCCGCGGTGAACCCTCAAGGAGACGACCATGTCCATCCAACTGCTGCGCCTCGGCGACGCCAAGGTTCTGACCCAAGCCGGCGGTCTGCCGATCGTTCCGGAAGACAGCTCGCCCACCCGCTACGACGGCCAGGGCTGAGCTGACGACGGCGGCCGCCGCGTTGGCGCGGCGGCCGCTTATCCGTGGGTTCCGGCGGGTCAAATATAGATTTGAATATACGAGATCCCGCCCGTCCCATGGAGACCGCCGCAACGATGCGGCGAACGCTGAAGGGATCTCATCATGCCCAAGACCTTCACCCTGATCCGCCTGGGTCAGGCCTCCAGCAAGACGTGCTCGGGTGGCGGAACGCTGCTGCTCGAGGAGAACATGATCTTCCATTACGACCCCATCTGAGCCCTTGCGCCGCCGGCTCGGCCGGCGGCGCATACGCCTCGTGAGCCCAAGCATGCGCCTTGCTCTCGCCGCCGACGTCCATGGCGTCATGATCGATGACGACGCCGTCTTTCTCGACGTCGCCGCCAACGCCTATTTCTGCCTGCCGGCGATCGGCGCGGTCATGAACCTGGCCGGCGCCCAGATCGAGACGACGGAAGAGGCATTGGTCGAGGGGCTGTGCGCGGCGGGCCTGGTGCGATCCGACGCCCAGATCTTCACGCCGGCTGATGATCGGCGAGCGCCGCCTCTGGCGCCGCGGCGCACCGCCCGCGCGCTGGTCGAAGGCCTGGGTGGCGCACCGTCCCGCCGGCACCTTCGCGCCCTGGCCGCCGGCTGGTGGGGCGCGGCGCGGCCAAGGGCCTTCCAGGCGCTGTTGCCTCCGGTCGGCCCGATCGCCCCTTCGCCCAGCGCGGGCCTGCTCGACGACATCGCCGTCTTCCGGCGCGTGGCGCCGTGGTTGCCGATCGACGGCGCGTGCCTCTTCCGCAGTGGATTTCTGCTCGGCTACCTTCAAGCGCTTGGCCATCGCGTGGACTGGGTGTTCGGGGTGCGCACCTGGCCGTTCCGAGCCCACTGCTGGCTTCAGGCCGGCGACGTCGCCCTCGACGACGAGGCCGAACGCCTGATCGCCTACCACCCGATCATGGTGCGCTGACATGGCCTGGCTGGTTGTCGTCCACGCGCCGGGTCAGCCCAGCCAGGCGGCCGAGCGCATCTTGGACGAGCTGGTCGAGGACGGCTGGATCCTTCAGCTCCGCGCCTTCTGCCTGGCGGTCCTGGTCAGAGGCGGCGCGCCGCCGACGATCACGCCCCTGACCGGCGCAGCCGGCGTAGGCGGCGTGATCGTCGGCCGGATCTTCGATCGCGCGGCCACCGATCGCGGCGAGGTCGCCGCGCCGGGGCTGGCCGGACTGATCGACGGCGACCCCCAGGACGTGTGCGCTGGCCTGATCGAGGGGGCCTGGGGAAGCTATGTGGCGGTGATGGCGCGCGATCGATCCAAATCGCCGACGGTGCTGCGCGACCCGTCCGGCGCCATGGAGGCGTTCCTCTGGAGGCGCGAGGACATCACCTTCATCGGCTCGGAGATGCCTTTCGGAACCGAGCCGCCAGAGCTGGCCATAGACTGGCGCAGGCTCAGCGATGTCCTGGCCTCGCCCGCGCGCGGCGCGGGCCTGACGCCCCTGGTCGGTGTCCGCTCGGTCGAGCCGGGAACTTGCCGCTGGGGGCGGGGCGGGACCGAAGAGACCGTCCTGTGGGACCCTGCCAGCCTGGTCCGCGCCGCGGGGCGCCGGCGCGGACCTGATCCGGCGACCTTGCGGGCCTGCGTCGACGCCTGTGTCGCCGCCCACGCCTCCGGGGCGGAGCGGATCCTCTGCGAGATATCCGGCGGACTGGACTCGGCGATCGTCGCCGGGACCCTGGCGGCGGTGGGCCGTCCGGCCAGCCGGGCGGTAAACTTCTACCGCGCCCAGCCGGAGGCGGATGAGCGGGCCTACGCCCAGGCCGCCGCTGACCGCCTGGCCGTGCCCCTCAGCACCGTCTCACGGAAGGTGACGCCGCTGGACGCGTCGGCCTTCGAGGTCAGCTCCCAGTCGTTGCGCCCAAACTTCAATGCCGCCGACCCCGGCTATGATGACGGTCTATGCACGGCGCTCAAGGACGCCGAGGCCGACGTGCTCTTCACGGGTCATGGCGGCGACGTCGTCTTCCTGCAGGTGGGCGCCGCGGCCTTGGCGCGCGAGCTTCTGGCGGGACGGCCGTGCGCGGGCTCTCGCATCGCCGCCCTGGCAGACGTCGCCCGGCGGGTCAGACGCTCCATCTGGAGCCTGGCCTGGGAAGCGATCACCACGCGGGCCAGCCGCTGGACCCGCGATGCGGTCGAGCGGCCGCGACTGGTCGCGGTCAAGCCGAACCCGGCTGTACACCCGTGGATCGCCGATCTGCGCGGCGTGCCGCCGGCCAAGCAGGCGCAGGTCCACGGCCTGGTCATGGGTCTGATCTTGATGGGCGCTACCCGCCGCGCCGAGGTCGCGCGTTTGGCCCATCCTCTGCTCAGCCAGCCGGTCATCGAACTCTGTCTGTCCATCCCGGCTCCCATCCTCTGTTCGGGCGAAATGGACCGCAGCTTGGCGAGATCCGTTTTCGCCGATCGCCTGCCGGCCAACATCGTCGAGCGGCGTTCGAAGGGCGACATCAGCGTCTTCCTCGGGCGCAAGCTGGCCGCCAGTATCGACTTCTTCCGGCCGTTGCTCCTGGGCGGCCGGCTCGTGGCCGAAGGGCTGCTGGACCGCGCCGCCGTCGATGCCGCCCTGTCGCCCGACGCGATGATCTGGCAAGACTCCACGGTCGATATCCTGGCGGCCGCCACCGTTGAGACCTGGCTGCGTCACTGGGAGGGCAGGATTTCCGCAGCGCGCGAGGCCTCGGGCGCTGAGCCCATCGCCGTCGCCAGAAAAGAGAAGGCCCGCCTGTAGACGTCCCGCACATTGTCCGGGCCCAGGATGATGTGGCTTTCGCCGCGATAGATCACCAGCTCGGCGTCCTTGCCCTGGCGGCGCAGGCTGGTGAACACCGCCATGGCCTGGATCGGATTGAAGTCCAGATCGCCGTAGAGGATCAGCACGGGCGCGGTGATCTTGTCGGTCTGGTAGCGGGGGCTGTTGCGGATGTATCGGTCCAGCGCGGTCCAGGGCAGCCCATTGATGCGGGCTTGCCCGGTTTCGGTATAGGCCTGGGATGCTGGAGCCGAGAACGACACGGCGGGATCGGCGATGGCGGCCAGGTTCTGCTCACCATGGATCGCCACGAAATCGGTGAGCGGCGCGGCGGCGACGATCGCTGAAAAGCGCTTGGATTGGGTGGCGGCCATCAGCCCGGCCCAGCCCCCGAAACTGCTGTTCCAGATGGCGGGCCGGTCCGCCGCCAGACCAGGCTGCTGCGCGCCGGCCGCGTCCACCGCGGCCAGGATCGCCTGAGCCAGGCCCGGCGCGGGCTCTTGGTCCATCGGCATCGGCAGGCTGGGCACGAGCACCGCGTAACCGGCCCCGACCAGCACCGGCGTCGAGGTGTCAAGCCGTGTGGAGTCCGGGCGGCGGTCTGAGGGCGGTGCGGAGTAGACGTCACCGGGATAGGGCGAGACGATCAGCCGGCGATGGTCGCTCGGCTTGTGATCGGGTGGCAGGTAGAGCCAGCTGGTCAGGGTCTCGCCCCGCAGCCCGGTGTGATGGATGGGGATCGGTGGGCGTGTCGCCACCTGCGCCAGCCACGGATTGAGGGTCAGCAACGGGCGATCGGAGCCACGCGGACCGCGTAGGCTGAGATCGGTGACGCCGTTGTCGTGGCGGCGGGCCACGACCGCCCAGCCGCCGCGCGGGTCAATGGCCAGAGCGTCCGTGCCGTCCTCGATCGTGGCGCCAAGACCATCATCACCGCTGACGGACACGATGCGTCCGCTCGACGAGAACGAGGCCAGGACCGCGTCGGGCGCTTCTCCCTTGAGCGGGAGATTGATGCTGAGCTTGGCGCCCGCGCCGGCCGCCAGGGTTGTCCCGTGGCCATTGAGCCGGAACAGGCCGTCGGCTGTGCCGAACAACACGCCAGTGTCGTCCTTGGCCAGGGCGCGGCCGCGTGGCGCCGGCCCCGTGGCCGTCAGGTTAATCGGGCCCCGAGCGGTGATCCGCCACCAGTCCAGGCGTGGCCCAGCGCCATCGCGGGCCAGGACCAGGGGATCGCCTCCCAGCCAGGCGACGTCGCCCAGGGGCTGGGTTTCGAGGCCGCCCATGGACGTGATCTGACCAGGACGCAGCGTCTTGGCGAGTGGCTCGGCGGCGCCAGCGACATTGAACCGCCAGTAGCGGTAGTTGCCCAGGCTCACGCCCTCCGTCCTGGCGAGCGCGAGCAGCGACTTGCCGTCGGGCGACCAGCGCCAGGGCAGGCGCGTATAGAGGTCGCAAGCCGGACAGGTCGTCTGCTGGCGACCGGTCGCCAGGTCGACCAGCGCCAGGCGACGCCGACGGTTGGGATTGGCCGTCGACGCCGGCTCGTCGGGCGGAAGGATCGTGCGCTCCTCCTCGCTGATGACGGCGGCCGTCCCGCCGTTCGGCGAGATCGTCAGGCCATTGAATGGGCCGTGCGCCAGGGCGCGCACCTTGCCGGTGGTCGGCGAGAACGCGACGAGGTCGTTGGCCGGGTAGGGGGGATTGAGCGCTTCGAAGCGGCCGGAGCCGAACACCGCGCCCGAGAACGCGCCCCGCCGGGCGGCCGCCCAGGCCTCGTTGAGCTTGACCTGGGCGTTCCAACCGTAGCTGAGAGACGGCGAGGACGCCGGATCACGCGCGATGGCGATCACCTCCTCCTCGCCGCGCCAGCGGGCGTTGGCGTTGAAGTAGTCGGGCTCGACACTGACGCCCGACCACGCCACCGCGCCCGTCGCCAGGGTAACGACGCCCAGTTCGCGCCGCCGATCTTTCCAGCGATAGACGATCACCCGCTCGCTGGAGGGCGAGAACGGGCCGAAGGTGTCTCCCCCCGCAGGATCCGGTTCCAGCAGCGGCCGAAGCCCTTCGGCGCCCTTCAGGTCCATGACCAGAAGACGGCTGGTCATGGCGCTGTTGTAGAGGTCGTTCTCGAAGACCGGCGCCGTCTTCCAACCGCCGATCCGCTCGACGACGAGCCAGCGGCCGTCGGGCGAGAACGCCACGCGACCAAGGCTTTCGACGGAGAGCAGATGCTCGACAGTGTAGGGATGGGCCTGGGCCACGCTGGCGACGAGCGCGCAGGCGGCCGCGATCCCTGCGAAGTTTCGCATGGTGAGGTGTCCTGGAAGGGGGAGACGGGTGGGGAGGCCTACCAGGCCTTGGTCAGTTGCAGGGCCACGACGCGCCCGTTCGGCTCATAGTTGGCCGGGTCGTAGCCGACGCCGACGGGGGAGTCGTAGAACGGCGGATCCTTGTCGAAGAGGTTCTGCACGGTCACCGCCGCGACCACGCCCTTCAGCGCACCAGCCTTGGCCGGAAGCGTCCATTGCAGCGTTGCGTCGAACGTGGTCTGCGCCGAGACATGGTCCCCCGTGGTGGTGGTGAGGCGGCTGACATAGTTGGCCGCCCCGGTCGCGGCCCACGCCCCGTGCGTCCAGGTGGCGCCCAGCCGGCCGCGAAGGTCGGCGGGGTATTCGGCCGTGCCGGCCAGCTCGACGGCCTGCGCGGCTTGCGTGGTCTTGCGCTGGTAGGAGAGGAGCCACGAGACGCTCCCAGTCACGGTCAACGGATTGCCGAAGGCCGTTGTGCCCCAGGTACCGTTGAAGTCCACGCCGCGCACGCGGAACGCGCCGGTATTGACGTACCGCGCGTCGGCGATGGCCCGATAGGCCGCGGCTGGATAGAGCCCCTGGACCGAAACGCTGCCCAAGGTCAGCAGGCTCTTGATCAGCGCCAGATCGGCCGGATTGTTGATCGGGTCGATGTATTGGCGGAACGGCGACAGGTCCGGCGCGGTCAGGACGGTGGAGAGATTGGCGATCGCCGGCTGGCCGATCCGTTGCTTGAAGTTGGTGTCGAAATAGGTGGCCGACAGGCGCAGCTCGGGATGATCGGGCGAGGCGTACTCGATCCCGCTGGTCCACGAGGTCGCCCGCTCGGGCAGCAGGTCGGGATTGCCGCCGTACTTCAGCAGGGTGAGCAGGGTCGTCCCATTGCCGGCCGCGACGTTGACCGGCGTGACGCGTTGCGGATCGGTCAGTTCGCCCAGCGACGGCGCACGGAACGACTTTCCGTAGGTCGCCTTGATGTTCAGCGCGCGCGTGGGACCCCAGACCAGGCCCAGCTTCGGCACCGTACTGGTTTCACCGCCCTCGTAGTGTTCGCGACGCACGGCGGCGGAGAGGTCCAGGCGCTCCAGGCCCGGACGATGGAAGCTCTCGCCGAACAGCGGAACTCGCGCCTCGGCGAAAAGGGCGCTGACCGTGCGGTCCCCGTAGCGCGAGAAACCGGTCAGCGGAGCCACACCGTTGGTCACGTTGATGCCGATCGTCTTCAGGGTCTCGGTTCGCAGCTGGGCGCCGAGCGCCAGCCGCACGGCGCCGGCCGGCAACTGCCAGAGCGGGCCATCGGCCGTCGCGCTGGCGGTTTCCAGCCGTCCGACCGTGCGGCGCTCTTCAAAGCCGGACATGATGAAGTCGAGGACGGACTGGGTGTTGCGCCCCGCGCCGATGAAGGGATTGAAGTAACCATCGACGCTGGCCTTGTAGGCCGTGGCCGGATTGTCGGCTGTGTTGCCCAAGGCCTCATTCAGGTACGCGGTGTTGAGTTCATTGGTCGACCGGGTGAGCGCCAGCTCTTCGGCGTGCAGCGCATAGGTGTCGAGCCGCCACTGCGCTGGCAGGTCGATCTTGGCGCCGATCGACAGGCCCCGGCTCTGGACGTCGCCCGTCGACTTCAGGCCGCCGGCCTCGTTGGCGAACGAATAGGCGATGTAGTGCGAGTTCGCGCCCGTCGGCGTCACGAAGTAGGGATTGGCGCGCGTCACTGTCAGGGCGGTCTGCGAGCCGACGCCGAAGGCGGTGTAGCGCCGGTCGCTATAGCGGGCGTCAGCCGTCAGGGTGATGCGAGAGCCGATCTCCTGGTTCAGCGCGATGTAGAGGCTGCCCCGTTCCTGGGTCGGCAACAGCGTCATCGGCTGGCGGTAGTTGAGCATGTTCTGGGTGCCGGCCACGAAGTCCGACGGCTTCAGCGCCACGCCGGCCTGACCGGCTGGAATGGCGTAGGTCGGCACGAGCGAGAAGCTGACCGGGTCGATCGTGAGGATGGTGCCGCCGTAGTAGGTGCGATGGTCCGTTCCGCCCAACGCGCGCAGGTCGGCGTTGGCCGTGAAGCTTCGGCGCGAGCCGGCCAGCATGTCGCGACGCTGGTATTCGGCCGACAGCAGCAACGAACCGGTGCTCCAGTCGTGGCCATAGGTCTGGGCGATCTGGCGCTGACCCAGGTCGCCGCGCGTCGACCCGCCGATACGCAGCCGCGTCTCCGCGCCTTCGAAGCGGTCGCGCAGCACGACATTGACCACGCCGCCGACGGCGTCGGAGCCGTACAGCGCCGAGGCGCCGTCCAGCAGGACTTCGATCCGCGCCACCGCCGCCATCGGGATGGCCGAGACGTCGGCGAAGTCGCCCATCAGGCCAGCACCGGCCATGCGTCGGCCGTTGATCAGCACCAGCGTGGCGTCCGCGCCCAGGCCGCGCAGGTTGATGCCGGTGGCCTTGCTGCCGTTCGTGGTGGTTGGGTCCGCGCCCGTGCTGCCGGTGTCGTCGCTGGTGGCGCCGCCGAAGGCCTGCGGCTGGGCGTTCAACGCGTCGGCCACGGTCGCGTAGCCGGCCCGGTCGAGTTCATCGCGGCTGAGGACGACGACCGGAGAGGGACCATCCTTGACGCCCCGGATGTGGCTGCCGACGACGATCTCCGACACCTGGGTCGTCTCGGTCTCGGCGACCGCCCGCTGCGACGTCAGCGGTGCGGGCGCGGTCTCCTGGCCGGCCTGACTCTGCGGTCGAACCGCCGAGGTCGGCGTCACAGGTGCGTCATGGGCGGCGCGTTGCAGCACGAGCACGCCTGGACCCGCCGACTGGACGGTGAGATCGGCGCCGCGCAGCAGCTTGTCCAACGCTTGCCGCGTCGTGAAGCGGCCCTTCAAGGCTGGCACGGTCCGACCCGCGACCAGCTCGGCGGGGAAGAAGATCTTGACCTTCGCCTGGTCGGCCAGGGTGATGAGCGCGCGGCTGAGCGCGCCAGCGGGCGTATCGACCGATACGACCACTTCCTGAACTGGCGGCGCCGCCGCCTGTGCTGACGCCGCCGTTACGACGAGCACCGACAAAGCCGACCCAAGCAACAAACTCGCACCCAACTGTCGCATACGACTCCCCCCAAATCCGGCGGGCGTCGTCACCTGTTGACGCGCTCGTGCCGCCGGTCGTTTGGGGGGAGACGACCGAGGGCGCGTGGCTTGGTAGTTGGCTGGCGACAATTTTTTGAGGTCAATGCGGCGTCGAGGACGGGGCGATAATTATCCGCCCGCTGATGGCCGGCGACGCCTGGAGGCCATAAGCCAGGTTTACGGCCTTCACGAAGTCGGCGACGTCGCCGGTCTCGAAGCGGCCGGTAACGCGTTGGGTCGCGGGCGCGCCGGGGCCGAGGATGAGCTTTGTATGGCTGTACCGGTTGATCTCGGCGATCGCGTCGACCAGCGGCACGTCCTCGAAGATCAGGCGGCCTTCCCGCCAGCTGGTCGCCGCGCCGACGTCCACGCTGGTCGGCCGCGCTTTCCTGGGGTCCGCGCCCAGGGCGAGGCCCTGTCCAGGCTCCAAGGTCCACTTGGCGGCGTCGTCGCGCACGGCCACGCGGCCATGGGCCAGCACCACGCGCACTGCATCCGGACCGTCGACGCGCACGTCGAACTCCGTGCCCACCGCGCGCACCTCGGCCGAGCCGGCCGAGACCAGGAACGGCCTGGACGTGTCATGAGCCACTTCGAAGAAGGCCTGGCCATGGACCAGCTCGACACGGCGCTCGCCCTTGGTGAAGCGTACGCGCACGCGGCTGTCGGTGTTCAGGCTCAGCCGCGAACCGTCATCGAGCCGCACGACGGTCATCTGGCCGACATCGGTGCCGAAGGTCTTGGGCGTCTTCAGCAACACGACCACGCCGGCCAGGCATGCCAGCGCCGTCGCCGCGCCGAGGGACCAGAAGCCTACGACGCGTCGACGTCTCTCGCGCCTCCGCTTGTCGGCGCCGCGATCGAGCGCGGCTTGCGCGGCCTTGGCCATGTCCGGGTCGCCACGTAGGTCTCGGACGGCGCGGCCGATGTCTTCCATGCGCTTGTAGGCCGCGTCGTTCCGCGGCTCTCGGCGCCAGACATAGAACGCCTCAAGCTCCTCGGTTTCGATCGGCGTCTTGTTGAGCCGCGCATACCAGTCGGCCGCCTCGTGCTCGGCACGGCGGTCTTCCTGCCGTTCTGCGATCATGGTCGCCTAGTCCCGCATCGCCGACGAAGTTTTCTCCAGGGCCTTGCGCATCCGATGATGAACCGTGGTGACCGGAATGCCCAGCAACCGCGATATCTCCTGATAGGTCAGACCCTCAAGGTGGTTCAGGACGAAAACATCGCGCAACTGGGGCGGGAGCGAAAGGACGATCTCCTTTAAGGTGACCGCGCACTCCTGCGGCGGGTCGAGCACGGTGCGTTCGATCGCGGCCTCACCGGTCCCCTGGTTCACCTCTCGGCGGGCCCGGCGCAGCTGATCGCGCGCCAGGTTGTCGGCGATCTGCGCCAGAAGCGCCTTGGGGCTGCGGATCTTCTGCTCGGCCTGATACGGCGCCGCGCGCAAGTAGGTTTCCTGCGCGACGTCGTCGGCGATCGCCGGGCCGTAGCGCTTGTGCAGCCGCCTGCGCAGCCACGCGTCGTAACGGCGGAAGAGGGTGTCGAGCGCGGCGGTCAATTCCGACGAGCCGGCGGTGATAGGCGAAGATCCGTCCACGGGGTGATCCAACCGGAGATTGCCCCACAGAATCTCGCAAACCATTAGACATGGAAAGTCGAATTTATCCGTAATTGGACATTTAGCGTCCTCTGTGGCCGTTCTGCGCTGCTCGACATTGTTCAGCCTAGTTGGTCGAGGGTTGAGCGCGTTTCATGTCGACGTTGCGGCGGCAAGTCGGGGCGATGGTGAAGTACCACCGCGAAAAGGCTGGCCTGACCCAAGGCGAGCTTGGTGAAAAGACCGGCAATGCGCTGGAAACCATCAGCCGGATTGAGCGCGGGAAATCCGCGCCTAGCTTCGCGACGATCGAGCGGATTGCTGAAGCGCTGAGCATCGATGCGCGTGACCTCTTCGGCGTCGGTTCTCATTCGGCCAAAGGTGGCCGAAGCGATCCTATGGTTCGAATTGTTGAGCTGCTCGCGGGTCATCAATCCGAAGATCTTGAGTGGATTGAGCGCTTGATCAGCGTCGCCCTGGAAAAGAAGAAGAGCGCTTAGCCACTGCGGCTTAGCGTGCAGCCATCCTAGCTATCGTACGCAGCATTTGCGCATGTTGAGCACATCGGCCGCGCGACTCTCCCATAAACTCTGCCGACTGTGCTGAAGCCTGGCCATTCTTCAATGGCTACGCTGTGAGTATCAACCTGGGTTCTGGCGCCATGCCGTCATGGCCACGCTCGGCGCTCCCTTGGCGGCTGGACGGCCGCCCGGCGGAGGCGTCGTTGGCGGGTGGCGGCGGCTGATTGATCTGAGCGTGCCGGCCTTCGCCTGGGAGTTCCTGCGCCGCAACCCGTACTATCAGGACGACTGGCGCAGTGCCCGCCATGTCGACGCCGAGACAATCGATCCGCGCTGGGGTCTGCGGTTCGCCGCCGATCCCAATCTCCCGGCCGACGAGGCCGAGGTCTTCTGGCGCGGCGACGTGGCGCCGGGGATCGTCGTTCCGATGACCGTGACCGGCGGATCGGCCGCTCGCGCCAGGCCACGACGATGGCCTGCTGGAGTCTACCGACGTGCCGATGATGGGCTCCATGTCCGCCTTCACGCGCACCTTCAATTGCTCTTGCCCAGGGATGCGAGGGCCGACGAACCCCTGGCCGTGCTGCTGGCCTATGACGGCGACATGGGTGTCCGGGTGCGCGCTGTCGAAGCGTTGGAGCGCTTGAGCGGCGGTCGTCCATCGCCGGGTTCGCGCCTGAACAGCGCTCAGCGCGGCCGGCTGGCCCGCAGCCTGGTTGCTCTGGACGGCGCGCTGCAGGGACGCAGCTACAGGTCCATCGCCGACGAGCTGTTCGGCCCCGATCGGCTCGACGCCGAGGCCTGGCGCACCGCCTCCCTGCGCGGCGTCACCATCCGCCTGGTCCGAGCGGGGAGGGCGCTGATGAACGGCGGCTACCTGGACCTGCTCCGCAAGGGCCTGTGATCCCTATCCGGAGGGGGTGTCGAAATCGGCGCCCCCCATCTGCGTCATCCCTGAGGGCGCCGCCCGCCCGCCAGCGTGTCCGAACGACGCCATCCGTACCCCGGCGTCGCCGAGGACACGATCATGGCGACCGACGATCGCGCGCTGCCCCCCAGACATCTTCGAACACCAGAGGCCGCGCGCTTTCTGGGCCTTTCGGACCGCACGCTTGAGAAGCATCGCTCGTATGGAACCGGGCCGGTCTATCGCAAGATCGGCGGCCGCGTTGTCTATACGCTGGGGGATTTGCAGGCCTGGGCCCAGCGCGGCGAGCGCCGCTCGACCAGCGACACCGACGCTGATGTCATCCCGCCCGCCAAGCGAAGCGCGGCGATCTCGCCGGCTTTCCGTCCCCGGGATGACGAGCCATGAGCGTGGCCACCCCGGCGTCGACCTGGGTCGACCTCTTCTGGCTGGAGGGCCAGATCGAGCGGTGGATCCGCTTTGGAACGCCCGCCGAAGAACGCATCGTCGACCGGCGCAGCCGCCTGGTCGGCTTCAAGTCCGGCGCGATCTTCGCCCTGGTCCGCTGGCGAGCCGGTGAATACGGGACGATCGAGTCCCGCATCACCGTGCTGCGCGCCGTGGGCCCCGGTCAGGCCTTCACCACCCATCCTTACGTCGCACCGGGCGCGGAGATCCTGCTGCGCATCTCCGGGTGGTCACGGGTGCGGGCAGTGCTCGACGCGATCGATGCGATTGAGCGCGGCGGGTTTCGACTGGAAGAGGTCGCGCCGGACCACTGGCGGCATGTCGGCGCCCGCCTGGCCGTCGGCTTGCCGCCACGTCCCTACGATCGGGCCCGGCATCGCGCCTGGATGCTGCGGCGGAGGCTCGGCCGATGAGCCGGCATCGCGCCCTCGTCTTGGGTCTTGGCTGCGCTGGCGCCGTGGCGCTCGCCGCGCCCACCGTGCTGCAGATCGACAAGCGCTTGGTGTTCAACACCACGGCCAGCGCGCCGATCGGCTTTTACTGGCTGGAGACGCGCGCGCCCGTCGTCGGCGATCTGGTCGTGGTCCGGCCGCCGCCCGTGCTCGCGGAATGGATGGCCCGGCGCGGCTATCTCCCGCGCAACATCCCCCTGATGAAGGTGCTGGTGGCGACGGCGGGAACGTCGGTTTGCGCAGTCGACGGCCGGATCCTGGTCGGCGGCAAGGTCATGGCCTCGGCGCGACGACGGGACCACTGGGGACGGTCGCTAGCGCCGTGGTCGGGGTGTCGGACGCTGCGGCCCGGCGAAGTCTTCCTGCTGAACGCGGCCGCGCCGGCGAGCCTGGACGGCCGCTACTTCGGGCCGCTGCGGCAGACGGACATCGTCGGCCCCGTGCGGGTGTTGTGGACCTGGACGTCCTGACATGGCGCGCCAGATCCTTTCCTTGTTCGGTCGGTTTGCCTGGCCTTTCCTCGTCCCGGCCAAGACCGCGTCGGCGACCGCGCGCAGCCGCGGTCGAGGGCGACCGTCAGGTCGGCGCGCCAGGCGCGCTTCCCTCGACGGCGGCGAGCACGGGCGCAAGCTGTCGATCACCGGGACGCCGGCAAGAACGTCGCGCGCGAAGTGCGCGTCCGTGCTGGTCTTGGGGTTGCTGTGCATGGCCCCGGCCTGGACCGGTGACCGCGCCATCGCCGCCGTCGTTGTGGAGCGGCAGGGGGACTTCGAGGCGGCGGTCGATGAGGCGGTCGGGCGGTTTGATGTTCCTCGGGCGCGGCTGCTGGCGGTGATCGCGGCCGAGAGCGGGGGCGATCCACGCGCAGTCTCTGCCAAGGGTGCGATCGGCCTTATGCAGCTGATGCCCGCGACTTGGCGCGAAATCCGCGACCAGCTCGCGCTCGGGTCCGATCCGTTCGACGTGCGCGACAACATACTGGCCGGCGCCTTCTACCTGCGTCGGCTGCAGGACCGGTTCGGCGCCGATGGCGGTCTGGCGGCCTATAATGCAGGTCCTCAGCGATACGCGGATCATCTGGCCACGGGGCGCGCGCTGCCGGTCGAGACGGTCGACTACGTGGCCCGCATCCTTCGCCGCCTCGCGACCTCGTCCGATAGGCCGGCGCAGCCGATCCACGATTGGCGTTCCGCGCCGCTCTTCGTGGCGCCGGCCGGAGCCGAAGTGCCGCCCGGTGACGGACGATGACGTCGTCGCTTCCAGGTCGATCAGGCGCTCGCCGTCTGCGCCCAGGCGATCACGGCCTCGGCCCGTTTGATCGAGGCGGCGAAGGCGTCGCTCTGCCAGGTGTCGACGCCGCCCTCATCGGCGACAGCCTGGTCGAAGGCGTCCTGGGCGTGGGTCGTCAGCTCACGCAACGCCGCCAGGGCTTCGACCAGCAACATCGCGTCGCCCTCGTTATCCGGAAGCTTCATCGGCTTTGGGATCCTGACTTTGGGGTCGGTTTTGGGGGCGAGGTGGATGGCAAGATTAAAGGGCCGGGACCTTCGGCCGGCAAGGTGTTGGTGGGGAAGGAGAATTTCCGGGACCTGGTTTTAGGGCTTGGTCCCGGTTTTCGAGACTTTCCGAATAGGCTCAGCGCCTTATCCGGGACCTCTCGCGTTTGGGTCCGACCATGAGCGGCGAGGACGAGTTTTTCGTCCGGCTAGGTCGGATCGGCGACCGCGGCGCCTCAGCGGCTCTGGGGCGCGGCTTTGTCGGCGAGGTCCTGGGGGCCGCGCGGCGAAACGGGCAGGGCGCGTTGGGCGGCGGCCGGAGCGGACCGCGTCGCATCGGGCGCGGCGGCGTGCGGCGTTCGACCCGCGCGTTCAGCCGGCGGGTCGTGGTCAAGACGAGGATCGTTCGACACAAGGGCGAGCGCTTCCGCGCCGCGCCACTGGCTCGGCACATGCGCTACCTGCAGCGCGAGGGCGTGACCCGAGACGGGCGGCCCGCCGAGATGTTCGATCGAGACGGGGTCGCCGACACCGGCGCCTTCGCCGAGCGATGCGAGGATGATCGACATCACTTCCGCTTCATTGTCTCGCCTCAGGACGCCGAGCGCCTAGAGGACTTGCAGGCCTTTACCCGCAACCTGATGGCCCAGGCCGAGCGCGACCTGGGTACGCGCCTGGACTGGGTCGCGGTCGACCACTGGAATACCGACAACCCGCACGTTCATGTGCTGGTCCGTGGGCGAGGCGAGGACGGCGCGGACCTGATCATCGACAGCGACTACCTGACCAAGGGCCTGCGCGAAGCCGCCGAGCGCCTGGTGACCCTTGAGCTGGGTCCTCGCAGCGAGGCCGAGATCGCAACGGCTCTCGATCGTGAGGTCACGGCCGAGCGCTGGACCAGTCTGGATCGACAGCTACGCGACCTGCGCGACCACGATGGGGTCGTTGACCTGCGACCTGGGCCTGACGGCGCCGCGCCGGCGAGGCTCGTGGGTCGCGTCGCGCATCTACAGCGCCTAGGTCTGGCGCACGACCAAGACGGGATCTGGCGACTGGCGCCTGACCTGGAGCCCCAGCTGCGCGCGCTGGCCCTGCGCGGCGACATCATCAAGACCATGCACGCGGCCATGAAGGGCGAGGTCCGCGACCCAGCCCAATATGTCCTGCACCCCGGCGCGCCGGACCACCCCGTCGTCGGGCGCCTGATTGATCGCGGCCTCCATGACGAGCTGAGCGGTCGAGCCTACGTCGTCGTCGATGGACTGGATGGGCGTCTTCACCACTTCCAGTTCGCGGACCTGGAGCGGACCGGGGACACGCGGCTGGGGGGCTTGGTCGAAGTGCGCGGCGCCGGTCGCGACGACGATACGGCCCGCGTCGATCTTGTCCACCGCTCCGACCTCAGCCTGAAAGCCCAGGTCACGGCCCGTGGCGCGACCTGGCTGGACCGACGGCTGGTGTCGTCCGAGCTGGCGCCCGTCGGCGGGGCATTCGGGCGAGAGGTGCGCGAAGCGCTGGAGGCGCGTCGGCAGGAGCTGATCAAGAGGGGGTTGGCCAGCGAGAGCGGCCGCCCAGTCGCGGATCTGCTGGGAAAGCTGCGGCGCGAGGAGCTGGCGCGCACCCACGACGCCCTAGAGCGCGAAACCGGCCTCAAGGCGCAGGCCATGGCGCCAGGCCAGGCCGTCTCGGGCGTCTACCGCCGACGGCTGGATTTGGCCTCGGGGCGGTTCGCGATGATCGACGACGGCCTGGGCTTCCAGCTGGTGCCGTGGACCAAGGCGCTGGAGCCGCATCGCGACCAGCAGGTCAGCGGCGTGGTCACGGCCGGCGGCGGCATCGATTGGGCGCTGGGCCGAAAGCGGGGGCTGGGACTTTGAAAGGAGATCACCCCGATGACGGGCACTAAGATTCTATGGGGCCAGGTGCTGGTCGTCTTCCTGCTGACGCTGGCCGGCGTCTGGACGGCGACGGAGTGGACGGCCTGGCAGCTGGGCTTTCAGACTAGACTCGGCCCGGCCTGGTTCTGGCTGGGCGATTGGCCGATCTACTCGCCGCCGGCCTTCTTCTACTGGTGGTTCGTCTACGACGCCTATGCTCCCGACATCTTCGCGCGCGGCGCGTTCATGGCGGCCGGCGGCGCGCTGGTCGCCGTCGCTGTGGCGATCGGACTGTCTATCTGGCGCGCCCGCGAGGCCGCGAAGGTGACGACCTACGGCTCGGCGCGCTGGGCCGGGACGGACGAGATCCGGCGCGCCGGGCTGCTGGGCGGCGACGGCTTGATGCTCGGGCGGATCGAGGGCCACTACCTCCGTCACGATGGCGCCGAGCACGTCCTGTGCTTTGCGCCGACGCGATCGGGCAAGGGGGTGGGTCTGGTGGTGCCGACCCTTTTGACCTGGTCCGGATCGGCGATCGTCCACGACATCAAAGGCGAGAACTGGACCCTGACCGCAGCCTGCCGGGCGAGGATCGGTCCGGTGCTGCGGTTTGATCCGACCGACGCGGCGTCCAGCGCCTACAATCCGCTGCTGGAAGTTCGACGTGGCGAAACCGAGGTCCGCGACGTCCAGAATATCGCCGACATCCTCGTCGATCCGGAAGGCGCCCTGGAGCGGCGGAACCACTGGGAGAAGACCAGTCACAGCCTGCTGGTCGGGGTGATCCTGCACGTGCTCTACGCCGAGGCCGACAAGACCTTGGCCGGCGTGGCCAACTTCCTGTCCGATCCGAGCCGGCCGGTCGAGACCACCTTACGGATGATGGTGTCGACCCGGCATCTCGGCGATCGGCCACACCCCGTCGTCGCCAGCGCGGCGCGTGAGGTCCTGAACAAGTCAGATAACGAACGCTCCGGCGTACTCTCGACGGCCATGAGCTTCCTGGGGCTCTACCGCGATCCGGTGGTCGCGGCGGTCACCTCCCGGTGCGATTGGCGCATCGACGACCTGGTGGGGCAGGGCAGGCCTGTCAGCCTCTATCTGGTCGTGCCGCCGTCCGACATCAGTCGCACCAAGCCCCTGATCAGGATGATCCTCAACCAGGTCGGGCGTCGTCTGACCGAGGGGCTGGAGGCCGCGCGCGATCGCCAGCCGCTGTTGCTGATGCTGGACGAGTTTCCGGCCCTGGGTCGTCTGGACTTCTTCGAGCAGTCCCTGGCCTTCATGGCCGGGTACCGGATTCGCAGTTTCCTAATAGCCCAGAGCCTGAACCAGATCGCCAAAGCTTATGGCGAGAATAACTCTATCTTGGACAACTGCCATGTCCGGGTCGCCTTCGCCACGAACGACGAGCGGACCGCGCGGCGGATCAGCGACAGTCTCGGCACCGCAACCGAGATGCGCGCGATGAAGAACTATGCCGGGCACCGGCTGTCGCCGTGGCTGGGGCATCTCATGGTCAGCCGTCAGGAGACCGCGCGCCCGCTCCTGACGCCGGGCGAGGTGATGCAGTTGCCGCCCGACCAGGCCGTGGTCCAGGTGTCGGGACTGGCGCCAATCCGGGCTCAAAAAATCCGCTACTACGCCGACCCGCGGCTAGCCGAACGCGTGCAACCGCCGCCCCGGGATCTCGTGGCGATCTCGGCCGATACTCCCACGGAATGGACCCAGGTTATCGACGGCGCCGGCGGGAAGTCTCGGCCGAGCGACGGGAGCGACGAGGGCGGGTTGAAGTTGGAGCCGGAGCTGCCCGGGCTGGAAGACCCAGCTTCGACCACGGTGCCGGACGAGGCGCACTGGTCGGAGCCAGAAGATGGCGGCGACGAGTCCCAGCAGGCCGAGCAGGCTAGGCGCTTCCGATCGGCGGCGCGCCAAGCCTCGCTCGATCCCGACGATGGCATCCCACTGTGAGGGGGCAATGAAGGTTCAGACCAAGGTGTTCCTGAGCCGCGACCTGTCGCTGGCTCTGGACGCGGCGGCGCGACGGATGCGCCGTTCCAAGTCGGAAATCATACAGGCGGCCCTGGCTGCATTCTTGTCGGCAGACAGTGATGAGGCGCGGGAGGCGGCGGTTGTTCGGCGGCTCGACCGCATGGGTCGGGAACTGGAGCGAATCCAACGCGACGTGACGATCTCGAACGAGGCGGTGGCGCTGTTTGTGAAGGCGTGGCTGACGGCGACGCCGGTGCTCGCCGAGGCGGATCAGAGAGCGCAGTCGGCGAAAGGGCAGGAGCGCTATGTCGGCTTTCTGGAGGCGTTGGGCAGGCGATTGGAGACGGGCAAGTTGCTGCGCACCGAGGTGCTGAGCGAGGGGCCATGAAAAGTCATCGGCGTGAACCGGCGCTCTACGGCCGCCTCAGAAAACCAACCAGTTCCACGATCGGGTTTACGGATGTCCCTGGCCGGAGCGCCGAGACCACCACCATCAAAGCCAGCAAGGCGACGACGGCGAGCGCGAGGAGAAACGCCTTATCCACGCCCTTTCCCGTTCCGTCGACCCGAGGTGGCCAGGCAGAAAAGGTCAAACGATCCTTCGGATCGTTCAAGGGCGGTTGTCTCAATTTGGGGAGACGGGGCACAGGCGGATTCCTCCATTGAGTCTGGATGGAAGCCGCAAGAACCGGGGTTATAGGGGTTCTGCTTCGCACCTTGAGTCAAGAGCATTCGGATCGGCAGCCTGCTTTTGCTCAGACAGGGTTAACGCGGCGGGGGTGACCTGATCTGCGTCCCATTCTGTCGTGCGCGAGGCGCACTCGTGTGCGGCATGGTAAACGGTTTGTTTTCTTGTTGGGGTTGATTTTCCAGCGCACTGAGGCCGGTTTCGGCGCGAGCGAGTGAACGTCGATGGCAGACACACAGATCGAATGGACAGACGCGACGTGGAACCCGGTCGCCGGCTGTTCCATCGTCACCGCTGGCTGCACGAACTGCTACGCCATGCAGATGGCACGCAGACTGGAAGCCATGGGCGTCGCTAAATATGATGGGCTGACGCGGAAAAGCGGAAAGCGCGCCATCTGGAACGGCATCGTCAGAGAGGATCGTTCCGCTCTGGACATCCCCTACAGCTGGCGAAAACCTCGGAAAATATTCGTCAATTCGATGAGCGACCTGTTCCATGATCAGGTCAGCGAAGACTTTATAGTCGATGTCTGGCGCGTGATGCGTGAGACGCCCCACCACAACTATCAGATTCTAACCAAGCGGCCGGAGCGGATGGCTGAGGTCGTCGCGCGTGCGATCCCTGACGTGCTGCCAAACGTCTGGCTCGGCACAAGTGTTGAGAACGCCGACGTGATCCCGCGTATCGACCATCTGCGAGCCGTGCCGGCTGCAATTCGCTTCATCTCGTTCGAGCCGCTCATTGGCGCGGTTGGCGAGGTGGACCTTACCGGTGTCCATTGGGCGATTGTCGGCGGCGAGAGTGGTCTGAATGCTCGTCCGATCCGTGAAGATTGGATCGACGAAATTTACGCGCAATGCGATACTTATGGTACGGCCTTCTTCTTCAAGCAGTGGGGCACTTGGGGCAAGGACAACAAGAAGCGCTCCAAGAAGGCTAACGGCCGCGAATACCGCGGCAGGAC
This sequence comes from Caulobacter sp. GW821-FHT05F04, assembly GCF_059419665.1. Classification (NCBI taxonomy): domain Bacteria; kingdom Pseudomonadati; phylum Pseudomonadota; class Alphaproteobacteria; order Caulobacterales; family Caulobacteraceae; genus Caulobacter; species Caulobacter sp. GW821-FHT05F04. The sequence goes on from NZ_JBWKSF010000006.1 coordinate 351,670, forward strand.
CTGGAACGAGATGCCGTCGGGGGCTGAAACGATCTGACTGTTCAGGTCGTTTGTGATGCCGCCGAAGTTGGGGGGTAGCCGGACGACATGGCCGTCAAGCACTACGATTGGAAGATCGGCAAACCGCTGCCAAAGATCGGCGCGCATAGCCTCGCGAAACATGAAGTCTTCGCCACCTACATCGATCGCTACATCAACATCCTGTCGTCAAATCCACGTCGGCGCGAACTGAACCTGACCATCGTGGACGGCTTCTGCGGCGGTGGTGCTTACCAGAACGGATCGGTTGTCGTTCCTGGATCACCGCTCAGGGTGCTTCGGGCAGTGAAGGCGGCGGAGGCTGGCCTGACGCTCACGCGGCAGAATGGCTTCGAGATGAAGTCTCAGTTTTTCTTTGTCGACAAGCAGCCGGAGCATGTTGAATTCCTTCGTCACGAGCTGATGAACTCCGAGTTCTCCGGCGATGTCGGAGCCACGATCTCGGTGGAAGAAGGACTCTTCGAGCAAAAGGCTGCCGATATCATCCAGGTCATCAAAAACCGTGGCCCAAGCCATCGATCTTTGTTTTTCCTGGATCAGTACGGTTGGAGCGCAGTGTCTTTTGCCACCGTTCGACAAATTTTCGCGAGCTTGCGCAATCCAGAAGTCCTCATCACGTTCTCGGTCGACTCTCTGATCGATTATTTCTCCGATCAGACAGCGCGCACGTCTGGCGGTCAGGCTATCGAGCTAGATCCAGCAATGGGCGAAGCGATCAAGGCGTTGAAGACTGAGCAAGGTCAGCGCCATCTTATTCAGGGTATTTTATACAAACACATCATCAGCAGCACAGGTGCTGATTATTATACGCCGTTCTTCATTCGTTCATCCGATAGTCGGCGATCATACTGGTTGCTGCATCTCTCGAAGCATTCGCGAGCGCGCGATGAAATGGCTCGCCTCCACTGGGCGATGAGCAACATCTTCAGCCATCCAGGCGGTGCCGGATTCAACGCCCTGGGGTTTGATCCCAACGTTGATCCCAATCAGCCCAAGCTTGAATTCGATTTTGGAGTTGATGCCCGGGCGGATTCACTTGCAGCCGCGATTGAACAACTGCCGCGGATGATCCGCGACGATGCGCCGGATGCGTCCACTCCGGTCACTATTGGCGACCTGTTCCGAGCCCACTGCAACGAGACACCTTTGACATTTGATCTCGTGGCTGAAGCGGTCGTGCAGCTCCGCGACGCATACGATGAAATCGACATCTTCACTCACGAGGGCAAGCTTCGCCCGGCAGCGAAGATCCTCAGGTGGGACGATCAGGTTCGAAACAGACAGCAGAAGTCGTTCATCCGCCGGCTCGGCCTTTAGCCCGTTCGATCATGAGCACAGGTGCGCCTGGCCGATTTTCCGACAATGGCTTGGGGTTGTTCCTGGCCGGAATGTTCAATCGCCGCTTCGGCGAAGCTCAAGCGTTTCCGAACGTGGCTCGGGGCCGGCAGCTTCTATCAGTCGCCGACTTCAGCGGTACCCATGGTGCATCGCTCTACGAGACCTACGCTTTTCTCGTGTTCGACCTGGACGCAAATCAATGGTGGCTCCAGGCGCAGAAGGCCTTTCGCTCCGAGTTGCTCAAGTCTCGACGGATTTCATTCAAGGCTCTCAATGATCGCTTTCGTCGAGAAGCGTTGGCTCCGTTTCTTGCCCTAGCCGACGAGATCGAAGGAGCGCTGGTCATCGTGGCCGTGAGCAAGACCGCGGGGCCGCTGTTCGGAGGCTCTGAAGACGCCGATCCTCACAACTTGCTGGAAGGCTGGAAGTCGGCCGTTCGAGAGCAGGTTTTGCGCATCGCCCATCTCGGCACCTATCTCATTGGTGGGCTTTCAGCGCCAAACCAGAACATTCTTTGGATTGTCGACCAGGATCAAATAGCCGCCAACGACGAGCAGCTGACTAGGTTAACCAAGGTCGTTGGCACGATCGGCCAGCACTATCTCAGCCACAACTTGGGTCACCTTCGCTGTGCTACGACGCGATCCGACGATGGTTCGCTGGCCGTCGAAGATTTGGCAGCCATCCCGGATCTCGCCGCCGGTTCTTTCGCCGAATACATGAACGCCGTGACGAGCCAGTGCAAATTCCCGGTAAAGGGCATCCTCAGTCCAGAGCCCGTGGGCCTAAGTGCGAAGACGCGGTTTCTGTGTCGATGGCTGATCGGGTCGCAGGGGCCATTGAAGAGGATCTTCCTGGCCATCGATCGTCCCGAGGTAGATGGACGTCTTCGAGCCACTCACATCAATTTTGAACCTTACGAGCCGATTTTCGAAACGCGCCGACCTTCTTGGCCGAGCGCCTAATATAGGCCCGCCGCCGTTTCCCTGCCTTTGCCGCCGTTTGTACGACGCGCCGATTTGGCTGTTGAGCCGCGGCCAAACCGGGTCTTCTTACTCATCCCCGTGAGAACAACGGGGATTGGCCGTGCAGCCTTCCGACACCGACACCGCTCTGGACCGCAGCCGTCGCATGCTGCGCACCGCCCTGGGATCACTGGTCCTGGCGCGGCTGGAAGACCCCGGCGTGGCCGAGGTCATGCTCAATCCCGATGGCCGGGTCTGGATCGATCGCTTCGACCAGGGCCTGGTCGCCGCGGACCTGGTGATCGCGCCGGCTGACGGTGAGCGGATCATTCGGCTGGTCGCCCACCATGTCGGCGTCGAGGTCCATGCCGGACAGCCGCAGCTGTCGGCCGAGCTGCCCGGATCGGGCGAGCGCTTCCAGGGCCTGCTGCCGCCGCTCGTCGCCGCGCCCACCTTCTCCATCCGCAAGCCCGCCAGCCGTGTCTTCCGCCTCGACGACTATGTCCTGGGCGGGGTGATGAGCGATGGGCAGGCCGGGGTCTTGGCTGCCGCCGTCGCCGATCGCGCCAACATCCTGGTCGTCGGGCCGACCTCCAGCGGCAAGACCACGCTGGTCAACGCCCTGCTGGCCGAGGTCGCCGAGGCCGATGATCGCGTCGTCCTGATCGAGGATCTGCGCGAGCTGCAGTGCCCGGCCAGCAATCTCGTACCCCTGCGCACCTCCGACGAGGCTGGCGTCGGTCTGGGCGATCTGGTGCGGGCGGCTCTGCGCCTGCGGCCCGACCGCATCGTGGTTGGCGAGGTGCGTGGCGGCGAGGCGCTCGACTTGGTCAAGGCCTGGGGCACGGGACATCCGGGCGGGGTGGGGACGCTCCACGCCGGCTCGGCCCTGGGCGCGCTGCTGCGTCTGGAGCAGCTGATCCAAGAGGCGGTCGTCACCGTGCCCCGCGGTCTGATCGCCGACACCATCGACGTCATCGCCGTCTTGTCTGGCCGCGGCCGACAGCGACGGCTCGTCGAACTGGCCCGTCTTGAGGGCCTAGGCCCGGACGGCGCCTACCGGCTCAAGCCGGTCTAAGCCGCCCCTCCCAAACCCCCGAAAATCTGGAGCTTTATGATGTCTGCTTCGCAGCATTGCCTTCGCGCGCGCCTGCTCGCCGGCTCGATGTTCGATCGCCTGGGCCACCTGGCCCTGGCCGCCAGCCTGGCGCTGGTCGCCGCGCCGGCCCAGGCGGCCGGATCCTCGATGCCCTGGGAGGAGCCGCTCGAACAGATCCTTGAGTCGGTCGAAGGCCCGGTCGCCAAGATCATCGCGGTCATCATCATCATCATGACCGGCCTGACCCTGGCCTTCGGCGAGACGTCCGGCGGGTCGCGACGGCTGATCCAGATCGTCTTCGGCCTGTCGATCGCCTTCGCCGCCTCCAGTTTCTTCCTGAGCTTCTTCTCGTTCGGCGGCGGGGCGCTGGTCTGATGGCCGGTCCCTACAGCGCGCCGGTCCACCGCGCCCTGGTCGAACCGATGCTGCTAGGCGGGGCGCCGCGCGCCCTGGCCCTGGCCAACGGCACGTTGGCGGCGGCGCTCGCCCTGGGCTTGCGACTCTGGGTCCTGGGCGCGGCGGTCTGGTTCGCCGCCCACGTCCTGGCGGTCTGGGCCGCGCGCTACGATCCGCAATTCGTCGAGGTTGGCCGCCGCCACGTGCGGCTGCCCGCCCGGCTGGAGGTCTGAGCCATGCTCGACCTTCGTGAGTATCGCCGCCGCGCGGCCGGGCTCTGCGATTTCCTGCCGTGGGCGGCCTTGGTCGCGCCCGGTGTGGTCCTCAACAAAGACGGCAGCTTCCAGCGCACGGCCGCCTTCCGTGGTCCCGACCTGGACAGCGCCACCGAGGTCGAGACCGGGGTGGCGGCTGCACGCCTCAACAGCGCCCTGCGCCGGTTGGGCTCGGGCTGGGCGATGTTCATCGAAGCCCGGCGCGATCCCAGCGACGGCTACCCCGCCAGCGCCTTCGCCGATCCGGTCTCGGCCCTGGTCGACGAGGAGCGCAAGGCCAGCTTCGCCGCTGACGGCGAACACTTCGAGAGCCGTTACTTCCTGACGCTGCTCTACCAGCCGCCGGCCGAACGGGCAGGGCGGCTGGAGGCGGCCTTCATCGAGGGACGGGCCCAGCGGGGTCTGGACTGGCGGGCCGAGCTGGCCGGCTTCGTCGATCGCACTGACCGTCTTCTGGGGCTGCTGGAGGCCCTGATGCCTCAGGTGGCCTGGCTCGATGACGCCGGGACCTTGAGCTTCCTGCATGGGGCAGTGTCGACCAGCCGCCAGCGCGTGGCCGTCCCCGAAACCCCGATGCAGCTGGACGCGCTGCTGGCGACCGAGGGGCTGACCGGCGGCCTCGAACCCCAGCTGGGTGCAGCGCACCTGCGGGTCCTGACGCTGACGGGCTTCCCGGTCGCCACCGCGCCAGGCCTGCTCGACGAACTCAATCGCCTGCCGATCGCCTACCGCTGGACCACCCGGGCGATCTGCCTGGACAAGACCGCGGCCAACGGGGTGCTGGCCAAGATACGGCGCCAGTGGTTCGCCAAGCGCAAGTCGGTCCTGGCCCTGCTGCGCGAAGCCCTGACCCAGGAGCCTTCGGCCCTGGTCGACAACGACGCAGCCAACAAGGCCTCCGAAGCCGACCAGGCCCTGCAGGACCTCGGCGGCGACGCGGTGGCCTACGCCTATGTCACCGCCACGCTGGTCGTCTGGGATCGGGACCCGGTCCGAGCCGACGCCAAGCTGGCCTTGGCCGAGAAGGTCATCCAGGGCCGCGACCTGACGGTGATGCGCGAGCGGGCCAACGCCGTGGAGGCGTGGCTGGGGACGCTGCCGGGCCACGTCTACGCCAATGTTCGCCAGCCGCTGCTGTCGACCCTCAACCTCGTCCACCTGGCGCCGGTAAGCGCGGTCTGGGCTGGGGCCGAACGCAACGTCCATCTGGACGGTCCGCCACTGATGATGGCGACCGCCGCCGGCTCGACGCCGTTCCGGCTGTCGCTGCACGTGGGCGACGTTGGCCACAGCTTGGTCGTCGGTCCGACGGGCGCCGGCAAGAGCGTGCTCCTGGCCATGCTGGCCCTGCAGTTTCGGCGCTATCCGCGCGCCCGCGTCTTTGCCTTCGACCATGGCGGCTCGATCCGCGCGGCGGTCCTGGGGATGGGCGGCGCCTTCCATGACCTGGGCGGGGTGCTGGCCGATACGGCAAGCGCGGTGGCTCTGCAGCCACTGGCGCGGATCGATCGACGGGGCGAGCGCGTCTGGGCTGTCAGCTGGCTCGCGGCGATCCTGAGCCGGGCCGGGGTGAACATCACGCCGGAGGTGCGCGGCCACCTATGGTCGGCGCTGACCAGTCTGGCCGGCGCCCCGGTCTCGGAACGGACCCTGAGCGGGCTTTGCGCGCTGCTGGCCCCGCCGCCCCTCAAGCGCGCCCTGGAGCCCTATGTGGTCGGCGGCCCGTTCGGCGCGCTGCTCGACGCCGAGGGCGAGGCCCTGGGCGAGGACCGCATCCAAGCCTTCGAAACCGAAGGCCTGGTCGGCACGGCCGCGGCCGCCCCGGTGCTGGCCTACCTCTTCTATCGCATCGAGAAGCGCCTCGACGGTTCGCCGACCCTGATCCTGGTCGACGAGGGCTGGCTGGCCCTGGACGACCCAGCCTTCGGCGAGCAGTTGCGCAAGTGGCTCAAGACCCTGCGCAAGAAGAACGGCGCGGTCGTCTTCGCCACCCAGTCGCTGGCCGACGTCGAGGCCAGCAGCATCGCTGCTTCGCTGATCGAGCTTTGCCCCAGCCGGATCTTCCTGCCCAACGCCCACGGCGCCGAGCCTCAGGGCGCGGCCTTCTACCGGCGCTTTGGGCTCAACGATCGCCAGATCGAGCTGATCGCCCACGCCGTCCCCAAGCGTGACTACTACCTGCAGTCGCCGCTCGGCGGGCGGCTGTTCGAGCTGGGTCTTGGGCCGGTGGCCCTGGCCTTCGCCGCCGCCTCGTCCAAGGCCGACCAGGCTGCGATCGCCGACACGCTGAGCGCCTTCGGACCGGCCGACTTCGCCCGCGCCTGGCTCATCCGGCGCGGGCTGCCCTGGGCCGCCGAGCTGCTGGGCCCTGCGTCTTCCTTCCTCCCGGAGACATCGTCATGACCCTCCACCGCCGCGGCTTTGTCGCCGCGCTGGGCCTTGGGCTGGCCGTCGCGCCGCTCGCCCATGCCCAGTTCACTGTCTTCGATCCCAGCAACTATGCGCAGAACGTCCTGACGGCGGCGCGCACGCTGGAGAGCGTCAACAACCAGATCCGCTCCCTGCAAAACGAGGCGCAGATGCTGGTGGGGCAGGCGAAAGCCCTGACCAACCTGCCGTTCTCGTCCCTGGCCGCGCTGCAGGCCCAGCTTACCGAGACCCGTCGGTTGCTGAGCCAGGCCCAGGGCATCGCCTATGACGTCTCCCAGATCCAGACCAGCTTTCGGCAGTCTTATGACGTCCTGACCGCTCCGGTCACGGGCGCGACCCTGGCCGCGCGCGCCGACGCCCGCTGGGATGCGGCGGTGGCCGGCCTGCAGGACGCCCTGAAGCTCCAGGCTGGGATCGTCGGGGGCCTCGGCGACAGCGCCAGCCAGATGAGCCAACTGGTCGACGCCAGCCAGGACGCGGTCGGTGGGCTGCAGGCCGCTCAGGCCGGCAATCAGCTCCTGGCGCTCCAATCCCAGCAACTGGCCCAGCTTCTGGCCCTGACCGCGGCTCAAGGCCGGGCGCAAGCCCTGGAAGCGGCCGATCGCGCTGCGGCCCGGGGCGACGCCAAGGCCCGGTTCGCCAAGTTCATGGGCCGCGAAGGAAACGGACAATGATCCGCGCGGTGGCCATGGCCCTGGCCGTGTGGATCGGGCTGGTCGCCATCGTCCTGACCGCGCGTCACGAAGTTTTGGCGCCGGCCAAGCCGCCAGTCGCCGTCCAGGCCCGCCAGGACGAGCTGGCTAGGTGCCGGGCGATCGGGGAGGGCGCGGCCAACGACGCCGCCTGCCATGCCGCCTGGGCCAAGGCCCGGGCGCGCTTCTTCGGGAGGGAAGCTTCATGAGCGACCTTTCCGTCGTCGACCAGTTCTTCGACACCTTCAATCGCTACATCGACTCCGGCTTCGGGCTGGTTCACGGCGAGGTGTCGTTTCTGTCGGCCACCCTGGTGGCCATCGATGTGACCCTGGCGGCCCTGATGTGGTCCTGGTCCACCGGCGAGGACATCCTGGCGCGGCTGGTGCGCAAGACCCTCTATGTCGGCTTTTTCGCCTTCATCATCGGCAACTTCCAGCGCCTGGCCGGCATCGTCCTGAGGAGCTTCGCGGGCCTGGGGCTGAAGGCGTCCGGCGCAGGCCTCTCAGCCGATGATCTCCTGCGCCCCGGCAAGCTGGCCCTGACCGGGTTCTCAGCGGCCATGCCGTTCCTCGAGGCCGCCTCTGACCTGACCGGCTTTCCCGCCTTCTTCGAGAACATGGTGCAGGCCGTCGTCCTGCTGATCGGCTGGATCCTGGTCCTGCTGGCCTTTTTCATCATGGCCGTCCAGCTCTTCGTGACGCTGATCGAGTTCAAGCTGGTGACCCTGGCTGGCTTCGTGCTGGTTCCCTTCGGTCTCTTCGGCAAGACCGCCTTCCTGGCCGAGCGCGTGCTGGGGGGCGTGGCCGCCACAGGGGTCAAGGTCCTGGTCCTGGCCGTGATCGTCGGGATCGGCTCGACGCTCTTCCAGACCTTCCAGCTCCAGGCCGGCGGCGAGGCCCCGACCCTGGTCGAGGTGGCCGCGATGGTGCTGGCCGCGCTGGTGCTCCTGGGCCTTTCGATTTTCAGCCCATCCGTGGCCGCCGGCCTTTTGTCGGGCGCGCCGCAACTGGGCGCCGGCGCGGCCGTCGGGACCGGCCTGGTGGTCGGCGGCGTGGCCATGGCCGGCGCGGGGTTGGCCAGCATGGCGCTGGGCGGTTCGGCCAGCGC
>NZ_JBWKSF010000007.1:0-348446 GCF_059419665.1 Caulobacter sp. GW821-FHT05F04
GAGCTGAAAGACGCTCACGCCCCCCATCCTCACGGGCAAGAACAGCCTGGCGGAGCGGTCAGCGAGCCGAAACACAAACAAACCCTACGGTCCCCGGGTTCGCCCGGCCGCTCCGTCGCCTCCCCACACACCTTCAGCGGCCGCGCCGCGTGAAGTCGAGGCGCTGTGCGTCCTTACAGGCCCGCACCTTGACCGCCGTCACGCCGAACCCCTTTCATGCTGTCTCGCGTCCGCGATTCCCGGAGAACTTCCCATGCGCCGTCTCGTCGTCGCCCTGCTGATGACCCTAGGTCTGGCCGCCTGCGGCAAGGGCCAGTCCTTCCAGGCGTTGCCCGACGACATGAGCCTGGGCAACAAGGACGCCAAGATCACGGTCGTCGAATATGCCTCGGTCGGCTGCCCGGTCTGCGCGAAGTGGCAGGCGGAGGTCTATCCGGCCTTCAAGGCCAAGTACGTTGATAGCGGCAAGGTCCACTACGTGTTCCGCGAGATGCTGGTGGGCGGCGACGCGGAGGTCACGGTGGCATCGGCCGGCTTCCTGCTGGCCCGCTGCGCGGGCAAGGACAAGTACTTCCAGATCAACGACGCCGTCTTCGCCGCCCAGCCGGGCGTGTTCTATTCGCCCCGCGATACCTTGCTGGACATCGCCAAGTCGGCGGGCATGAACGAAGAGCAGTTCGACAAGTGCGTTCGCGACGAGGCGCAGGTCAAGGCGCTGAACGACCGCGTGACGCGGAACGCCAAGGAACACGATGTCGGCTCGACGCCGACCTTCGAGATCAATGGCCGCAAGATGGAGCCGGGCTACCACGCCCTGGCCGAGATCGACGCGGCGATTGAAAACGCGGGCAAGTGAGCGCGAGCGCGGTCATGACCTTGGAGCTCGTGACCGCCCGCCTCAAGATGCGCCCGCCGGTTCAGGCTGATCTCGACGGTTGGGCGGCCTTCGACGGTGATCCTTTGGCGACCCGATTTTTCGGCGGTCCGAAGTCGCGCGAGACGGCCTGGGACGGCCTGGCCCTTGCCGCCGGCATGTGGTCGCTGCGCGGCTGCGGACTGTTCTCGGTGTTCGAGGCGGAGACGGGGCGCTGGGTCGGTCGCGTCGGGCCATGGGTTCCTGAAGCCCCCGGCCGCGCGGAAGTCGGCTGGGCGATCCTGCCGGCCTTCTGGGGACGTGGCTATGCGAGCGAAGCGGCCGCGGCCGCCGTTGACTGGACCTTCACGCACCTGGGCTGGAGCGAGGCCCGCCATCGGATCGATCCGGGCAATGCGGCCTCGATCGCCGTCGCCGAGCGCATCGGCTCGGGCTGGATGCGGACCGAGACCAACGATGAAGGGCAGCCGGTCGAGATCTATGGACAGGCGCGGAAAGGCCTTTAGTCCTCAGGGGGAGGAATTCCGGCCTTGCTGTGCTACACGCACGCGCAATGACTGACACCACCTCCCAAACACCCGCCCAAGCCCCCGCTCAGACTCGCGCCGGTTTCGCGGCGATCATCGGCGCGCCGAACGCCGGCAAGTCCACCCTGGTCAACCGCATGGTCGGGGCCAAGGTCTCGATCGTGACCCAGAAGGTCCAGACCACCCGCTTCCCCGTGCGCGGCGTCGCCATCGCGGGCGACACCCAGATCGTGCTCGTCGACACCCCCGGGATCTTCAGCCCGCGCCGTCGCCTGGACCGCGCCATGGTCCGCTCGGCCTGGGCCGGCTCGGAAGACGCCGAGGCCACCGTCCACCTGGTCGACGTTCAGGCCGAACTGGCCAGCCGCGAAGACAAGGCCACGCCCGGCGAATACCGTTCGGTCCAGGACGTCCAGACCATTATCGAGGGCCTGAAGGCCGCGAACCGCAAAGTCATCCTGGCCCTGAACAAGATCGACGGCGTCAAGCGCGACACCCTGCTGCAGGTGGCCAAGGAATTCTTCGACACCGGCGTCTACACCGACGTCTTCATGATCAGCGCCGCGACCGGCGCCGGCGTCGAGGACCTGACCGCCAAGCTGGTCTCGATGATGCCGGAAGGGCCGTGGCTCTATCCGGCGGACCAGACCGCCGACCTGCCGGCGCGCCTGCTGGCGTCGGAGATCACCCGCGAGAAGGTCTACCTCCGCGTCCACGATGAACTGCCCTACGCCGCCATGGTCGAGACCACGGCGTTCGAGGAGCGCAAGGACGGCTCGGTGCGCATCGAGCAGACCATCCTGGTCGAGCGCGAAGGCCAGAGGATCATCGTGATCGGCAAGGGCGGCCAGACCCTGAAGTGGATCGGCCAGGCCTCGCGCGAGGAGCTGTGCGACATCCTCGACCGCAAGGTTCACCTGTTCCTGCACGTGAAGGTCAAGGAGAACTGGGCCGAGGAGCGGGGCCTGTTCAGCGATATCGGACTGGATTTCGATGTTTGATGCGCCCGCGGCGGCCGTCGATCTGGACGCCTACTTCCGGCGCATCGGCTACGACGGTCCGCGCGAGCCGACCCTGGCGACCCTGCGCGCCCTCACGCTGAAGCACCCGGACGCCATCCCGTTCGAGAATCTCGACGTCCTCTTGGGGCGCGGGATCAGCATCGTTCCGGCCGACATCGACGCCAAGCTGATCGGCGCCGGACGGGGCGGCTACTGCTACGAGCAGAACGGCCTGCTGAAGCGCGTGCTGACGGCCCTGGGCTTCCAGGTCGAGGGCCTGATGGCGCGCGTGCAGTGGATGGTCGCCGAAGGCGCGCCGGCCCGGCCGCGCTCGCACATGGTGCTGGGCGTGATGCTGGACGGCGAGACCTGGTTGGCCGACAGCGGCTTTGGCGGCTGCGTGCTGACCGGACCGCTTCGTCTGTTCTCGAACGACATCCAGGACACGCCGCACGGTGCGTTCCGGATCGTCGATGTCGAGCACGGCGGCGTGGCCGAGCGCCAGGTGCAGGCCAATCTCTCGGGCAAGTGGGCGCCGCTCTATCAGGTGGCCCAGGGCGCCTGGGCCGACATCGACTACGAGCAGGTCAATTTCTACACCTATACACACCCCAGCTCGCACTTCACCTGGAGCATGACCGTAGGCCGCACGACGCCGACCGCCCGCTACGCCCTGAAGAACAACCGCTTCACCCATCGCGACGTCACCGGCGCCGTGGTCGAGCAGCGGGACCTCACCATCGACGAGTTGGAAGCGACCCTGCGCGACGTCATCGGCCTGCCGGTCGAGCCTGAATGGCGCGACGTGCTGGAGAAGGTCGTCGCCTGGGGGACCCCCGCTTGACCACCGAATGGGAGGACGAAGCCTACGTCCTCTCGGCCCGCTCGCACGGCGAGACGGGGGCCATCGTCGAGCTCTTGACGGAAGGCCACGGCAAGTTCGCCGCCCACGTGGCCGGCGCGGCCTCGCGGCGGATGAAGCCGTTTCTGCAGCCCGGCGCGCGGGTCATCGCCCGCTATCGCGCCCGGGTCGCGGACCAACTGGGCTCGGCCACGCTGGAGCCGATGGGCGAGGGGCCTTCCAGCCTGTTCGACGACAGCCTGGCGCTGGCGGGCCTGTCGTCCGCAGCCGCGATCGCCGCGTCGGCCCTGCCGGAGCGCGAGGCCCATCCGGGCGCCTTCCATGCGCTGGAAGCCCTGATCCGCGTGCTGGAGATCCCCGACATCTGGCCGGCCGTCTATGTGCGCTACGAGGCGGGCCTCTTGCAGGAGCTGGGCTTTGGCCTGGACCTCTCCAAGTGCGCGGCGACCGGCAGCTTCGACGATCTGGTCTATGTCAGCCCGCGCACCGGTCGCGCCGTCAGCCGAGGGGCGGGCGCGCCATACCATGACAAGCTGCTGCCGCTGCCGCCGTTCATGCTGTCCTCGCAGGGCGGCCTGGCCGAGGGCGATGTGAAGGCGGGCCTGGACATCACCGGTCACTTTCTCGAACAGTTCGTCTTCGGTCCGCTGAACCGGCCGCTGCCCGCGCCGCGCATGTGGCTGATCGATCGCCTGACGGAGGCCGGCCGACTGTGAGCGCCGTTCCGACGCTTTCCGCGCGAATTCGGTCGCCATCCGCGCTGGAAGCCGGAAAACCGGGGATCGTTCAGGCCTAACCGGTCGAATCATCGCGGCGATGTCTGCTAGGATCGCTACCCGGAGTAACGAATCCCCTCGATGAACAAGCCTGTCCTTCCTCCCGGCGGTCCTGACGACGGCGACCGCATCCTCGACGAGCCGCTAACGGAAGCCCTGTCGCGCCGCTATCTGGCCTATGCGCTCTCGACCATCGGCTCGCGGGCGCTGCCCGACGTGCGCGATGGCCTCAAGCCCGTGCACCGTCGCGTGCTGTACGCGATGAGCAACATGCGCCTGAACCCCGACGCCGCGGCGCGCAAGTGCGCCAAGGTGGTCGGCGAGGTCATGGGTAACTTCCACCCGCACGGCGACCAGTCGATCTACGACGCCCTTGTGCGCCTGGCCCAGGAGTTCAGCCAGCGCATCCCGCTGGTCGAAGGGCAGGGCAACTTCGGCAATATCGACGGCGATAGCGCCGCGGCCATGCGCTACACCGAGTGCAAGATGACGGAAGCGGCGACGCTTCTGCTGGACGGCATCGACGAGGACGCGGTCGATTTCAAGCCGACCTATGACGGCCAGGACGAGGAGCCTTACGTTCTGCCGTCGGGCTTCCCGAACCTGCTGGCCAACGGCTCGTCGGGCATCGCGGTCGGCATGGCCACCTCGATCCCGCCGCACAACGCCGCCGAGCTGATCGACGCCTGCCAACTGCTGCTGGCCAATCCCGACGCGACGACCGAGGACATCCTCGAAAAGGTCCCTGGACCCGACTTCCCGACCGGCGGCGTCATCGTCGAGCCCCGCGCCTCCCTGCTGGAAACCTATGAGACCGGCCGTGGCGGCGTGCGCGTGCGGGCCAAGTGGGAAAAGGAGGACACCGGTCGCGGCACCTACCAGATCGTCGTCACCGAGATCCCGTATCAGGTGAAGAAGTCCGATCTGGTCGAGCAACTGGCCGATCTGATCGAGAGCAAGAAAGCCGCCCTGCTGGGCGACGTCCGCGACGAGAGCGCCGAGGACATTCGCCTGGTGCTGGAGCCCAAGTCCAAGAACGTCGAACCCGAAGTGCTGATGGAGAGCCTGTTCAAGCTCTCGGCGCTGGAGGCTCGCTTCCCGGTTAATATCAACGTGCTGGACGCCCGCGGCACGCCGGGCGTGATGGGCATCAAGCCGGCGCTGATGGCCTTTCTGGCCCACCGCCGCGAGGTGCTGACCCGTCGAGCCCGTCACCGCCTGGCCAAGATCGAAGCCCGTCTACACATCCTGGACGGCCTGCTGATCGCCTACCTCAATCTCGACGAGGTCATTCGGATCGTCCGCTACGAGGACAAGCCGAAGGAAAAGCTGATCGAGACCTTCGGGCTCTCGGATATCCAGGCCGACGCCATCCTCAACACCCGCCTGCGCCAGCTGGCCAAGCTGGAGGAGATGGAGATCCGCCGCGAGCACGCCGAGCTGGTCGAGGAACGCGACGGCATCCTGGCCATGCTGGCCAGCGAGGCCAAGCAGTGGAAGCTGGTCGGCAAGGGCCTGTCGGATGTCCGCGCCACGCTGCTGAAGATCAAGCATCCGCTGGACAAGGCCGGTCGAGCGACGGGCGTCATCGGCCGTTCGATCTTCGCCGACGCGCCGGTGGTCGACGCCGACGCCGCCATCGAGGCGATGATCGTCCGTGAACCGATCACCATCATCCTGTCGGAGCGCGGCTGGATCCGCGCCGCCAAGGGCAAGGTCGAGGATCCGTCCGAGCTGAAGTTCAAGGACGGCGACAAGCTGGGCTTCCTGGTCCCGGCCGAGACCACCGACAAGCTGCTGATCTTCTCAAGCGACGGCCGCTTCTTCACCCTGGGCTGCGACAAGCTTCCCAGCGCGCGGGGCCATGGCGAGCCGGTGCGGATGATGATCGAGCTGGACGACAAGGTGAAGATCATCGACGTCTTCCCGTTCAAGGCCGGCCGCAAACGCATTCTGGCCTCGAAGCTGGGCTACGGCTTCCTGATGCCCGAGGAAGAAGCGCTCGCGAACCGCAAGGCCGGCAAGCAGGTCCTGAATGTCGACGCCGCGGGCGCCGCCTTCTGCCTGGAAGCCGTGGGCGATCAGTTCGCGGTGATCGGCGACAACGGCAAGATCCTGATCTTCCCGATCGAGGAGCTGCCGGAAATGCCGCGCGGCAAGGGCGTCAAGCTGCAGGCCTATCGCGAAGGCGGTTTGCGCGACGGCCTGTCGTTCAACGCCGAGACCGGCGCCTACTGGATCGACACCGCCGGCCGCCGCCGCGACTGGGCGGAGTGGAAGGAATGGATCGGTCGCCGGGCCGGGGCCGGCAAGCTGGCGCCCAAGGGCTTCGCGACCAATAAGCGGTTCAAGCCGAAATGAGCAGGGGACGGCTGCGTCGCCGCGCGCTGAGCTTGCTGGCCAGCGTCTTCGGTTGCGCGGCTGTCGCCGCGACTCCGGCCCTGGCCTTGCCCCTGCCCAGGGGTAAGCCGGAAGAGCAGGGCTTCAGCGCCGAGCGGCTGAAGAAGCTCGACGACCACATGCAGGCCATGGTCGACCGCGGCCAGATCGCCGGCGGCGTGACCCTGCTGGCCCGCCACGGCCGCGTCGTCCACGCCAGGGCCTTCGGCCATCGCGCCCTGGGCGGCGATCCGATGCCGATCAACGCCATCTTCCGCATCCGCTCGGAGACCAAACCGGTCACCGGCGTGGCGATGATGATCCTGTACGAACAGGGTCTGTGGAACCTGGACGACCCGATCAGCAAGTTCGTGCCGGAGTTCGCCAATCTCCGCATCGCCACGGGCGTCGACGCGGCGGGCCAGCCCATCCTGGCGCCGATCACCCGCCCGCCGACCATGCGCGAGCTGATGACCCATACAGCCGGCTTCGCCTACGGTATCGCCGACGATCCCAGCAGTCCGGCCGACCAAGCCTACTACCGCGCCGGCGTGTTACAGTCCGGCTCGCTGAGCGAACTGGTTCAGAAGGTCTCGGCCCTGCCACTGTTTTCCGAGCCAGGGCGATTGTGGCGCTACAGCGTGGCGGCCGACATCCAGGGCTACATCGTCGAGAAGCTGTCGGGCGAGACCTTGCCGGTCTTCATGGAGGAGCACATCTTCGCGCCGTTGAAGATGAAGGACACCGCCTTCTACGTGCCGGCCCAGAAGCAGCCCCGCCTGGCCGCGCTCTATGACGGAGATCCGGCGACGGGTGCGCTAGCGCCGGCCATGGAAGGCGCCTGGCGCGACGTCAGCAAGCCGCCGGCCGCGCCGTTGGGCGGGGGCGGCCTCGTCTCGACGGCCGGCGACTTCGCCCGCTTCGCCCAGATGATCCTGAACAAGGGCGTGCTGGACGGCGTACGGATTCTCAAGCCCGAGACCGTGGCGCTGATGACCCAGAACCATCTGCCGCCCGGCTTCGTGGTCACGACCAACGGCACGACGGGCGTGCTCAATCCCGGACCTAAGCCGTTCCCGTTCGCGGCGGGCATGGGCTACGGCATCGACATGGCCGTGGCCGTCGATCCGGCCGCCTCGGGCGCGCCTGTAGGGCCGGGGACGGTCAGCTGGGGCGGCAGCGCCGGCACCTGGTTCTGGATCGACCCGGCCAACGACCTGTTCTTCGTCGGCATGATCCAGCGGCTTGGCGGCGTCGGCCCCGGGTTGGACGCCCAGTCGCGCGCCCTGGTGTACCAGGCGATCGAACGCCCGACGGAGATCGCGCTGGGGCAGCAGCCCGCCAGACCCTCCGCCAGGGCGACCACCGCCCGTTAGAAGCAGGAAAGCTCCCTCCGCGGGGGCGGAGGGAGCTTGTTTGCGGCTTGGTGAGCTGAAAACTAAGCCGCGAACAGGATATCGACCGCTTGAGTGACGCCGCCGACCACAAGGCCGGTGACGCCAGCCAGCTTGATCAGGCCGTCCCCCGCATCGACGCCGGTGGCGCCGTTCTGGTGGAAGACATAGGTGTCGCCGTTCCACTCGAAGACGGTGTTGCTGTTGGCGGCCGTGATGCTCGCATAGGCGTTCAGCGCGTCATCGAAGGTGGCGTTGGCGACGAAATAGAGCTGTTTCTTCTCGCCTGGCCCGACCAGGCTCGGGAAGCTGAGGATATCGAAGCCCTTCTTGAAGTCGTCGATCACGGCGATGTCGGTGACCTTGCCGTTCACCAGGTGCAGGCCGGCGAAGCCGCCGATGTCCACGGAGTCGTAGCCCGAGCCGGTGGTGACGCCGCCGTCCAACTTTTCGACAAAGATCTGGTCATTGCCGGTTCCCGTGTCGATACGTCCGCGCATGATCCCGTTGTCGACAAAGACGATGTCGTTGCCGCCTCCGGTGTTGATGTGCCTGCCCGCGTCCAGTCCGCCGGGGCCATCGGTGATGATCGGCTTGATGACGTCGTTGCCGTCGCTGGCCAGGACGTGGGTGTTGTCGTCGGGCTCCCGGTTGTAGACGTCGACGTTCCAGTCGTGGGCGAAACGCGCGCTTTCGCCGGGCAGTCCCGGGTCGTCGGGGCCGCCGGCCGCGTGGTGTCCGCCCTTGCCGTAGACCGAGAAGAACACCGACAGCGGGTTCGTCTTACCGTCTATTGCGACGTCGGCGAGAAAGGCGCGGACGGCGTCCGCGTACGGGCCCTGGCTGCTTGTCATGGCCTCGGCCATCAGCGCGCCGACCATGGCCGCGCGCGTCCCGACGCCGTTACCGCCGTCGCCGCCCAATTCGGCGAAATATTCGCCCCGGGTGTAGGTCCCTCCGCGACCGTTCGGCACCTCCGCGTCGAGATAAGTCAGGATTTCGTCATAGGTGCGCTCGACGCCGAAGAGCTTCAGATAGGCCTTCTGGAACGTCGAATACATCGTTCCGTTTTCGCCGTAGCTCTTGATGAAGTTCTCCCGACCTTCACCGAACTTGGCCAGGTTGATCGCGAAATTGATGTAGCGGTTCACGAGATTGAACTGCGCGTAATAAGCGCTGCTCAGATTGTTCGCATTCCCGCCGACCGGCGAGAGCAGATAGTCCAGCCCCTGCGTGCCCAGGCTTATGTCGGCAAGGAAACCGTAAGCCATCACCGCCACCTCGGTCGTGGACTTGGCGCTGTCCTGGATCCAGCGCACAGCGGAGGCATAGCTCCAGAGGTCCCCGACCATGCCGCCTCTGTCGGCGTCGATGCCTTGCGCCATCATGGTCAGCTGTGCCGAGGCCGAAAGGGGAAGTTCCGCCTGCGTCGGCAAGCGGTGGATATTGCGGTAGATCGTGATCAGGTTGTCCAGGGTGGCCATCGCCAGCGTCGCCTTAAAATATCGTAATCCCTCGTGCAGTAAAAAATATACATGAACGACGTTCGAACAACCCGGTTCTTGATGAAATAACCTTAACCTTGGGCGTGACGGATCGCCTGTCATCCGGACGTTGAAAAAGCGGGTTTCAACGCGGATGCGCCCGCTCTAAGGTCGCGTCAAACATCTGTTCGGGGAGGACGCCTTGGCGTTTCGGAAGTTCATCGCGGCCGCGCTGGCCGCGACGCTGCTCGGCGGCGGCTCCACCGCGACTCTGGCTGCTCCCCTGGGGGCAGCGTCCAGCACGCCCGCCATCGCCCCCGCCGCGCCGGAAAGCGTCGGCTTCTCGGCCGAAGGCCTGAAGAAGCTGGACGCCCATATGCAGAACTTAGTCGACACCGGCCACCTGCCGGGCGTCACCACCATGCTGGTCCGTCACGGCAAGGTCGTGAACTACGAGGCGCACGGCAGGAAGGGCTTCGACGGTCCGCCGATGACCAAGGACACCGTCTTCCGCATCTATTCCCAGTCCAAGCCGGTCACCGGCGTCGCCATGATGATCCTCTTCGAAGAGGGCAAGTGGAAGCTGGACGATCCGGTCAGCAAGTACATCCCCGAGTTCGCCTCCCTGCGCGTCTTCAAGGGCGTCAATCCCGACGGTTCGTTCGACACCGTCCCGGCCGACCGCCCGCCGACCATGCGCGAACTCATGAGCCACTCGGGCGGCTTCGCCTATGGCTTGGTTCCCGACAACCCCATCGACAAGGCCTATGTCTCGACCGGCGTCCTGAGCGCCAAGTCGCGCGAGGAGTTCGTCCAGAAGGTCGCCGCCCTGCCGCTGGTGGCCCAGCCGGGCGCGCGCTGGAAGTACAGCGTCTCGGTCGACATCCAGGGCCTGATCATCGAGAAGCTGACCGGCATGTCGCTGGGCGACTTCATGCAGCAGCGGATCTTCGGGCCCTTGAAGATGGTCGACACCGCCTTCTGGCTTCCGCCGGAGAAGATGGATCGTCTGGCTTCGCTCTATCTTTGGGGACCCAAGGAACAGAAGCTGGTTCCGGCGACCGGATTCATGGTGCTGGACATCACCAAGCCGCCGGTCGCGGCCTCGGGCGGCGGCGGCTTGGTCTCGACCAACGCCGACTACGCCCGCTTTGCCCAGATGCTGTTGAATGGCGGCGCGTTGGACGGCAAGCGCATCATCAAGCCAGAGACCGTCAAGCTGATGCGCACCAACATGCTCAGCGACACGATCATGAATTCCAACGATCCGCCGTTCAATACGGCTGCGGGCAAGGGCTTCGGCCTCGATTTCGCGGTGGTGCTGGATAGCGCCAAGGCAGGGCCGTACGGGCAGGGGACCTACAGCTGGGGCGGCGCGGCCGGCACCTGGTTCTGGATCGACCCAACCAACGATCTCTTCTTCCTGGGCATGATCCACATCCTCAACAAGGGCGGCGATCCGACCATCAAGGACATCGATGATGACAGCGCCAAGCTGGTCTACGACGCCCTGATCGACCCTAAGAAATAACGCTCCTTCAAGAGCCAAGAACAACAACAGGGAGAACGCCATGAAGGCCGCCGTCTATTATGAGACAGGGGCGCCGGACGTCTTTCGCTACGAGGACGTTCCCGACCCCGTCTGCCATCCGCAGGGCGTGGTGATCCGCGTCGAGGCGGTCAGCATCGAGGGCGGCGACACCCTCAATCGCGGCGGCGGCCAGATGGCGGGCAGCCCGCACATCGTGGGCTACCAGGCCGCCGGCGAGATCATCGAAGTCGGCGCCGAGGTCTCTCACCTGAAGGTCGGGACGAGGGTGGTCACCGTGAACGCCTTCGGTTCGCACGCCGAGCTGCGCGCCGTTCCGGCCCGCAACGCCTGGCCGATCCCCGACGGCTTCGACATCCGGAAGGCTTCGGCCATTCCGGTGCCGTTCGGCACGGCGCACGAGTGCCTGTTCGGCGCGGGCCGCCTGAAGGCGGGCGAAACCGTCCTGGTCCAGGCCGGAGCGGGCGCCGTGGGCCTGGCCGCTATCCAATTGGCCAAGCAGGCCGGCGCGACGGTGCTGGCCTCGGCCTCCAGCGACGAGCGACTGGAGCGCCTGAAGGCGTTCGGCATGGATCACGGCGTCAACTACAGCCGTGACGACTTGGTAGAGCAGGTGATGAAGCTGACCGGCGGCAAGGGCGTCGACCTGGTGGTCGACCCGGTCGGCGGCGCGACCCTGCAGAGCAGCCTCGGCGCCCTGGGCTATCGTGGACGCATCTCGCTGGTCGGCAACGCCGGGCGCGAGCCGATGAAGGTGGACGTGTCGTCGCTGATGGGCGGAAATCGCTCTCTGACCGGCGTCTTCCTCGGCGCGGAGATCATGACCGACCGCGTCCACGACATGATTCAGGAGATGATCGACCGGGCCGCCAAGGGCGAGCTTGAGGTCGTGATCGACAGGACCTTCCCGCTGTCCGAAGCCGCCGCCGCCCACGCCTATATTGAAAGTCGCCAGGCTGTCGGCCGCGTGCTGCTGATCCCCTGATGACCAGAATGACCAACCGTGTCCTGGCCCATACGGGCGCGAAATATCCGATCATCCAGGCTCCGATGGGCTGGATCGCTCGCTTTCCGCTAGCCTCGGCTGTCTCCAGGGCTGGCGGGCTTGGCGTCATCGAGACTTCGTCCGGCGAGACCGAGACCTGCAAGGCCGAGATCACCAAGATGGCGGCCAGCGGCCTGCCGTTCGGGGTGAACCTGCCGATCATGTTTCTGCGCGACGACGCCATGCTGCGCTTTGTCTGCGAGAGCGGGGTCAAGTTCGTCACCACCTCGGCCGGCAGCCCGGCCAAGTTCGTCGGGCCGCTGAAGGACGCCGGCATCGTCGTCTACCACGCCGTGCCGACGGTGGACGCGGCGGTCAAATGCGTCGAGGCGGGTGTCGACGGCCTGGTGGTCGAGGGCGCCGAGGGCGGCGGCTTCAAGAATCCGGAGGAGGTGTCGACCCTGGTCCTGCTGCAAGCGATCCGCGCGCGGGTCGACGTGCCCATCGTCGCCGCCGGCGGCATCTGCGATGGGCGCGGCATGGCGGCGGCGTTCGCCCTGGGCGCCGAGGCGGTTCAGATGGGCACTCGCTTCGTCAGTTCGGCCGAGAGCCCGGTCCACGCCAACTACAAGGCGGCGATCACCGGGGCCAAGGAGACCGGCACCTGGGTGCTGAACAAAAAGGCCAGCCCCTGCATCCGCGCCATCAAGTCTGACCTTACCAAAGAGATCTACGACGCGGGGGTCATGCCGCCCGATGTGCTGAAGAACATCCTCGACGTCTATTTCGGCGGTGACATGGAGGCCGCGCCCGCCTTGGCCGGCCAGACCGTGGGTCTGATCGACGAGATCAAGACCGCCCAGCAGATCATCGACGAGACCGTCGCCCAATTCCACGACATCACTGGCCGGCTGGGGGCTTTGGCCGCCGCCCGCGCCTTCTAGGAGCTACAAAATGCAAGACCTGTTTTCCCTCGAGGGCCGCGTGGCCCTGGTCACCGGCGGTTCGCGCGGCATTGGCGCGATGATCGTCAAGGGCTTCCTGACCTACGGCGCCAAGCGCGTCTACATCACCGCCCGCAAGGCCGCCGCCTGCGACGCCGCCGCCGAGGCGCTCAGCCAGTACGGCGAGTGCGTCTCGCTGCCGGGCGACATCTCGACCATGGAAGGCATTCAGGGCCTGGCCGATCGGATCAAGGAACGCGAGGAAAAGCTCGACATCCTGGTCAACAACGCCGGCGCGGCCTGGGGGGCGGCCTTCGACGAGTTCCCGGAAAGCGGCTGGGACAAGACCGTCGACCTCAACATGAAGACGCCGTTCTTCCTGACCCAGGCCCTGATCGGCCCGCTGCGCGCCGCCGCCAAGGATCGCGTCGCCAAGGTCATCAACATCTGCTCGATCGACGGCCAGTCGGTGAGCAAGGAAGAGACCTATCCCTACGGCGCGTCGAAGGCCGGCCTGCTGCACATGACCAAGCGCATGGCCCTGCGCCTGGCGACCGACAACATCGCCGTCAGCGCCATCGCGCCCGGCGCCTTCGCCTCGGACATGAACAAGGTCGCCCGCGACCACGCCGACGCGGTGTCGAAGGCCATCCCGGCCGGCCGTATCGGTTCGGAAGAGGACATGGCCGGCGCGGCCATCTACCTGGCCTCGCGGGCCGGGGACTATGTGATGGGCGGCGCTGTCACGGTGGACGGCGGGGTCAGCTTCGCGCGTTAGGAGATCCATTCCGTCAGAAACGCCAAGGCCGGTCTACCGGCCGGGGCGAAGCGGCCGCGCGGGGCTTGAGATCAACCGCGCCGCGCTGGCCCCAGGTCCCGGGAGAGCCTTCGCGAGGCTTCCGGGACCTGGGGGCGATGGCGGAGGCTAGGCCGCCCGGGCGACCGACGGGTTCTGGTCATCTCCGATGCGGAAACGGCCGACCAGCCGCGTCAATTCATTGGCCTCGCCGCGCAGATTGCTGGCCGCGGCGGTGGCTTCCTCGACCATCGCGGCGTTCTGCTGGGTGACCTGGTCCATTTGATTGACCGCGGTGTTGACCTGGTTGAGACCGGTGGCCTGTTCGCGCGACGAGCGGGCGATTTCGGTGATCTGGTCGGTGATCTCGGTCACCTTGCCGACGATGCCGCTGAGGGCCTCGCCGGTCTGACCGACCAGCTTAACGCCGCGCTCGACCTGGGCGGTGCTGCTGGCGATCAGCGTCTTGATCTCCTTGGCGGCGTCGGCCGAGCGCTGAGCCAAGGCCCGCACCTCTTGCGCCACGACCGCGAAGCCCCGGCCGGCCTCGCCCGCCCGGGCCGCTTCGACCCCGGCGTTCAGGGCCAGAAGGTTGGTCTGGAAGGCGATCTCGTCGATAACGCCGATGATCTGGGTGATCTGCCCCGAGCTCTGTTCGATCTCCCCCATGGCCGCGACCGCGTCGCGCACCACTTCGCCCGAACGCTCGGCGTCGATTTTCGCCGAGGCGGCGGCGTTCGAGGCCTGGATGGCGCCCTCCGCGCTGCGATTGACCGTCGAGGTGATCTGGTCGAGGGCCGCGGCGGTCTCTTCCAGACTGGCGGCCTGCTGCTCCGTGCGATGCGACAGGTCGTCAGACGCGCTGGCGATTTCGGCCGAGCCTCCCCGGATGGAGCCCGCGGTCGAGGCGATGTTGACGAGCGCGTCGCGCAGGCGGCTTACGGAGTGGTTGAAATTGTCCTTGACCGGCTGGGCCCTGGCCGAGAAGGCCGCATCGATCTTGTGGGTCAGGTCTCCCTCGGCCAGGGCCTTTAGGCCGTCCGCTAGGGCGTCCAGCGCGATTTGGTTCTCGGCGGCTTCGTCGCGCGCCTTTTGCTCGATCAGCGTCTGCTCGTGAATATCGGTCAGCGAGCCGCATGCGCGGATCAGGCCGCCTTCTATGTGAATGCACCCCCCGGTGGCGCGGTACCAGCGATAGACGCCCTGCCGGGTCATCAGGCGATAGGTGACATTGTATCGCGCGGCGCCGGTCTTGTCGGTCAGGTGGGCGGCGAAGGCGGCGAACGTGGGTTCCACATCGTCGGGGTGCAGCTTGTCCGACCAGGAGCGGCAGACATTCGGAAAGTCGGCCTCGCTGGTGTAGCCGATCAGCCGGCGAAATTCCGGCGACCAGGTCCAGACGCTCTTGGGGTGCAGGGCGTCGGCGTCATGCAGCACGGCTTCCCACAGGCCGATGCCACAGGCCTGATCCAGCAGTTCGGATCGTTCCTTCAGGTCCGCCAGTTGCTTCTTGAGGAGATTGATCTCGCCCGTCTTGCGTTCCGAGAAAAACATAATCCACATCCCCCTAACTGTCGCCGCGTGCACCGAAGCGTTTCACTAAATTTGGGATGAAGTGGTTTCTTGGGTGTTAACCAAGGTGCAGATTCAATTCCTCTGACCGCGATCTTTTGACATTCTTGCCAAGTTCACACGTTCCACTTTTGCGTGTCTTGAGGTTATTGCCGTTGGGAGACGTGTATTCCGAGGTGTCTTCGGAAACGTTCCGTTACGGCAGGTCGTCCAGCGAAGCCGGCTCGGCGTCGCTGAGGTCGAGGTCGCAGGTGTCATGTGAGTTGGGTCGCGAACTGGGCGGACGAGCGCCGCGTTCGCGGGCCGACATCAGCGACCAGCCGCCGGGCTTCAGGATTTCCAGCGGCGAGTAGCGCGCCTTGTAGGCCATCTTCTCGCTGCCCGGGACCCAGTAGCCCAGATAGACGTAGGGGAGGCCGCCCTGCTGGGCCTGGACGATGTGGTCCAGGATGACGAAGGAGCCCAGGCTCCGACGGTCGAGATCGGGATTGTAGAAGCTGTAGACCAGCGACAGGCCGTCGGCGAGCACGTCGACCAGCACGCAGGCGATCAGGTCGCCCGGGCCGCGGTCCTGTGACTTGCGGCGATATTCGATCAGGTGGGTGCGGACGGCGGTGTCCTCGACCATGGCCACGTAATCGGGCCAGGTCATCTCTGCCATGCCGCCGTCGGCGTGGCGAGCCAGCAAATAGCGGCGCAGCAGTTCGAACTGCTCCAGAGTCGCCTCGGCCTCGACCAGATGGCGCTCGAGGTCGTCGTTACGGTTCAGGACCTTCCGCTCCGAACGCGACAGCACGTAGTCGGCGGCGGGCGCGCGAGCCGACTGGCAGGCGCGGCAGGTCTCGCAAGCGGGACGGTAGGCGATGTTCTGCGAGCGACGGAAGCCGACCTGAGTCAGGCTGTCATTGACCGTCGGGCCGTCGGACAGGGGCAGGTGGGCGAACACCTTCCGTTCCTCGCGGCCGGGCAGGTACGGGCAAGGCGTGGGCGCCGTCAGAAAGAACCGAAGCTGTCGCGTCGGAAAATGCTGCGTCACTTGTAGGCCCTGTCCCCTTCAGCGTGTCTGCCGCCCAGAACGGGATTAGGGGGCATAGAGTTCAGTTGCGCAAGCTTCACGGAGCGCTTGCGCGTCGAACGGTCACAGGTTGTCCGGCAGGACCGGCTTTTCACGCAGCAGGATGATCGAGATGCGTCGGTTGCCCGCCAAGGTCGGGTCGTCGGCGTACAGCGGTTCGGAATTGGCCTTGCCCGACACCTGATAGATCCGGTCGTCGTCGACTCCGGCGCCGCGCAGCACCACGCGCGAGGCGTCGGCGCGCTCGGCCGAGAGCGCCCAGTCGCCGTCCTGCTTCTTGCCATAGGCGTTGGCGCTGGTGTGGCCCGAGATGGTCACGCGGTTGGGCAGTTGGTTGATCACCTTGGCCACGGCGCGCAGCAGGATCCTGGCGCGGTCGTTCGGTTCGCGGGAGTTTTCCTTGAACATCGACCGACCTTCCTGGTCGACCAGCTGGATGCGCAGGCCTTCCGGGGTCTGGTCGATCATGATCTGCTTCGACAGCTCGGCCAGTTCGGGCATGTCCTGCAGCGACTGGCGCAGGGACTGGGCGGCCGAGGCGAAGGCGTCCTGTTCCTTCTTGGCCAGGGCGTCGCGCAGGGCCTGCTCGCTGGCGGAGGCGAGGGAGGCCTGTTCCGAGCTCTGGCCATCCTTGCTGACATTATCGGGGGCTTCGGGCGCCATTTGCTGAATGACCGACAACTTGCCGTCGGCCTTGGCGCCGTCGTCGCCCAGCGAGGTGCCGCCCAGGATGCCGCCTGACCCGCTGGTCGTTGACGAGATCGAGGCCGGCGCGAAATAGTCGGCGATGCCCTGCTTCTGCTCGGGGCTGGTCGTGTTCAGCAGCCACATCAGCAGGAAGAAGGCCATCATGGCCGTCACGAAGTCGGCATAGGCGACCTTCCAGGCGCCGCCGTGGTGCCCGTGACCGCCGCCCTTCTTGACCTTCTTGATGATGATCGGCTGTTCGCTGTTGACCGCCATCGTGCTTAAGCCTGCTTAACCATGCGCCGCAACGTGCCCAAAGGACGTTAAGATGGGGTTGCCGAAGCCGCCGTCGGGCGCGTAATCCCGGCCTCTACTAAGTGGAGCAGCGGCATGAAGACGGCGTTTATCGGTCTGGGTGTGATGGGCTTTCCGATGGCGGGCCACCTGAAGGCCGCCGGTCACGAGGTCGCCGTCTACAACCGCACCGCCGAAAAGGCCCGCCGGTGGGCGGAAAAGCACGGCGGAGCGGCCTTCGAGACCATTTCCGAAGCCGTGACAGGCGCCGAGATTGTGCTGCTCTGCGTCGGCAACGACGACGACCTCCGCGACGTCGTGGCGCAGGCCCTTCCGGCGCTCGAGAAAGGCGTAACGGTCGTCGACCACACGACCACATCGGCCAAGGTCGCTCGCGAGATGGCCGAACTGCTGGCTTCGAAAGGTTGCGCCTTCGTCGACGCTCCGGTCTCGGGCGGCCAGGCCGGGGCCGAGAACGGCCAACTGACCATCATGGTCGGCGCCGACCAGGCGTCCTATGACCACGTTCTGCCGGTGATCGAGGTCTACGCCAAGGCCGTCCGCCGGATGGGCGAGGTCGGATCGGGACAACTGACCAAGATGTGCAACCAGATCGCCATCGCCGGCGTCGTCCAGGGCGTGGCCGAGGCGCTGCACTTCGCCAAGCGCTCGGGCCTGCCGACCGAGGACGTGCTGGCCGCCATCTCCAAGGGCGCGGCCCAGTCGTGGCAGATGGAGAACCGTTGGCCGACCATGTCCGAAGGCAAGTTCGACTTCGGCTTCGCGGTCGACTGGATGCGCAAGGACCTCGGCATCGCCCTGGACGAAGCCCGCTCGAACGGCGCCCAGCTGCCGGCCACCGCCCTGATCGACCAGTTCTACGCCGAGGTGCAGGCCATGGGCGGCAACCGCTGGGACACGTCCAGCCTGGTCGCGCGGCTAGAGAAGTAGGTCGGCGAGTTCGGCCGCGCTCCAGTCCGGATCGCGTGGCGCGACCACGATCGGGGCGGTCTGCTCAAAGGCCCGCGTCATCTCGACGGTCTGATCAAGATCGGGGGCGTCGAGGCTCTCGCTGACCACGATCGCGGTTACCGTCAGGTCCCGCGCCCGCAGCACCTCCAGAGCCGTCAACAGGTGGCTGGCCGTGCCGAGATAGCTGCCGGCGACCAGCAGGACGGGCAAGCCTAGCGCGACCATCAGGTCGAGATTTGTGGCGTCGTCGGTCATCGGTGACATCACCCCGCCAGCGCCTTCGACGAGGGCAAGGTCGGTGTCGCGGCCGTCCAGCCAGGTTCGGCAGTCGGCGACCAGGTCGGCCATGACCAGGGGGGCGCCCTCCAATCTCGCCGCCAGGTTCGGGGCCAGCGGTGCGCGATAGCGGCGGGGCGAGATCTCGGCCCAGGCCTCGGGACGGCCGATCGCGATGGCGAGACGGGCGGGATCGCTGGTCTCGGGCGCTTCGGGATCGAAGCCGCTGACGACGGGCTTGAAGGCGTCGACGCGGAGGCCGCGCGCCCGAGCGGCCCGGAGCAGGGCGCACGCGACATGGGTCTTGCCGAGGTCGGTTCCCGTTCCGGCGACAAAAAGGGCTTTCATCGCAGCGCCGCCACGGCGTCGGCCAGGCGGATCACGTCGGCGTCGTCGTGCTCGGCGCTGAAGGCCACGCGCAGGCGGGCCGTGCCTTCGGGCACCGTCGGCGGGCGGATGGCGACAACCAGGAAACCCTGAGCTTCCAGCGCGGTCGAGGCGGTGAGGGCGGCCTCGGCGCCGCCCATGATCACCGGCACGATCGGGCTCTGGGCGTTGGGCAGGCCTAGATGCTGGGTGAACAGGCGGGCCTTGGCGAGGGGGCGCTCGGTCAGTTCTGGCTCGCTCTCGATGATGTCCAGCGCCGCCAGGGCCGCGGCGGCCGAGGCCGGCGGCAGGCCGGTGGCGTAGACCAGCGTGCGGGCGCGGGTCTTCAGCAGGTCGATCACCGCCTGGGAGCCGCAGACATAGCCGCCGTAAGAGCCCAGGGCCTTTGACAGGGTTCCCATCTGCAAGGGGATGTCCGCATCCGGGAACAGCGCCGCCGAACCTTGGCCTTGCGCCAACACCCCGACTCCGTGGGCGTCGTCGCTGAGCAGCCAGACGTCGTGCTCGGCGCACAGCGCGGACAACTGATCGAGCGGCGCGATGTCACCGTCCATCGAGAACACGCCATCGGTCGCGACCAGGGCGCTGCGGGCGAGGGGGCGTTCGGCTTTCAGCAGGCGCGCCAGGTCCTCGACGTCGTTGTGGGCGAACTTGACGATCTTGGCGCCGGACAGCTGCGCGCCGCTCCAGATGCAGGCGTGGGCCAGGGCGTCGACGAAAACCGCGTCGCCGGGACCGACCAGGGTCGGGATCGTGCCGGTATTGGCCAGATAGCCCGAGCCGAACACGCAGGCGGCCTCCGTTCCCTTCAGGCGAGCCAGGCGCTTTTCAAGATCACTCAGCAGCGGATGATCGCCGGTCACTAGGCGGGAGGCCGCGGCGCCGGCGCCGTAGTTCAGCGCCGCTTCGGCCGCCGCCGCGCGAACGAGAGGATGTTGTGACAAGCCCAGATAGTCGTTGCACGAGAACGAGATCAGCCGCTTGCCATCGCGCTCGACCACGGCGCCGTCATGGCGGCGGGTGGGCTTGAGGCGGCGGCGCAGGCTCTTGGCGTCCAGGGCGGCCAGCTTCTCGCCAGCGAAGGCGTCGAGGCTCTGCATGTCGTTTCTCTTTGCCGTGGCTGGTGGGCGGGAATAGGCAGAGCGCCCCGAGTCCGCAAACGGAAACCGTCATGTCCGATCCAGCCTGGCTGACCGCTGGCGCGCCGCACGTCTGGCGTCCGTACTGCCAGATGAAGACGGCGCGGCCGCCGCTGCCGGTGGTGGCCACGCGGGGCTCGCGGCTGGTGCTGGCCGATGGGCGAGAGCTGGTCGACGGCTTGGCCTCCTGGTGGACGGCCTGTCACGGCTACAACCATCCGCATATCGCCGACGCGTTGCGGACGCAGGTCGAGGCCATGCCGCACGTGATGTTCGGGGGCCTGGCGCACGAGCCGGCCTATCGCCTGGCGGCGCGGCTGGCCCGGCTGCTGCCGGGCGAGCTGGACCACGTATTCTTCGCCGAAAGCGGTTCGGTCTCGGTCGAGATCGCCATGAAGATGGCGCTGCAGTTCCAGATCAATCGCGGCGTTCGAGGTCGCACCAAGTTCCTGGCCTTCCGCGGCGGCTATCACGGCGACACCCTGGCGACGATGACGGTCTGCGACCCGGAGGAGGGGATGCACAGCCTGTTCGCCGGCGTCATGCCCGAACAGGTGATCGCCGATCTGCCGCGCGATGCGGCCAGCGAGGCGGCGCTCGACGCCCTGCTGACCCGGCGCGGCCACGAGATCGCGGCGATCCTGGTCGAGCCGTTGGTCCAGGGCGCGGGTGGCATGTTGCTGCATTCGCCGAACGTGCTGCGGACCCTGCGTCGGCTGGCTGACAAGCACGGCGTGCTGCTGATCTTCGACGAGATATTCACGGGCTTTGGCCGAACCGGGCCCCTGTTCGCCATGCAGGCGGCGGGGATCGAGCCGGACATCGTCACCCTCTCCAAGGCGCTTACCGGCGGAACTTTGCCGCTGTCGGCGGCGGTGGCCTCGCGCAAGGTGTTCGAGGCCTTCTGGTCCGATGATCCGGGCGCGGCCCTGATGCACGGACCGACCTACATGGCCAATCCGCTGGCCTGCGCGGCGGCTAATGCCTCGCTGGACCTGTTCGAGGATGGGTCCTGGGCGGCCAATGTGGCGCGGGTTTCCACGGCCTTGGCCGACGGGCTGGAGCCTTGCCGAGCGAAGCGTGGCGTCGTCGATGTCCGGATCCTGGGGGCGATCGGCGTGGTCGAGTTCGACGCGCCGGTGGCGGTCGGTGATCTCTGCGCGCGCTTCGCCGAGCTGGGCGTCTGGATCCGGCCGATGGGCAAGGTCGTCTATCTCACGCCGGCCTTCACCACGCCGGACGGGGATCTCGAGCGGTTGACCTCGGCCGTCCGCGAGGTGGTCGGCGTTTATTGACCCGGAGGGCCTGGTCTGGTCCAAGCCCCTCATGTCCTCCAAGTCGTCCCCACTGACCGGTCTGGAATACCTCGCGATACTGGGGATCATCCTGACCTGGGGGATCAACAACGCCGCCGCCAAGGTGGCGACGCACTACCTGCCGCCGATGCTGATGGGCGGGCTGAGGTTCGCCTCGGCGCTGGCCTTCCTGTTCCCGTTCATCAAGCCGCCGTTTCCCGAGCCGAGGAAGCTGCTGACCATCGTACTGCTGACGGGGCCGATCCATTTCGGCGTGATCTATATCGCCTTCAGCATGGCCGACGCTCTGAGCCCGCTGGTCGTGGCCAGCCAGCTCTGGATCCCGTTCACCGCCATCTTCGCCTGGCGGATGCTAGGCGAGACGATGCGAGCGCCGGCCGTGGCGGGCCTGGCGGTGGCGTTCATCGGCGTGGCGTGGATGAGCCTGGATCCGCACGGGGCGGGAGACCTGCCGGCGAT
This sequence comes from Caulobacter sp. GW821-FHT05F04, assembly GCF_059419665.1. Lineage (NCBI taxonomy): Bacteria > Pseudomonadati > Pseudomonadota > Alphaproteobacteria > Caulobacterales > Caulobacteraceae > Caulobacter > Caulobacter sp. GW821-FHT05F04. The sequence goes on from NZ_JBWKSF010000007.1 coordinate 21,749, forward strand.
CCTGCTGATCGTTTTCTCCAGCGCCTGCTGGGCCGTGGCTACTGTGCTGGTGCGCAAGACGCCCGGCATCAAGCCGTTGAAGCTGCAGGGCATGACGGCGCTGGTCGCCGCGCCCGTGCTGCTGATCCTGTCGGCCCTGTTCGAGACGAACCAGGTCGCAAGGATGCAGACCGCGCCGCCGATCGCCTGGCTGTGCGTGCTGTTCGCCGGCGTGGTCTCGACCATCGGGGCCAGCGCCCTGCTGTTCTGGCTGGTCCAGCGCCGCGAGGCCGGGCGGGTTACGCCATACTTCCTGCTGACGCCATTGGTCTCGTGCTCGATCGGCGTGCTCTTCCTGGGCGACAAGCTGACGGCCCAGCTGCTGATCGGCGGCGGCGCGACCATGGTCGGCGTGGCCCTGGTGGCCCTGACCGAGAAGCGCGCCAAGGCCGCCGAGGCCCTGGTCGAAAGCGCTAATCCCTAGGGGGCGGACATTCGGCGGCGGGTTCGCGCCTCAGGAGCGCCGATGTCGCCGCGATCTCGCTCTGGCCGCCGTCGTCGGCATAGACACCCGTCAGCAGCTTGCCGCTGACGCCCAGCGTCTCGCCGGCATGGGTCTGGATCAGGAAAAGGCCGTCGAGGTCGTCCAGATGATCGACGCCGACGAAGCCCGCGCCGACCGTGGCGTAGCCTTTGATCTTGTCGCCCGCGCCTTCGAGGATCCATCCGGGCGGCTTGTTGCAGACGGAGACGATCTCGGCGCCCGTCAGTCGAAGCTCGAAGGACTGGAGGTTCTGGTCGCCATTCGTCGGCCTCCAGGCCAGTGAGACGAGCTGTGTCGATGGCGAGGGCGTGGCGGCGGCCGCTTTTTCCGGCGGCTTGGCCTCCTTGGACGTCTTGGAGTCGTGGCAGGCGGCCGTCGCGGCCAGCAGAACGGCGAGAAGCGACAGCCGCCAGATACGCATGGGATTTCCCGCCACGAACAGAAACGTGGCGGAAGCCTAGAGCCTGTCCGTTTCTGATGGAAGCATCAGAAATGGATAAACAGGCTCTATCTCAAGTACTTAGAGCGTGGCAGGCGCCGAAACCGCTCACACTTTCGGCTGCCACGCTCTACAGCTTTACTTGAACACGCCGCAAGCCGCGCGCGCGCCGGCGCCGCCGATCGGTTGGCTCTTGTGGTCATCCGGGCTGGCGTGGACGACGATCGACGAGCCGTCGGCATCCAGCAGGGCGGGGCGGCCGCCGGCGCCCTTGAGCGACACCAGGGTCGAATAGGCCTCGGTCGTGGCCGAGCCGTCCGCGTTGGCGAAGACGTTCGGCAGGTCGCCGCCGTCGTTGGCGTCCGGGTTCAACAGGCCGTGGATCGTGGTGGCGGAGGTGTGGACGTGGGCGCCGGCCGACTTGAAGTCCGGTGCGCCGCAGTCGCCCTTTTCGTGGAAGTGCACCGCATGCCAGCCTGGCGTCAGGCCCTTCAGTTCCAGCTTCAGCAGCACCCCGTGCGGGGCCTCGGTCAGCGTGACCACGCCGGCGTCCTTGCCGTCACCGGTCTTCACCACGGCGGTCGCGGCGGTCTGGGCCCAAGCGGCGCCGACGCCGGACGAAGCGGCGATCAGAGCGGCGAGGGCGAGGGTGGTCGCGGCGGGGAGGCGGATCATGCGTTTTTCCTTCGGATTCAAGCAAACGGACGGGATGCAGCGCCCGGAAAGGTGGCGCCTTCCCCATCCGAATGCTAACTGTTTTCGACGGTTCCGTGTCCGATTCTGACGGCGAAAAATCCCCTTGAGCGACGATCAAAAAACTCTCCCCCCTGATGCTTCGGGCGGGGACGTAGCGCCCATCAACATCGAAGACGAACTGCGTCGTTCGTATCTCGACTATGCGATGAGCGTGATTGTCAGCCGCGCCCTGCCGGACGCGCGCGATGGTCTAAAGCCCGTGCACCGCCGCGTGCTGTTCTCGATGCATGAGCAGGGTCAGACTCCGGACCGTCCGTACGTCAAGTCCGCCCGCGTGGTCGGTGACGTGATGGGTAAGTATCACCCGCACGGCGACGCCTCGATCTACTTCACCCTGGTCCGCATGACCCAGTCCTTCTCGATGGGCCTGGTGCTGATCGACGGTCAGGGCAACTTCGGTTCGGTCGACGGCGATATGCCCGCCGCCATGCGTTACACGGAATGCCGCATGGCCCCGCCGGCCATGTCGCTGCTGGCCGACCTGGACAAGGACACGGTCGACTTCGCCGACAACTACGACGGCAAGGAGCAGGAACCGACCGTTCTGCCGTCGCGGATCCCGAACCTGCTGGTCAATGGCGCGGGCGGCATCGCCGTCGGCATGGCGACCAACATCCCGCCGCACAACCTCGGCGAAATCATCGACGCCTGCCTGTTGCTGATCGACGAGCCGGACGTCACCACCGACCAACTGCTGGACCTGGTGCCTGGTCCCGACTTCCCGACCGGCGGCGAGATCATCGGTCGCGCGGGCCCGCGCCAGGCGCTGCTGACGGGCCGTGGCTCGGTCATCATGCGCGGCCTAGCCACGGTGGAAGAGATCCGCGCCGGCCGCGAAGCCATCGTCATCACCGCCATTCCCTATCAGGTGAACAAGTCCAACCTCGTCGAGTACATCGCCGAAATGGTCCGCGATAAGCGGATCGAGGGCGTCGCCGACATCCGCGACGAGTCGAACCGCGACGGGATGCGCATCGTGGTCGAGCTGAAGCGCGACGCCTCGGGCGAGGTGATCCTGAATCAGCTGTACCGCTTCACGGCGCTGCAGAGCTCGTTCGGCGTCAACATGCTGGCCCTGAACCGCGGCCGCCCCGAGCAGATGGGCCTGCACAAGCTGCTGCAGCTGTTCGTCACTTTCCGCGAGGAAGTCGTCGTCCGTCGGACGAAGTTCGAACTGGGCAAGGCCCGCGATCGTGGCCACGTGCTGGTCGGCCTGACCATCGCCGTCGCCAATATCGACGAGTTCATTCACATCATCCGCTCGTCCAAGGACCCGACCGAGGCCCGCGAACGCCTGGTGGCCAAGGCGTGGCCGGCCGGCGACATGCTGCCCCTGGTCGAACTGATCGCGGATCCTCGCACCCTGCAGGAAGATGGCGGCCTGATCCGCCTGACCGACGAGCAGGCCCGCGCCATCCTGGCTTTGACGCTGTCGCGCCTGACGGGTCTGGGCCGCGAGGAAATCGGCAACGAAGCCGCCGCCCTGGCCGAAGCCATCCGCGGCTATCTCGATTTGCTGTCCGACCGCGCCAACATCATGGCCGTGGTCCGCGAGGAACTGGTTGAGGTCCGCGAGAAATTCGCCATTCCGCGCCGCTGCCAGATCGTCGACGGCGACGCCGACATGGAAGACGAGGATCTGATCGTCCGCGAGGACATGGTCATCACCGTCACCATGAGCGGCTACGTCAAGCGCACGCCGCTGGCGAACTACCGCACCCAGCACCGGGGCGGCAAAGGCAAGTCGGGTATGGCGACCAAGACCGAGGACGCCGTCACGCGCGTGTTCTCGGCCTCGACCCACGCGCCGCTGCTGTTCTTCACCTCGGGCGGCAAGGTCTACAAGATGAAGGTGTGGCGCCTGCCGCAAGGCGCCGCCAACTCGCGCGGCAAGGCGTTCGTCAACCTGCTGCCAATCGAACCGGGCGAGACGATCACCTCGATCCTGACCCTGCCGGAGGACGAGGCCACCTGGGGCGGCCTGGACGTGATGTTCGCCACCCGTTCGGGCAGCGTGCGCCGCAACAAGCTCAGCGACTTCGTGGACGTCCGCCGCAACGGCAAGATCGCCATGAAGCTGGACGAAGGCGACGGCATCGTCGGCGTCGCCGTCTGCAACAGCGACCAGGACGTGCTGCTGACCACGGCGGCCGGCCGCTGCATCCGCTTCTCGGTCGACGAGGTGCGCGTGTTCGCCAGCCGCGATTCGACCGGCGTGCGCGGCGTTAAGCTGGCCGGCGACGACACCGTCATCTCGATGGCCGTCCTGCGCAGCGTCGACGCCACACCCGCCGAACGCGCCGCCTATCTCAAGCACCAGCGCGCCATGCTGCGCGCCGCCGATGGCGACGAAGGGGAAGACGCCTCGGCGCCGGTCGAGGACGGCGAGGACGAGGTCGGGGAAGCCTCCCTGACGCCGGAACGCATCGCCGAACTGGGCGCGGCCGAGGAAATCCTGCTGACCGTGTCGTCGGAAGGCTTCGGCAAGCGCACCAGCGCCTATGACTTCCGCCGCACCGGCCGCGGCGGCCAGGGTCTGGCCGCGCAGGATCTCAGCAAGCGTGGCGGCCGTTTGGTGGGTTCGTTCCCGATCGATGAGAGCGACCAGATCCTGCTGGTGACCGACCAGGGTCAGCTTATCCGGGTGCCCGTCTCGCAAATTCGTGTTGCAGCGCGGAATACTCAGGGCGTAACCATCTTCCGCACCGCGCAGGACGAGCATGTCGTCAGCGTCGAGCGCCTTGCCGATTCCGGCGGAGACGACAATCAGGGCGAGGACAGCGGGGCGGATGAGACCCCGTAAACCCTCGAACCCTTAGAGTAAGGGGGCTGCATGCGGGTTGGGCTTTATCCGGGGACCTTCGATCCGGTCACCAACGGTCACCTCGACATCATCGGTCGGGCCGTGAAGCTGGTCGACAAGCTGGTGATCGGCGTGGCGGTGAACATCGGCAAGGGGCCGCTGTTCTCGCTGGATGAGCGGGTCGCCATTCTGGAGAAGGAAACGGCGCACCTGACCAAGATCGCCCAGATCGAGGTCCGGCCGTTCGAGAGCCTGCTGATGCACTTCGCCCGCGACGTGCATGCTCAGATGATCGTGCGCGGCCTGCGGGCCGTGGCTGACTTCGAATACGAATTCCAGATGACGGCGATGAACCAGCAGCTGGATCGCGAGATCGAGACCGTCTTCCTGATGGCCGACCCGCGCCACCAGGCGATCGCCTCGCGTCTGGTCAAGGAGATCGCGGCCCTGGGCGGCGATATCACCAAGTTCGTGCCGGCGGGCGTGGCCGAGCAACTGCTGGCCAAGGTCGGCAGGGCCTGATCGACGATTTTCGGCCGGGCGGTGTCGGAACGACGCCCGGCCGTTCGTTCCTCGGGACAGCGACAGCCCGGAGGCCGCCCCATGAGCCCGACCATCACCGCCTTCAAGCAATCGCCCGATCGCGGCAGAGGCTTGGCGCGCGACATGGCGGTCCGCTGGGCGCTGGAGGAAGTGGGCCAGCCCTACGACGTCCGCCTGGTCACCTTTCCCCAGATGAAGGCGCCCGACCATCTGGCGGTGCAGCCCTTCGGCCAGATCCCGACCTATGAGGACGGCGATCTGGTCCTGTTCGAATCCGGCGCTATCGTCTTCCACATCGCCGAGCGCCATGCCGGCTTGCTGCCGGACGACGCCAACGCCCGGGCGCGGGCTTTGACCTGGATGTTCGCCGCGGTCAGCACCGTGCAACCGCCGATCGTGGAGTTCGGCATGGCCACGATCCTGGAGCGCGACAAGCCCTGGTTCGAGGCGCGCCAACCGATGCTGGAACAGGCCGTCCGCACCCGTCTGGACCAGCTCGCCAATCGTCTCGGCCAGGCCGATTGGCTGGACGGTGACTTCAGCGTCGGCGACCTGATGATGGTGGTGGTGCTGCGCCGGCTGGGCGCGTCCGGGATCCTGAACGACTATCCGAGCCTCCTGGCCTATGTCGCCCGGGCCGAGGCCCGTCCCGCCTTCCAACGCGCCTTCGACGACCAGCTTGCGGTCTTCAGAGCCGCGTCCGGAAGCGTAGCCGTCGCCCCGTTCCGGCCGGAATCGTGCGGTTGAACAGTCGCCGCACTTGTCGGGGCGACCGTGGCGTTCTACGCCGACCCCCGACTATTCTGTTCGGGGATTTCTATGAAGCTCGCCATGACCGCCGCCGCCCTGGCGCTTGTCGCTACGACGGCCTCTGTTTCGGCGGCCTCGGCGCAGACCGCCGACTGGCGCACGCCTGATCCGAACAACGTTATCGTCGTCGAGACCAACAAGGGGCGGATCATCGCCGAGCTCGATCCGATCGCCGCGCCCAACCATGTCGAGCGTGTGCGTGGCCTGGTAAAGAGCGGCTTCTATGACGGCCTGACCTTCTTCAGGGTTATCAGCGACTTCATGGCCCAGACGGGTGACCCCAAGAATACGGGCGAGGGCGGCTCGGACCTGCCCAACCTGACGGCCGAGTTCACCTTCCGCCGCGGCATGGACCTGCCGCTGGCCGCGGGCTTCAAGGTCGGCAGCGGCGAACTGGGCTGGATCGGCGCGATGCCGGTGTCCAGCCAGAACTCGGCCCTGGCCGTGATGACCGCCGACCGCAAGGTGGCCAGCTGGGGGAATTTCTGCTCGGGCGTGCTGGGCATGGCTCGCGCCGGCGATCCCAACAGCGCCAACAGTCAGTTCTTCTTCATGCGCCAGCCCAACGCCTCGCTGGACAAGACCTACACCGCCTTCGGTCGGGTGCTGTCGGGCCTGGACGTCGTGCGTAGCATCAAGGCCGGCGAGCCTGTGCCGGATCCGCAGGACAAGATGATCAGCGTGAAGATGCTGGCCGACCTGCCGGCCGACAAGCGTCCTTCGATCCAGGTGATGGATACCCGTGGCGCCGCCTTCAAGGCTCTGGTGACCAAGCGTCAGGCCGAGATGGGCCCTAGCTTCACCAATTGCGACGTCGACGTCCCCGTGCAAATTAAGTGACATGATCTTCTCGCGCACGCTCCTGGCCGGGCTCTGCCTGGCGGCGATCACCGGTCCGGCCCTGGCGGCGACGCCCTCGGCTTCGGCCAAGCCTTCCGAGCAAGACTGGCGGACGCCGGCTCTGGACACGGTGATGGTGATCGACACCAACAAAGGGCGCGTGCTGGTCGAGCTGGTCCCGGATGTCGCTCCGAACCACGTGGCGCGCCTGCAGGAGCTGACCCGGGCGGGTGTCTATGACGGCCGCACCTTCTTCCGGGTCATCGACAGGTTCATGGCCCAGACGGGCGACCCGACCAATACGGGCGAGGGCGGCTCCGACAAGCCGAACCTGAAGGCCGAATTCACCTTCCGCCGCGGCGGCGAGACGCCATTCGTGGCGATGGCCGCGCCGGCGGGCCTGGAGGTCGGCTACCTGAAATCGCTGCCGGTCGTCAGCCAGGCCTGGACCTGGAGCGACATGACCGCCGACAAGAAGGTCTCGGCCTGGGGAACCTACTGTCCCGGCGTGATCGGCATGGCCCGCGACGAGGACAACAACTCGGCCAACAGCCAGTTCTTCCTGATGCGCCAGCCCTATCCGTCGCTGGACAAGCGCTACACCGCCTTCGGCCGCGTGATCAGCGGCCTCGAAGCCGTGCGCGCCATCAAGACCAGGGAGCCCGTTCCGGCCCCGCAGGACCAGATGCAGAAGGTTCGTCTGCTGTCGGACATTCCCGAAAACCAGCGGCCCCAGGTGCGGGTGATCGACCCGAAGGGCGCCTGGTTCGCCGCCGAGACCAAACGTCTTCGCGCGCTAAAGGGCGCCGATTTTTCGGTCTGCGACATTGATCTTCCGGTCGAGGTTCGCTGAGGCCTTACCGGTTTCTGGGCTCAACTTGGTTCACAGGTGGGCGTGAACCGCGCTAGAAGCGCGTTCACAACACTTGTCATCCAAGGGAAGACCATGTCGGCCGATCTCGAAAATACCCTGATCCTGACCCTCGAGAGCGGTCCGGTCACGATCAAGCTTCGTCCCGACCTGGCCCCGGGCCACGTGGCGCGGATCAAGGAGCTGGTGCGCGAAGGTTTCTATGACGGCGTCGTCTTCCACCGCGTGATCCCGGGCTTCATGGCCCAGGGCGGCGATCCGTCGGGCACCGGCCGCGGCGGTTCGGACAAGCCGGACCTGAAGGCCGAGTTCAATGACGAGCCGCACGTGCGCGGCGTGGTCTCGATGGCCCGCACCCCGAACCCGGACTCGGCCAACAGCCAGTTCTTCATCGTGTTCGACGACGCCACCTTCCTGGACAAGCAATACACCGTCTGGGGCCAAGTGGTTGAAGGCATGGAACATGTCGACGCCCTGCCGAAGGGCGAGCCGCCGCGCGCCCCGGGCAAGATCATCAGCGCCAAGATCGCCGCGGACGCCTAAGGCTCGCTTGCAGAACCTGAAGAAACGGCCTCGGACCTCGTCCGGGGCCGTTTCTATTTCGGGCCGCGGCGCAGGGTGATCAGGATAGGCCGGTGGTCGGAACCCAGGGCCGGGCCGCGCTCGACATTCACCGCGTACCACTCGCCGCCGGCATAGACATGATCGATGGGCAGGAACGGGGCGGGGGCGACCATGACCCGCGAGAACTTGCTGGCCGGCCACGAGGGTATGGCGCGGGTCCAGCGGCGCAGGCCCAGGGCCTTGTCCTGACGCTTAAGGGTGAACGACCAGGGTGTCGAGTTGAAGTCCCCCGTGATGATCGTGCTCTTCTTGTCGAAGTCGGAGGCGAACCTGACCAGCTTGCGGCTCTGGTTCTGCTGGATGCCGGCCGGTACGGGCCATGTGTAGTGGACGCCCACGACCGTGAACGGCCCCTTGGCGTCGGCCAGAGTCGCCCAGGCGCCCGAGAGATAGGGGCGATCCGTCGGCATGCCGCCACGCGCGATCATCTTCTTGCGCGAGAATATCCAGGTCTCGCACTTGGAGACCTTGTCGCACGAGGCGAACGGGTAAGCGGTCTTCAGCGCCTGGATGGCGGGCCAGGCGTCGCCGGCGCCTTCCTCGACGATCACGACGTCGGCGTCCTGGGCCATGACCCAGGCGAGGCTCTTTTCGGGCGTCTTGTTATCGTGCCAGATGTTGAACTGCACGATCTTCAGGTCGCTCGCGGCCGGGGTCGCCGGCTTGAAGCGCCACGAAGCCCACAGCTCGGGCAGCATCAGCACCGAGCAGGCTAGCAGCGTCGCCACCCCCAGACCGAGCATCACCCAGCGCTCGCCGCCGCGCGCGAAGATCCCGCCCAGCACCACCGCGCCGACGCCCATCATCAGCCACAGCGGGGCGGCATGGGTGAAGGCGTCCAGCCGATCGCTCCAGGCGCCGCCCAGGCACGCACCCGCGAAACCCAAGCCGACGAGGCCCAACATCAAGGCCGTGCCGCGGACGAGAAGGCTGAGAAGCTGAACGATCAGGCGCATGGGTCGCCCATAGCACGGCTCTGCCATGGATGCTTCGCCCTACGCGCCGGAAGGGTAGAAGAAGCCGTGTTCGAAATCGCGTATGTCTTGACCTTGCCGATCCATCGTGCGCTTGAAGCCCGCCCATGCGCCTTTCCGACTTCGATTTCGACCTGCCCGAGAACCATATCGCCCTGCGTCCGGCCGAGCCGCGTGACGCCGCGCGCCTGCTGGTGGTCCGTCCGGGGGAAGAGCTCGCCGACCACATTGTCCGCGAATTGCCCGACTTCCTGCGCCCTGGCGACGCCCTGGTCTTCAACGACACTCGCGTGATCCCCGCGCGTCTGTCCGGCCTGCGCGAAGGCCGGACGACGGGGGGGGCGGACGGCACGCCCGTGGCCGTCGAGGCGACTCTGCACCGCCGTGTCTCGCCCAGCCGCTGGAGCGCCTTTATGCGCCCGGGCAAGCGGCTGAAGATCGGCGACCGTGTGGCGTTTGGTTCCCAGGAAGACCGCGCCTGCGAGGGTGATCGCCTCGACGCCACCGTCGCCGAAAAGCACGAGGGCGGCGAGGTCGTGCTGGCCTTCGACATCTCCGGCCCGGACCTGGATATTGGCATCGCCAAGCACGGCGACATGCCGCTGCCGCCTTACATCGCCGCCAAGCGGGGCGAGGACGAGCGCGATCGCGCCGACTACCAGACCGTCTATGCTCGCGAGGACGGTTCGGTGGCCGCCCCGACCGCTGGCCTGCACTTCACGCCCGACCTGCTTGAAAGGCTGAAGGAAAAGGGCGTCTCGCTGCACTTCGTGACCCTGCACGTGGGCGCGGGGACCTTCCTGCCGGTCAAGACCGACGACGTTTCCGAGCACAAGATGCACGCCGAGTTCGGCGAGGTGAGCGCTCAGGTCGCCGACGCTCTGAACGCCGTTCATGCCGCTGGCGGCCGCATCATCTGTGTCGGCACGACGTCCCTGCGCCTGCTGGAGAGCGCCACTGGCGAGGACGGGATCGTGCGGCCGTTTTCCGACGAGACGGCCATCTTCATCACGCCGGGATACCGCTTTCGCGCCGCCGACGTGCTGATGACCAACTTCCACCTGCCCAGATCGACCTTGTTCATGCTGGTCAGCGCCTTCGCCGGCCAGGTGACCATGCGCGCGGCCTACGAACACGCCATATCCACGGGCTACCGCTTCTATTCCTACGGGGATGGCAGCCTGCTGTTCAAGGACGAGGCCCGCTGATGGCGTTTCCCTTCGAGATCAACGCCACCGACGGCAAGGCGCGCACGGGTGTTCTCAAGACTCCGCGCGGCGACATCCGCACGCCCGCCTTCATGCCTGTGGGCACCGCCGCGACCGTCAAGGCCCTGACCGTCGACCAGGTCAAGGACACCGGCGCCGACATCATCCTGGGCAATACCTACCACCTGATGCTGCGGCCCTCGGCCGAGCGGGTGGCGCGCCTGGGCGGCCTGCACAAGTTCATGCGCTGGGACAAGCCGATCCTGACCGACAGCGGCGGCTTCCAGGTCATGTCGCTGTCGGGGATCAGCAAGCTGACCGAGGAGGCGGTGACCTTCTCCAGCCACGTCGACGGCTCCAAGCACGTGCTGACCCCCGAGCGCTCGATCGAGATCCAGGCCGACCTGCTGGGCAGCGACATCGTCATGCAACTGGACGAGTGCGTCGCCTGGCCGGCCGAGGAGGCGAGGGCGCGCAAGGGCATGGAGCTCTCCGCCCGCTGGGCCCAGCGCTCGAAGGACGCCTTCGGGACGCGCGACAGCCAGGTGCTGTTCGGCATCCAGCAGGGCTCGACCTTCGAAAACCTGCGCCGCGAGTCGTCGGACCGTCTGCGCGAGATCGGCTTCGACGGCTACGCCATCGGCGGCCTGGCCGTGGGCGAGGGGCACGAAGCCATGTGCGAGGTGCTGGACTACGCCCCGGGGCTGTTGCCGCAGGATCGTCCGCGCTACCTGATGGGGGTCGGCAAGCCGATCGACCTGGTCGAGGCCGTGGCGCGCGGCGTCGACATGTTCGACTGCGTGCTGCCGACACGCTCCGGCCGTCACGGCCAGGCCTGGACCTGGGACGGCGCCATCAACCTGAAGAACGCCAAGTTCGCCGAGGACGAGACGCCGCTCGACCCGGACAGCGACTGCCCGGCCAGCCGCGACTATTCGAAGGCCTATCTGCGCCACCTGTTCAAGGCCGAGGAGATCCTGGGCCAGGTGCTGCTGTCCTGGCACAACATCGCCTTCTTCCAGGCGCTGACGGCGGCCATGCGCGCCGCGATCGCCGAGGGGCGCTTCGAACAGTTCCGCCGCGACTTCCGCGCCCGCCATCTGAGCGAAGGCTAGCCGCCCGGTTCGGCGCTGGAGCCTAGTCTCGGGGGCCTTGCGGAACCGTGGGCGCCTCTTCCTTGACGATCGGGAAGCGGGGTTTGAGCGGGCCGTAAGGATCGCGCGGCGGCGGCATGCCCGGATCGACGACCACGGGCGCGGTCGGCGGCTTGTGCTGCGGCGTGGCCGGCGGATTGCAGCCGCGCGCCTCGCCCAGGCCCTTCAGATAGGCCCGGCGGACATTGCCCGAGGTGATGGCGCTCTGGACCAGGCGGTCGTGACGCTCGGCCCCGGTCAGTTTCCGCACCCAGCCGCGCATCGGAATCATGTCCTGGGCCGTGCTGGCGAGCGCGCCCAGCGCCGCCTGGCCGGCCGCCTTGCGTCCCCGATCCATCAGATCCTCGCCGTCGACCGGCGGATTGCGGTCGATGTCCTCGCCCAGGGCGCTGTCGAGCGGCGTGACGAGGGCGATCAGGCTGACGCAATCGGCGCGAGCGGGGCGCTGATAGGGATCGTCCATCGCCTCCAGCAGCACGCGCGGGATCTTGGTGCGGACGATGTTCACATCGCGCAGCGGCGCGCTCATGGCGCCGGAGATGCCCTCCCGGTTCGCCTCGGACGTCGACCTGATTCGTCCGTCGTCGGTAGGCTCGACCGGCGTTTCCTGCTGCGGGGGAGCAGCGCCCAACAGCGGCGGCGCTTCCTGTCGCTGGCGCGCATGGACCGTTCCCGCCAGCGCCGCGCCGCAAAAGACCGCCAAAAGCAAGGTTCCACGCATGACTCACCCTAACCCGCCCACAGCTTTGCCGTCATCCGTCGGAAAAACGGCGAAACCATGCTTGCGACACGGAAGTCCCCCGCCTATGGTCCGCGCCGCTTCCAACCGGCTCCCGCCGGACGTTAGCGGGCCGGTAGCTCAGTGGTAGAGCATTCGACTTTTAATCGAATGGTCGTGGGTTCGAACCCCACCCGGCCTACCAATTCAATCTTCTGATCTTCAAGGATTTCGGAGCGTCTTTGCGACGCCGGGCGTCGCGTGATCGTTTGCGGAGCTCGGGTGTTCTGATAGCCAGTTCCAATGAACTGGTCGGCTCCCATCACCGTGAATCTTCCGCCCGATGCAACGCCTTGGAACAGGGTGCTGACGTTCCTGGGTCATTACGACATCCGGTTCTACTGCACGCCGGGGGCCTATGTGGACATCGGCGCTGGATCGCTGCCGTGCGTCAACAACCTGATGCTGGTGCCTGCCGGCGAGGCGGGAAAGGTTGGCGAGATCGGCCGCTTCTGCGAGATGCACCCTTCCGCCCGCATCCTGGTGCGCGGCGAGCACGCCAACGATCAGCCGGTCAACATCTGCTTTTCGGGTTTGCCGCTGGTCAATGGCGGCTTCGACCAACAGGGGGGGGAGCCCGTGAGGCCGTTCGCGACTATGTCGCTCAAGCTTTTGGCGCCGGGCCGAGTCACTGGCTCGCCGATCGCTGGGCATAGCGTAGCTGGTAGTTTTTCTGCGTCTTAAGTTGGGGTTTCTCGTTTGCCCCATTGTCGAGGTAGAGATTTAAGCGGCTCAGTTTCAACGACGTCGCTGGACCCCGATGGGGCTCCGCGCGTTCAGCCTTTGCCTAGAGCCATGTGGCGAGCCCGGACCCTGGACGACGATCAGACGATGACCGCCGAGACCGCCGCCCGCCGGCCGCCCGCGCCGCCGAGCAAGCGGCCTTTGTTCCGGCGGCGGTCCGCCATCCCGGGCTTCGGCCTGACCATGGGCGTGACGCTGACCGTGCTGTCGCTGATCGTTCTGATCCCCCTGAGCGCCGTGGTCCTGAAGGCCGCGCAGCAGTCGCCGGCCGAGTTCTGGGCCGTGGCGACATCGCAGCGATCATTGGCAGCCTACCGCCTGAGCTTCGGCGCGGCGTTCGTGGCGGCCGTGATCAACGGCGTGTTCGGCGTGCTGACCGCCTGGGCGCTGGTGCGCTACGACTTTCCCGGCAAGACCCTGGTCAACGCCCTGGTCGACCTGCCGTTCGCCCTGCCGACCGCCGTGGCGGGCATCGCCTTGGCGACGCTCTATTCGCCCAACGGCTGGGTCGGGCAGTTCCTGACTCCGCTGGGTATCAAGGCCGCCTACAACCCGGTGGGGGTGACCATCGCCTTGATCTTCATCGGCCTGCCGTTCGTGGTCCGCACCATTGAGCCGGTGCTGCGGGACGCCGCCGAGGACGTCGAGGAGGCTGCCGCCAGTCTGGGCGCGAACCGGATCGACACCATCCTGCGCATCGTCCTTCCGGCCCTGGCCCCTGCCTGGCTGACCGGCTTCGCCATGGCCTTCGCGCGCGGGGTCGGCGAGTACGGCTCGGTGATCTTCATCGCCGGCAACATGCCCTACAAGTCCGAGATTGCGCCGCTGCTGATCATCATCCAGCTGGAGCAGTTCGAATATGCGCGCGCCGCCACCATCGCGGTGGTGATGCTGACGGTCTCGTTCACGATGCTGCTGATCATCAACGGCATCCAGGCCTGGGCGCGGAGGTTCGACTGATGGCCGCCGCCAAAAACTCTCTGGAAGGGCGTCGCCGAGCCACCGACGATCCGCTCTGGGCCAAGGTCCTGGTGATCGGAACGGTCATGGCCTTCCTGGCGCTGGTCCTGATCCTGCCACTGGCCGCCGTGTTCGCCGAGGCGCTGCGCAAAGGTCTCGACGCGGCGCTGCTGGCGATCAACAACGCCGACGCCCTGGCGGCCGTGAAGCTGACCCTGATCACGGCGGCGATCGCGGTGCCGTTCAATGCGGCCTTCGGTCTGTGCGCGAGCTGGGCGATCGCCAAGCACGACTTCAAGGGCAAGGCGCTGCTGATCACGCTGATCGACCTGCCGTTCTCCGTGTCGCCGGTGGTGGCGGGCTTGATCTACGTGCTGATCTTCGGCCTGCAGGGATGGTTCGGCGACTATCTGGTCGACAACGACATCAAGATCATCTTCGCCGTGCCCGGCATCGTGCTGGCGACCGTCTTCGTCACTTTCCCCTTCGTGGCCCGAGAGCTGATCCCGCTGATGCAGGAACAGGGAACCGCCGAGGAGGAGGCCGCGGTTTCGATGGGGGCGAGCGGGCTGACAACCTTCTGGCGGGTGACCGCGCCGAACGTCCGCTGGGGGCTGATGTATGGCGTGCTGCTGTGCAACGCCCGCGCCATGGGCGAGTTCGGCGCGGTGTCGGTGGTCAGCGGCCATATCCGCGGCCTGACCAACACCATGCCGCTGCACGTCGAGATCCTCTACAACGAGTACGACTTCGTCGGCGCCTTCGCCGTCGCGGCCTTGCTTTGCCTTCTGGCCGTGGTGACCCTGGTGCTGAAGACGGCGCTGGAAGTCGTCCAACCCGGCAATAGCGGGTTTGGGCGCGGCCGCGGCGGACACTGAACGGACCTAACAGTCACATGACCATCTCCATCCGCTCCGTCGACAAGAAGTTCGAACGCTATCCGGCGCTCAGCAAGGTCGATCTCGAGATCGACGACGGCGAACTGCTGGCCCTGTTGGGCCCCTCGGGCTCGGGCAAGACCACGCTGCTGCGCACGATCGCCGGCCTGGAATTCCCCGACGCCGGCCAGGTGCTGTTCGATGGCGAGGACGTGACCTTCGCCTCGGCCGCCGATCGCCGCGTGGGTTTCGTCTTCCAGCAGTACGCGCTGTTCAAGCACATGACCGTGGCCAAGAACATCGCGTTCGGCCTCGATGTCCGGAAGGGCAAGGACAAGCCGTCCAAGGCCGAGATCGCCCAGCGGGTCGAGGACCTGCTGAAGCTGGTCGAGCTGGACGGCCTGGGCAAGCGCTACCCCTCGCAGCTTTCGGGCGGCCAGCGCCAACGCGTGGCCCTGTCACGGGCGCTGGCCGTGCAGCCCAGCGTGCTCTTGCTGGACGAGCCGTTCGGCGCCTTGGACGCCACGGTCCGCAAGTCGCTGCGCAAGGAGCTGCGCCGCGTGCACGACGCCACGGGCGTCACCACCATCTTCGTCACCCATGATCAGGAGGAGGCCCTGGAGCTGGCCGACCGCGTGGCCATCCTGAACAAGGGCTCGATCGAGCAGATCGGCACGCCCGATCAGGTCCATGACCAGCCCGAGACCGCCTTCGTCTGCGGCTTCGTTGGCGAGGCCAACTGCTTCGAGGGGCAGGTCGGCGGCGGCCAGTTCAGCGCCGGCGCGCTGCGCCTGCCGGCCGGCGGCGTTCGCGAGGGTTCGGCCACCGCCTATGTCCGGCCGCACGACTTCGTGCTGGACGACGCCGGCTTCGAGGTGCGGGTCGATCGCGCCCACGTGCAGGGGGCTCTGACCACGGTCAGCGCCACCGCCGCCGACGGCCGTCCGATCGAGATCAGCGCCTCGCGCGCCGAAGCCCCCCGTTTTCAGGGCACGGTGAAGATCGTCGCTCGCAAGGCCCACGTTTACGCTGCCTAAGGTTCTACCCGTTAGACCGAGATCGGATGAACGACGTTCAGCGTTGGCGCGTAGCGTCGTCGTCTGCGCTAAGGTCGTCGACGACTCGACGGGAGTTCTAAGGTCGCATGGTCATGGTCGAGCCCTCGGGCGCTGAACGCCGCGCGCATCCTCGGATGCCGGCGGCGCGCAAGATCTACATCGTCGACGATCCGCGCTCGTGGAAATGCTCGCTGCTGGATGTAGCCGAGAAGGGCGCGCGACTGTCGACGGCCGGCATCACCTCGCCGCCGGACAAGTTCATTTTCGTCGACGCCGGCGGGCGCCGGGTGCACCTGGCGCATGTCGTGTGGCGTTCGGGCGCCGAAGTGGGCGTACAGTTCCTGCAGACCGAGCGCATGGGGCCTCGCGCGGGCGGCGCTGCCGGGGCGTTGGATATCGCCCGTCGGTTCGCGGCCACCCTGCCGCCGGAGATCCTTCAGTAGGGTCGATCCTTCAGTAGATCACTGCTGCTGCTGCTGTTGTTGTTGCTGCTGGTGCAGTTCCTGCTTCAAGGCCGCGTCGGGACGGCGACGGCCGCCGGCGAAGCTTGGGCGGGCCATGCGCAGGAATTCCGGCTCGGCCAGGGCGGCCCGCGCGCGGCGGACGGTGACCCCCACGGCCAATTGGCTTTCGGCATCGCCCTTGTAGACCCCGCGCGACGGGGTGACGTCCGCATAGTCGCGGCCGACCGCCACGCCGACGTGGCGCTCACTGGTCATCATGTTGTTGGTCGGGTCCAGGCCGACCCAGCGAAGGCTGGGCAGGAACACCTCGACCCAGGCGTGGGTGGCGTCCGGGTCGGAGCGGTCGCCGGCGTCGCGATCGGTGAACAGGTAGCCGGAGACGTAGCGGGCCGGGATGCCCCACTCGCGGCAGATGGCCAGCATGATGTGCGCGAAGTCCTGACAGACCCCGCGCCCGGCGCTCAGGGCCAGGTCGATCGGGCTGTCGGCGTCGGTGACGCCGGGTTGGTATTCGAACGCCCTGTAGATGGTCTCGGACAGCATGCGGACCGCCGTCAGCGGGTCCTTGCGCCTTAGGGTGTCCAGGTCGTGCTCGTAGATGAAGGTCCGCAGGGCGTCAGTGGTCCGGACAAAGCCATGGGGGCGCAGGAAGTCGAAGCATTCGCCCCGCACGAACTCGCTGCGCATGCGGTCCCATTCGCCCATATCCAAGTGGTCTGGACGCTCGCCGGTCGGCTCGGTCTCGACGGCCGAGCGGGCGACGATGGTCAGCTTGTCGTGCGGCTGGGGCACGTCGAAGTGGTAGACGGCGTTGCCGAAGCTGTCGGCGTAGGAGAACACCTGGGCGGCTGGCTCCAGGTCCAGCTCGAAGCTGACCAGGCGCTGGCGGGCCGTCTTCTGAGGCTGCATCCACAGCTCCATCAGGCTCTCCCGCACGGGCTTCTCGTAGTGGTACTGGGTGACGTGGCGGATTTCGAGCAGCACGATCTTGGATCCTAGGCCGGAAGGCGCGTTTCGAGCGGATAGGCCACGAAGGTCTCGTAGATCGCTTCGTGGATGCGCGCGCATTCGTTGACGACGGTGGTCAGCAGCGGTCCGGCCCCAACGGCTTCCAGCTCGTCGACATCGGCGAACTGCAGGCGGGCCTTGAGGCGGCCCGCGAGGCGCTCGGGACCCGGGCGCTCGCCAGTGAAGGCGTTGCGAGCCATGGCCGACAGGTGCTGTTCGATCTGGGCTGTGGCGAAGCGGATCGAGCGCGGGAAGTCCTCGTCGAAGACCAGGAATTCCAGGATGTGCCGCGGCTCGATCTCGGCGGTGTAGACCCGCAGATACGGCTCCAGCGCGCAGGCCATGCGCAGCACGCTGACCAGGGCCACGTGGTCGTCGACGTGGCCGTGCACGGGGCTCTCCGCGAAGCACACTTCCAGCAGTCGCGAGACCAGCTGGGCGCGCTCCATATAGATTCCCAGCATCATGAACCGCCAGCTCTCGCCGTGGCTCATGGTGGTGTCGGCCGCGCCCTTGAACAGGTGCAGATCGGCGATGACGTCGTGCAGGAAGTTGGCCGAGCCGTCCGAGAATTCCTTGGCGGCCTTGTCGTCCGTGACCTTCAGATAGAGCAGGTTGAGCCGCTCCCAGGTCTCCGTGGTGATCTGGTCGCGGACCTGGCGGGCGTTCTCGCGCGCCCGGGCCAGGGACGAGACGACCGAATTGGTGTCGCTGCGATCCAGCACCAGGGCCTCGGCGGCCTCGAAGGAGCCGACGTCCACACCATCGGCGGGATCGCCCACGGCGGCCATGGCGATCCGCACCGCGTGGGCGCCGGAGTCGGTCTGGTCCAGGGTCGCGTTCAACATGACGCTGGAGAGGCGCGAAAGGTGCTCGGCCCGTTCGATGTATCGGCCCAGCCAGTAGAGGCTGTCAGCCACGCGCGCGAGCATCATGGGCGGGCGCTCCCGTTGCCGTGGCCATTGGTCTGGCCGTTCTCCTCGGCCAGCACCCAGGTGTCCTTGGAGCCGCCGCCCTGGCTGGAATTGACCACCAGCGAGCCGCGCTTCAGCGCCACCCGGGTCAGGGCGCCGGGCGTGACGATGGTCTTCTCGCCCGACAGGATGAAGGGGCGCAGGTCAACGTGGCGAGGCTCGATGCGTCCGTCGACCAGGCAGGGCGCGGTCGACAGCTGGATGGTCGGCTGAGCGATGTAGTTGTCCGGATCGGCCTTGATCGCCTGGGCGAAGTCGTCGCGCTCCTTCTGGCTGGCGTGCGGACCGACCAGCATGCCGTAGCCGCCCGAGGCGCCGACGGCCTTGACCACGTACTTGTCGAGATTGTCGAGCACGTGGCCCAACTGGCGCGGTTCGCGGCAAAGGAAGGTCTCGATATTGGGCAGGATGGCGTCCTCGCCCAGATAGTAGCGGATGATATCGGGGACATAAGCGTAGACGGCCTTGTCGTCGGCGACGCCGGTGCCCGGCGCGTTGCAGATCACCACATTGCCGGCGCGATAGGCGTTGAACAGACCGGCCGCGCCCAGCGAGCTGTCGCGCCGGAAGGTGAGGGGGTCGATGAAGTCGTCGTCGACCCGGCGATAGATCACGTCCACCCGGCGGATGCCGGTCGTGGTGCGCATATAGACCATGTTTTCGTGCACAACGAGGTCACGGCCCTCGACCAGCGGCACGCCCATCAGACGGGCCAGATAGGCGTGCTCATAGTAGGCGCTGTTATAGACGCCGGGCGTCAGCACCACGACCTGCGGATCGCCGCGCCAGTCGGCGGCCATGCTCTTCAGCGTGGCCAGCAGCAGGTCGGGATAGCGCTCGACCGGCCGTACGCCGGCGGCGCGATAGGTGCCGGGGAAGGTCCGCTTGGCCGCGTCGCGATTGGCCAGCATGTACGAGACGCCGGACGGGACCCGAAGATTGTCCTCCAGCACCGCGAACTGGCCGTCCTGGCAGCGGATCAGGTCGCTGCCGCAGACATTGGCGTAGGCCTTGTGCGGTACATAGACGTGCTGCATCTCGCGGCGATACGACGGCGCGCCCAGCACGAGCTCGCGCGGAACCACGCCGTCCATTAGGATCTGCTGATCGCCATAGATATCGGCCAGGAACAGGTTCAGCGCCTGCAGTCTCTGGGCTAGGCCCGCCTCGATCTTCGACCATTCCGCCGCGGGGATGATGCGTGGGAACAGGTCGGTCGGCATGACCCGCTCGGTGGTGTTGTCGGCTCCATAGACGGTGAAGGTGATGCCCTGCAGCAGGAACGAACGTTCCAGCGTCCGCTGACGCCCCGCCAGTTCCTCGGCGCCAAGGGTCGACATGCGGCCATGCAGCGGATCGTAGTGCGGCCGGACCTCACCCTCGGGCGTGAACATCTCGTCGTAGGCGATCCCCGGCAGGTACGCCGCCTCCGTCATCGGCAGGGTCGGTGCGTTCACGAGGGTTTGGGTCTTCGCCGCCACGCTTTTATCCACGTTTCTCACAACCTTGGGCGCGGACCGGTGAGCCCGCGCCGTCCCCGACTCTAGAGTGTAGCGACCACCATGCGCGCCGGATTCGACGTCCGCCACGTGGATGCGCATGACTGCTTATCATTTGGGCGCCATTCGCCCGCTTTGAGAAGCGCCGCTCGGGCAAGGTTCGTTGCATTTCCTGTCGTGACAGCGGCGCCACCCCGGACTACAGCAGGGCCCGGGGGCGCTTCGCGCGGGGAACGTGATTTGGTGCTTGGGCGGACTACCCTCGCGTTAACGGCGGTGATTTGGCTGATCGCCTCGGCCGCGCTTGCCGACGAGCCGATGGCCCAGATCCAAGGTGTCGAGGACAAATACCTGCGCGACGCTATCCAGCGCGCTCTGACCCAGTCCAAGACTTCCGCCCAAAGCCGCGCCGAAGCCCGTCGCCGCGCTCGTCAGGCCGGCGAGGACGCCATCGCCGTTCTGCGTGCCGAGGGCTATTATGGCTACACCGTCGAACCCGACGTCATGGACGGCGAGCCGCCGCGCGCGGTGGTCAAGATCACGCCCGGTCCCGTCTTCCTGATCGCCGATCCACGCATCGACTGGTCCGGCGCGCCGCCGGATGAGGGCACCCGCCAGCGCGCCGCCACCGCCATGCGCCTGACCGAGGGCGAGCCGGGCCGTTCGGCGGACGTAGTGGGCGCCGAGGGGCGTGTCGTCGCCCAGGTGGCCAAGCTCGGCTATGCCGACGCGGCCGCCGAGCCGCGCGAGGTCATTGTCGACCACGCCGACCACACGGTCCGGCCGGCCTTCAAGATCGCGGCCGGCGAACTGGTTCACCTCGACGGCATCGAGGTCGTGACCAAAGGGCGCACCAACGCCGCCTGGGTCAGCCGCTTGGCCCCCTGGGTGTCCGGCGACGTCTACGATCCCGAGGACGTGGCCGAGCTGGAGCGCCGCCTGCGCGACACCAGCGTCTATGATTCGATCTCGGTCTCGCTGGCGGGCACGGACAAGGCCACGGCCGAGGGGTATCGTCCCGTCGTCGTCACCCTGGCGGATCGCAAGTCGCGCACCATCGAACTGGGCGCGGGCTATTCGACCAACGAGGGCGCAGGCGTCGACGCGCGCTGGATCCGCTACAACCGGCTGAAGCGCGCCGACACCACGACCTACGCCCTGCGTTTCGCCAAGTTGGAGCAACGCCTGGGGGCCGAGATCTCGCTGCCGCACTGGCGCCGGCCCCAGCAGACGCTGAAGCTGAACACCGCCGTATTCCGCAACGACACCGACGCCTATAACGAAACCGGCGCCACGGTCGGGGTGGACCTGACCAAGCGACGGCAGACGACCGCCTATCGCACCTTCGGCGTCTCGCTCGATATCTCCCAGACCAAGGAACAGGTGAGCCGAAACGGCCTGGTGGCGGGCCGCAAGCTGAACCTGGCGACCTTCGCGGGCCTGGCGGCCTATGCCTGGGACTTCTCGGACAACATCCTTGATCCCAAGCGTGGCTGGCGTCTGGAGGCCCGGGGCGAGCCGACCTACGTGGTCGGCGACACGACCGTTCCCTACCTGAAACTGACCACCCAGGGCTCGGCCTATATCCCGTTCGGCCGGCAGGCCAGCACTGTGCTGGCCGGACGCCTTAAGCTGGGCGCGATCGTCGGCGGCGGCGTCCAGGACGTTCCGGCCTCGCGGCGCTTTTATGCCGGTGGCGGCGGTTCGGTGCGAGGCTATTCCTACCAGGCCATCGGGCCGCGCCTGACCGACAACACCCCGCAGGGCGGCATCTCGCTGGTCGAGACCTCGATCGAGCTGCGCCAGAAGATCACCTCGAAATGGAGCGGCGTGGCCTTCATCGACACCGGCGCCATCGGCACGCACAACACGCCGCAACGCGAGGACTTCCGGGCCGGTGCGGGTTTTGGTGTCCGCTACGACCTGGGCTTTGGCCCGATCCGCGCCGACGTCGCCGTGCCCATGGGCCGCCGCAAGGGCGATCCCGCCTTCCAAGTCTATCTCAGCATCGGTCAAAGCTTTTGAGCGCGGAGCACGACAAGCCTGACCTGACGGAGACCGTCGCCCACGCCGCCGAGGCGGCGGGCGAGGCCGCCGTGAAGGTCTCGAGGAAGATCGGCTGGGGCGGCGTGGTGCTGATCGCCGCGGCGATCCTGGCCGGCATCCTGATTGTCATGGCGGGCGGCCTGCGCCTGGCCCCCATCACCCCGCAGGGCCGGATGTTCCTGGAGGCTCGCGCCTCGGGGCTCAAGCTGGGCCGCATCGGCAGGCTGCATATCGAAGGCCTGTCGGGGGACATCTGGAAGAACTTCGGCGTCCGCCGCCTGACCATCTCCGATGAGAAGGGGATCTGGCTGGAGGCGCACGACCTGCGCGTGGCCTGGCGGCCGACCGAGCTGTTCGGCCGTCGTTTCCACGCCGAGAGCATCGACGCGCGCGATGTCATCGTGCTGCGACGCCCGACCATGGAGCCCAAGGGACCCAAGTCCAGCGCCGCGCCCGTGTCGGTCGATCTCGACGCCTTTAGGTTCCGCCTGATCACCCGCCCGGCCTTTAGCGGCAAGGACGGCGACTTCGACGTCGCGGGCGCCTACGAAATGGCGCGCCAGGGCGGGCAGAAGGGCAAGCTGGGCGTCGCCTCGCGCCTCCATGTCGGCGATCACCTGAACCTCGATTTCGACCTGGGTCGCTCCAAGAGCCTGCACCTGATCGCCGACGCGACCGAGGCCAATGGCGGCGCGATCGCTGGCGCGCTGGGCTTGCCGGCCAACCGCACCTTCGATCTGAAGGCCAAAGCCGACGGCACGACCAGCCGCGCGGCGTTCAACGTCTTGGCGCGCTCGGGTCAGGCGACGCCGCTGCAGGCCGACGGCGCCTGGACCGAGCAAGGCGGTTCGGCCCGAGGCCGCATCGATCTCACGGCCTCGACCTTGACCCAACGTCTGGCCCACATGTTCGGGCCGGAAGCCAATTTCACGATCGATGGCAAGAAAACGGCCCAGGACGGTCTGTCGGACCTGAACCTGGCGATCATGGCCCAGAACCTGACCCTTCACGGCCACGGCCTGGCGGATCTGGCCAAGAAGCGGACGGGGCCGGACGGCGTCGCGTTCAGCGCCCAGATCGGCGCCTTGAAGCGGATCGTGACCATCCCGCAGATGGGGCGCGGCCTGGCCGACGGCGTCTTCCGACTGGAGGAGGGCGGCTTCTCGGTCGAGGGTGATGTCGACGTCGCCGACCTGGAATTGCTGGGCTATCGCCTCAAGCGCGCCAAGGGACCGGCCAAGGTGCGCTGGGCCAAGGGCGAGCTGGAGATCAAGGCTGCGGCGACCTCGTCGGGCGGCGGCGGCACGGGCATTCTGGCCCTGCTCGGCCCCAGCCCCAAGGCCTCGTTCGAAGGAGCGCGGGTCAAGGGTGGTCGGTTCCTGATCAAGTCGGCCCGGATCGACGCCCCGAACCTGATCGTCACCGGCAAGGGCGAACGCGGACCGCTCGGCGGCCTGTCATTCGACGGCGACATGAAGGTAGCCAGCATGGGGCCGGTGCGGCCGGGCGCGAAGGGTTCGGTCACCGCCAAATGGACGGCCAACAGCTTCGCCAACCGGCCCTGGAGCTTCACGGTCGACAGTCGCGCGGCGGGTTTCGCCACCGGCTATCCCGAGATCGACCGCCTGCTGGGCGCAACGCCCCGCCTGAATGGCAAGGCCAGCTGGAACGACGGCGTCCTGGCCGTCGCGGACGCCAAGCTGGAAGGAGCCAACGCCAGCCTGCAATCCTCCGGAAAGATGACGGTCGCCAAGGCTCTGGAACTCGACTTCAAGCTGGACTGGACCGCGACGGGCCCGTTCCGCGCCGGTCCGGTCGAAGTCGCCGGCAAGGCGGCGGGGGACGGCCACATCGGCGGCACGCTGGCCGCCCCGAAGGCCGAGCTGAACGCCGATTTCGACCGCGTTAACCTTCCCATGCTGCCCCTGACCAAGGCGCATCTGACGCTGACCTTCGCGCGTGGCCCCAACGCCACCGATGGTGTCGCGGCGCTGCAAGCCGACAGCGGCTATGGTCCGGCGCGCGGCCGCACGGCCTTCCGCTTCTCGCCAGGCGGCATCGAACTGAGCGAACTGGACGTCGACGCCGGCGGCGCCAAGGCCAAGGGGGCGATGAGCCTGCGTGACGGCCTGCCGGCCACGGCCGACCTGACCGTCGCCATTGGCCCGGGCGCCTTCCTGCCTCAGGGCCAGGTCAGGGGCGCGGCCAAGCTGGTCGACGCGCCCGGTGGCGGCGGCGCCAGCGCGACCCTGGACCTGACCGCCGAGGACGTCGCGACCGGAGCCTGGAAGGTCCGTTCTGCGCGCATCAAGGCAGACGGCCCCTTGGCGCGCCTGCCGCTGTCGATCGATGCGCGCGGCGAGGCTCCCGGCGGCCGCTGGCGCATCGGCGGCACGGGCGACCTGGCGCAGAACGGCAAGATCTATGACCTCAGCCTCGACGCCGCTGGCCGCATGGGCCGCACCGAGATCAAGACCCGCGAGACGGCCAAGGTGCGTTTCGGCGACGGCCCGACCCAGGCTCGCCTACGCCTGGCCATCGACAAGGGACGCGCCGACATCGACGCCGACCTGGGCGGCGCCACGGCCATGCTGAAGGCTGAACTGGCGGGCGTGGCGATCACCGCCTTCAACCCCGATCTCGACGGCGACATCGACGGCTCGTTCAATCTGCGCGGGCAGGGCGAGGCCCTGGGCGGCGACTTCACCATGCGCCTTTCGAACGCCCGCGAACGCGGCGCCAAGATCGAGCAGTCGCTCAACGCCAAGGTCCACGGCGACCTGACCGACAGCCACCTGACCATCGTCGCCGACGGCGACAACAGCCAGGGCCTGAAGGCCGACGCTAACCTCGTCCTGCCGGTCGAGGCCTCGGCTCGACCGCTGCGTCTGGTGATCGACAAGAAGCGCGGCGTGCAGGGGCAGTTCTCGGCCAAGGGCGAGATCAAGCCGCTGTGGAACCTGCTGATGGGCGCCGACCGCTCGCTGTCGGGGCGCATCAATCTGCAGGGCAGCATCGGCGGCACGCTCGCCGACCCGCGCCTGCTGGGTTCGGCGACCCTGGACAATGGCGGCTTCGAGGACGGCCAGACCGGCCTGCGTCTGCGCAACGTCGTCCTTCGAACGGCCCTGGCCGACAACGCCATCGACGTCAGCCAGGCCATTGGCGAGGACGGGCAGGGCGGTACGATCTCGGGCCAGGGGCGGATCAGCCTGGCGCGCGACGGCGTCGGCAACTTCAAGCTCGACATGAAGAGCTTCCGCCTGATCGACAACGACCTGGCTTCGGCGGTCGCCAGTGGGCAGGCTTCGGTGAACCGTTCAGCCGACGGCAAGATCAAGTTGACGGGGGCGGTGACCCTCGACCGCGCCGATGTCTCGGCCCAGAGCAAGACACCGGCCGGCGTCGTGGCCATGGACGTGATCGAGCGCAACCGCCCTCAGGATCTCGACCAGGGCCTGCAGCGCCGCCCGAACACGGGCGGTATGATTCTGGACCTGGACCTGAAGGCGCCGCGCCGGGTGTTCGTGCGCGGTCGCGGCCTGGACGTCGAGCTGTCGCTGGACGCCCATGTCGGCGGCACCTCCCTGGCCCCACAGCTCTCGGGCGTGGCGCGCATGGTGCGGGGTGAGTACGACTTCGCCGGCAAGCGGTTCGAGTTCGACGACGACGGCGTGGTCTATCTGTCCAGTCAACTGGACCGCATCCGCCTGGACCTTTCAGCGACACGCCAGGACACCTCCCTGACGGCGGTGGTCCGCATCAAGGGCACGGCCGCCAAGCCCGAGATCACCCTGACCTCCAAGCCCGAGCTGCCCAGCGACGAGGTGCTCAGCCAGGTGCTGTTCGGCGCCTCGGCCGCCCAGCTGTCGCCGATCGAGGCGGCTCAGCTGGCGTCCGCGCTCGCCTCGCTGGCCGGCGGCGGGGGCTTCGACGTGATCGGCAACCTGCGCAGCTTCGCGCGCCTCGATCGCCTGGCCTTCGCCGAAAGCGCCACGGGCATGACGGTGTCGGGCGGTAAGTACGTAACCGACGACGTCTATGTCGAGATTATCGGCGGCGGCCGGGAGGGGCCCGCCGCCCAGGTCGAGTGGCGCGTCCGTCGGACGCTGTCGCTGGTCTCGCGCATTGGCGGCCAGAACGACGCCAAGCTTTCCGTCCGCTGGAGAAAAGACTATTAGAGACGCAAGGCTGTTGCGCGGGCGACCGGTTACCTCCTCGGAGGTGACAACGATTTGCCCGCGGCCCTTGGTTATCTTGACTGAGGGAGGACAGGCTTTTCATGCGACTCAATTCAGAAGATCGTGCGGTTCTGGATCACATCGCGCGCGATGGCGGCCTGATCGTCGACCGCGCCGTGGACTGGTGCGCCATCAACTCCGGCAGCCGGCACTTGGCCGGGCTGGAGCGCCAGAGGCAAATTCTGCTCGACGCGGCCGCGCGCCTGCCCGCCGCGCCGATCGAGACGCCGCTGTCGCCGTCGCGGGAGATCGCCGCCGACGGCCGCGAGACCGAGTTTCATCACCCGCCGTCCCTGGCTGTCGTGGTGCGTCCCGAGGCCCCGGTCCAGGTCGTGCTGACCGGCCACTATGACACCGTCTATCCCGAGACGAGCCCGTTCCAGGTCGTTCGCACGCGTCCCGACGGCGCGCTGCACGGTCCGGGCATCGCCGACATGAAGGGCGGCATCTCGGTCATGCTGGCGGCGCTGGAAGGGTTCGAAGCTCACCCTGCCTCGCACAATGTCGGCTACCGCGTGCTGCTGTCGCCGGACGAGGAGATCGGCTCGATCGCCTCGGGGCCGGTGCTGGCGGATTTCGCGCGGCGCGGCCATGTCGGCCTGACCTATGAGCCGGCCCTCGCGGATGGGGCCCTGGCCTCGGCGCGCAAGGGCTCGGGCAACTTCCACATCGTCATCCACGGCCGCGCGGCCCATGCCGGCCGTGACTTCGCCGCCGGCCGCAACGCCATCATCGGCGCGGCGCGCGTGGCCGAAAAGCTGCACGGCCTGAACGGCCAGCGCGACGGCGTCACGGTCAATGTCGCCCGCATCGACGGCGGCGCGCCGCTGAACATGGTGCCGGACGTGGCGGTGGTCCGCTTCAACGTCCGCTTCCCGGAAGCGCAGGCCGCCGCCTGGTTCGAGGCCGAGGTGGCCAGCATCGTCGGCGAGATCGGCGATGACCTGCACGCCCATCTGCACGGCCTGATCACCCGCGGCGCCAAGCCGTTCAACGCCGCCCAGCAACAGCTGTTCGGGGCGGTGAAGGACGTCGGCGCGCTGCTCGGGCAGGACATCGCCTGGAAGCCGTCGGGCGGCGTCTGCGAGGGCAACAATTTGTTCGCTTCGGGTCTGCCGAACGTCGACACCCTGGGTGTGCGCGGCGGCGATATCCACAGCGAGGCCGAGCACGCCTTTCCGGAAAGCTTCGTCGAGCGCGCGCAGCTCTCGGCGCTGATCCTGATGAAACTGGCCAGCGGCGAGATCGACGCCAGAGCGCTCCGCGCGGCCATGGGGAGTTTCTGAATGCTTGTCGTCCGTCCCGCCGGCTCCGCCGACTTCGACGCCCTGATGGAACTGGCCGTGCTGTCCGGGCGCGGCTTCACCAGCCTGCCCGAGGATGAGCCCACCTTGCGCGCCCGCCTGGCGCTGTCGGAAGCCAGCTTCCAGTCCGGCGTCGCCCCGCCCGAGGCCTGGTACACCCTGATGCTGGAGGACCTGGAGGCCAATGACGTGATCGGCGTCGCCGGGGTCAAGGCGGGCGTGGGGCTGAAGCGGCCGCACTTCTCCTTCCGGGTGGTCACCCTGGCCCAATCGTCGCCGACCCTGGCGAAGCGCTTCGATCACCGGGCCCTGGTGCTGGTCAACGAGTGCGCCGGCTGGTCGGAGGTCGGCTCGTTGTTCCTGCGGCCCGAGCGCCGCAAGGGCGGGGCGGGGCGCCTGCTGGCCCAGTCGCGCTACATGCTGATCGGCCTGGAGCCCCAGCGCTTCGCCGAAATGGTGCTGGCCGAACTGCGCGGCTGGTTCGACGAGGATGGCGGGTGCCCGTTCTGGGACCACGTGGCCAGCAAGTTCTTCCGCCTGGAGTTCGACGAGGCCGACATGATGAGCGCATCGACCGATGGCCAGTTCATCCTCGACCTGGCGCCGCGCCATCCGATCTATGCCGAGTTGCTGCCCCAGGAAGCCAGCGAGGTGCTGGGCCGTGTCCACCGCGAGGGCGAGGCGGCGCGGGCCATGCTGGAGGCCGAGGGCTTTCGCTATCAGGGGTTGATCGACATCTTCGACGCCGGGCCGACCGTCGCCGCGCGCCGCGACGACATCAAGACGGTGCGGGATGCGCGCAGCCTGCGGGTGAAGATTGGCGAGGACGCGTTCGGCGAGGAGGCCTTGGTCTCCAGCGGCGCCCTGGCCCGGTTCCGGGCGGCGCGAGCGCCCGTGCTGATCGACGGCGAGAACGCGATCCTGGGACGAGAGACGGCCCAGGCTCTGGGCGTAGGCGAAGGCGACATGGTGCGGGTGAAGGCATGAGCGGCTTGTTCATCGACGGGAAGTGGCGTTCGGGGCGCGGTCCGGAGCTGGTCTCGACCGACCCGGCGACCGGCGAGGCGGTGTGGCGCGAGGCGGCCGCCACCGAGGCCGATGTCGCCGAGGCCGTGGCCGCGGCGCACCGGGCCTTCCCCGCCTGGGCCGACCAGCCGCGCGAGGCGCGCATCGCTGTCCTGCGCCGTTACAAGGAGATTCTGGTCGAGCGCACCGCCGCCTTCGCCGAGGCCCTGAGCCGCGAGACTGGCAAGGCTCTGTGGGAAACCAAGGCCGAACTGGGCTCCATGGCCGGCAAGGTCGACCTGTCGATCAAGGCCTATGACGAGCGTACGGGCGTCACTGAGAACGCCATGCCGTTCGGCCGCGCCGTGCTACGTCATCGGGCCCATGGCGTCATGGCGGTGCTGGGGCCGTTCAACTTTCCCGGCCACCTGCCCAACGGCCACATAGTGCCGGCCCTGCTGGCGGGCGACACCGTGGTGTTCAAGCCGTCGGAGGAGACGCCTCTGGCGGGTCAGCTGATGATCGAGGCCTTGGAGGCGGCTGGCGCGCCGGCGGGCGTCGTCAACCTCGTCCAAGGTGACCGTGAGACCGGTCAGGCGTTGATCAACCAGGCGATCGACGGCTTGCTGTTCACCGGCTCGGCGGCGGCCGGAACCTTCTTCCGCCGCCACTTCGCCGACCGACCCGATGTGATCCTGGCCCTGGAGCTGGGCGGCAACAATCCGCTGGTGGTCTGGGACGCCGACGACGCCGAGGCCGTGGCGGCGCTGGTCGTGCAGTCGGCCTTCATCACCACAGGCCAGCGCTGCTCGTGCGCGCGGCGGCTGATCGTGCCGGACGACGCCTTTGGCCGGAAGGTGATCGAGGCGACGGCGGCTCTGGCCGACCGGCTCTCGATCGGGCCCTGGAACGGGGAAGGCGAGACCTTCATGGGTCCGCTGATCTCGGCCCGCGCCGCCGAGGCCGCTCGCGCCATCGCTGACACCATGGGCGGTGAGCGCATCCGTTCGCTAAGGTCGGTCGAGGGCCTCAGCGAGGCCTTCGTGACGCCCGGGATCGTCGACGTCACCGGCGTCGACACGCCCGACGAGGAGCTGTTCGCCCCGTGGCTGCAGGTGCGCCGCGTGGCCAGCTACGACGACGCGCTGAAAGCCGCCAACGCCACGCGCTACGGTCTCTCGGCGGGGCTTATCTCCAACGAGTCAAGGCGTTGGGATCAGTTCCTGAACCGAATTCGCGCCGGGGTGGTGAACTGGAACCGGCCGACGACGGGCGCCGCGGGGTCGATGCCGTTCGGCGGCCTGGGCGCCTCTGGCAACCATCGGCCCAGCGCCTATTACGCCGCCGACTACTGCGCCTATCCGGTCGCCAGTTTCGAGGCTCCGTCCATCACCGACACCCTGAAGGACATCAAGGGCCTGCGCGGATGAGCAGCGCGGTCGAGGCCAATTGCGACGGCCTGGTCGGGCCGACCCACTCCTACGTCGGTCTCTCGCCGGGGAACCTGGCCAGCCAGAGGAACGCCGGCGAGGCGTCGAACCCGCGGGGCGCGGCGCTGGAAGGGCTTGGCAAGATGCGCCGCCTGGCGGATCTGGGGATCCCGCAGTTCGTGTTGCCGCCGCATGAGCGGCCGGCTGTAAGTCTCTTGAAATCCCTTGGCTTTTCCGGTTCGGAAGCGGCGGTGATCGAACAGGCCTGGAAGGATGCGCCGGCGCTGGCCGCCGCCGCATGTTCTGCTTCGCCGATGTGGGCCGCCAACGCCGCGACGGTGACGCCCAGCGCCGATACGGCTGACGGCCGTGTCCATTTCACGCCGGCCAACCTGCTGACCAACCTGCATCGCAGCCTGGAAGGCCCGCAGACCACGCGCGCCCTGCGTCGTCTGTTTCCCGACGAAGCCCGTTTCGCCGTCCACGACCCGCTGCCGGCCCAGCCGCACTTCGCCGACGAGGGCGCGGCCAACCACGTCCGGCTCTGCGCCGATCATGGCGCGCCGGGCGTCAACCTGTTCGTCTGGGGGCGCGAGGCCTGGGGCCATTGGGACGGCAGGTTCCCGGCCCGCCAGACTCGCGAGGCCTTCGAGGCCATCCAGCGCCGCCATGGCGCGGCGCGGGCGGTGTTTCCGCAGCAGGGCCGCGCGGCGATCGAGGGCGGGGCGTTCCACAACGACGTGGTCTGCGTCGGCACGCGGGAGTGCCTGTTCTTCCACGAACGCGCCTTCGAGGATCGCGCCGGGATGGAGCGAGATATTCGCGACGCCGCCGAGGGGCTGTTCGAGCCGGCCTTCGTCGAGGTTTCGGAGGCTGACCTGCCGATGGCCGATCTCGTGGCTAGCTATCTGTTCAATTCGCAGCTTCTGGTGATCCCGGGGGAGGACCGCCTGGTGCTGCTGGCCCCGGCCGAGACACGCGACAACCCGCGCGCCTTCGCGGTCGCTGAGAGCCTGGCCTCGTCCAACGGTCCGATCGGCCGCGTGGAGTATGTCGACGTCCGCCAAAGTATGCGCAACGGCGGCGGCCCGGCCTGCTTGCGTTTGCGGGTGGTCCTGACCGACGCCGAGCTGTCGGCGACGAATCCCGCCCAGCGGTTCACGCCGGCTCTGCACGCCACCTTGGCCGACTGGGTGCGGCGCCGCTATCGCGACCGCCTGGCCCCGGCGGACCTGGCCGACCCCGACCTGTTGACAGAGTGTCGGGAGGCTCTGGACGAACTCAGCCAGATCCTAGACCTTGGCGGAGACTTCTATCCATTTCAGAGAGCGTCATGAGCGTCACTATCCGGCAGGCGAGCCTCGACGACCTTTCCGGGATCTTGGCCACGCACAAGGCCGCGGCGGTTCAGCCGGGGCGGCTGGCGCGCACGCCCGAGGAAATCACGGAGGCCTATGTTCGCGGCGTGATCGAGACGCCAGGCGGCGTTTGCCTCGTGGCGGTCGATCAAGAGGGGAGCATCTGCGGCGAGATTCATGCGCGCCGTGAGCATATCGCGCTCTTCGCCCACGTGCTGGGCGGGGTGACGGTCGCGGTCCAGCCGGATCACCAAGGGCGAGGCATCGGCTCCAAGCTCTTCATGGCGCTGATCGCCGAGGCGCGCACCATGAGCCCGCCGGTGCTGCGCATCGAGCTGGCGGCCGGGGCGGGCAATCCGGACGCCATCCGTCTCTACGAGCGCCTGGGCTTCCAGCAGGAGGGGCGTCAGGCCAAGCGCGGTCTCTATCCCGACGGCCGCTTCGAGGACGACATCCTGATGGGAATGCTACTTTAGCGCCGTAGCGCCGCCAAGGCCTCGGGGAAGCGCCGCGATAGCGGAGCCTCCAGGCCATCGAGCTCGACGGCGTAGTCGCCAGAGCCTTCCGGCTTTAGACCCGTCACGCGGGCCGTGTTGACCAGCCAGGACTTGTGGGTGCGCACGAAGCCCCGCGGGGCCAGTTTCTCCAGCACGGCGCTCAGCGACGAGCGCATCAGCGGTCGTCGGTCGTGGGCGAGGACGAATTCAACATAGTTGCCCGCCGAACGCACGGCCAGGATGTCGGCGACGGGAACGCGGATCAGCCGCGCGCCGTCCTGGATGTCGAACGTGGCGGGCGGGGCGGGGACATGAGCCTCTGGGGGCTTCTGGGCGCTGCGCCGCAGGGCCAGCCAGTAGATGATCGTCGCCAGGCCGTAGGACATCATGTCCTTGCGGAACTCGTACGGGAACTCGGTCGAGAGCGGCCCGAAGTCGTAGCCCTCGTGCAGAATGACGGCGTGACCGAGCTTGCGCAGAGCCACGAAACTGGAGACGTGCAGGACCGAATAGACGAACACGGCGACGAGGTGCGCCGGGACGGCCTGCCACCAGCGCGGCTGCTTGCGCACCATCCAGAGGGCCATGGCCGCCGGAATGCCGAAGATGACCATGGTGACCAGCGCGCTGCTCACCTCCCAGATCGCCGGCCGGATCACGCCCAGTCTCGGCGCGTCGTGCTGGATGGTGAGGACGTTGACCACCGTGATCGCCGCGATCAGGCAGGCTCCAAGAATCCAGGCGCGGGTTAGCCACAGGCGTTCCTCGCCGGTCATCCCGAAAAGCCCGCCGCTGGTCCCTGAAGCCTTTCCGGTCGTCCCAGCCAGCGACCGCTGATCCCCGGACGCTTGGCTGGCCGGGGCGCGCTGCGTCAGGTCCTTGGCATCGCTTTTCAAGCCGGACGCCTCTTCATGACCACGACTGCCTTACCCCTCGACCGGCGCTACGACCTCGACTGGATTCGGGTCGGCGCGTTCTTCCTGCTGATCCTCTACCATACCGGCATGTTCTACGTGCCGTGGGAATGGCACGTGAAGTCGCCGCGCGTGGTCGAGGGGCTGATGCCCTTCATGTTGCTGACCAATCCGTGGCGCCTGACCCTGCTGTTCCTGGTCTCCGGCGCGGCGACGCGGTTCATGGCGGACAAGGCGCCGGTCGGGAAGCTGACCTGGGCCCGGGTCGCCCGCCTGCTGCCGCCGCTGCTGTTCGCGATGTTCGTGATCGTGCCACCGCAGTCCTACTACCAGGTGGTCGAGTACATCGCCTTGCATCCGAACAGCGGTCTGACGGTCGACAACTTCTGGATCCGCTACGCCACCGCCTCGGGCCACTGGTGCGGGACCGACGGCGAGTGCCTGACCACACCGACCTGGAACCACATGTGGTTCGTGGCCTATCTGCTGTTCTACACCCTGGTCCTGGCCGTCATGCTGCTGGTCTGGAAGAAGGCCGGCCAGCACATCCAGACGGCCGCCGAGTGGACGCTGAAGGGCGTGGGTCTGTTCGGCTGGCCGATCCTGTTCCTGGGGATGCTGCGCGCCACGCTCTACGCCAAGTATGGCGAGACCCACGCCCTGGTCGGCGACCACTATGTCCACGCGGTCTCGTTCAGCGCCTTCCTGCTGGGCTTCGGCCTGGCCAAGTCCGAGGTGCTGCGCGATCGCCTGACCGCCATGCGCTGGCCGGCGCTGGCGCTGGCTGTCGCGGCCTGGGCGGCCTGGAGCGTCTATGTCTGGACCTATCGCAGCGACACGGCGGTTCCCCCGCCGCAGCTGAAGCTGGTCATGCGCTTCGTCTTCGCCGCCGACACCTGGTGCGCCATCGTCGCCATCCTGGGCTTCGGGGCCAAGCATCTGGCCAACAAGGGCGGCCCGGCGCTACGCTACCTGACCCTGGGCGTCTTCCCCTTCTACCTGGTCCACCAGACCCTGATCGTGGTCATGGCCTACCATCTGGCCAAGCTGGGCCTGCCCCAGGGGCTGGAGGGCGCGATCCTGATCGTGGCGACGTTCGCCGGCTGTTTCGCCACCTACGAGATCGTGCGGCGCATTCCGGGCGTGCGGATACTGTTCGGCCTGAAGGGTCAGCCGGCCGCGGCCGAAGCCAAGCGCCCGCCGGCTTTCGCATAGGCCTGCGTGCCGCGCGTAATGACGGTGTCGCCGGGGAGGATCTCGGCGACACCAATTTCGCTGGCGCCCGCCAAGCGCTCATAGAGGGCGCTGAAGTCGCGCAGCGTGACTTCCTGCAAGGTCTGGATCGAGTCGATCACGAAATAGGCCTGCTGGAAGTCGTCGATCCGATAGTTGGTGCGCATCACCCGCTCCAGGTCGAAACCGATGCGGTTGGGCGAGGGATCGTCCAGGGCGAAGATCGACTCCGCCCGCGACGAGACGATGCCGGCCCCGTAGATCCGCAGACCCGCCGGCGTCTTCATCAGGCCAAACTCCACCGTGTACCAATAGAGACGGGCGAGATTGGTCAGGCGACCCAGGCCCACCGCCCGCTGGCCGCCTTGGCCATAGGCCTGCATGTAGTCGGCGAAGACCGGATCGGTCAGCATCGGCACGTGGCCGAAAACATCGTGGAAGATGTCCGGCTCCTGCAGATAGTCCAGCTCATGCGGCTTGCGGATAAACTGGCCGGCCGGGAAGCGCCGATTGGCCAGGTGGTCGAAGAAGACGTCGTCGGGCACCAGGCCCGGCACGGCGACCACGCTCCACCCGGTCAGGCGCTGGAGCTCCTCGTTGATACGATTGAAGTCAGGGATGCCCGTGCGGTGCAGGTCCAGCGCGTCGAGGCCGCGCATGAACGCGTCACAGGCGCGGCCGTGCAGCATGTCGGCCTGACGCTCATACAGGGTGATCCAGACGTCGTGCTCGGCCTGAGAATAGGTTTCCCAGCCTTGATCGATCGTCCAGTCGGGACGGGCGCCCGGGGGCGGTCCCTTGCTAAAGCCATCTCCGCTCATGCGACGACGCTACGCCCCGTATTTGGCAAATGCTGTTCGGAGTTTGCGCCCAGAACCGTGTTCGGCGGAGAAGCGTGCCGCCTAGTGGGAAATTCGGGGACGAAGCTTGTAAAGCCCGTGATCGAACGACTCGAAGATCACCGCCGTCTGCGGGTGGCCGACGGGCTCGCCGCTGTCGTCGGGCAGCAGGTTCTGCTCGGACACATAGGCGACGTAGCTGTTGTCCTCGTTCTCGGCGAGCAGGTGGTAGAAAGGCTGGTCCTTGGTCGGCCGGATGTCTTCCGGGATGGACTGCCACCACTCCTCGGTATTGGCGAACACAGGGTCGACGTCGAACACCACGCCCCGGAACGGGAAGATGCGGTGCCTGACGACCTGTCCGATCGCGAATTTGGCGAGTCTCGAGTTCATGGCGTTAAGGATAGCCGGGCGGACCTGACTGAATCCTGAACGTAGAGGTCAGAACGCGGAACACAAGCGGGCGCCTTTCGAGAGGCGAGCGCCGTGCTATGGTCGACTCGAAGTGAGGCTTCGCGACCGTTCGCGAAGGCCTGCGAGACAGGTAGTAGAGACCATGTCGGAGGCGCCGCGCGCGCCCGGCGCGCCACACGGCCGGCGCCGGAGGTCTCAGGATGAGTCCGTCGCTTGCTACGCGGCGCTCGACCTGGGGACCAACAACTGCCGCCTTCTGGTGGCCACGCCCACGCCGCGCGGGTTTCGCGTCGTCGAGGCCTATTCCCGCATCGTGCGTCTTGGCGAAGGGCTGTCGCAGACCGGCCAACTGTCCGAGGCGGCCATGGAACGCTCGCTGGCGGCGCTTAAGGTCTGCGCCGAGAAGATCCGTCGCCGCAAGGCGATCCGCGTGAAGGCCGTGGCCACCCAGGCCTGCCGGGGTGCGACAAATGGTCCCGACTTCGTCAGGCGCGTGCAGGAGGAAACCGGCCTCAAGCTGCAGATCATCAGCCCACGCGAGGAGGCTCAGCTTTCGGTCGCCGGCTGCATGAGCCTGTTCGACCGCGAGCAGGATGCGGCCCTGGTGGTCGATGTCGGCGGTGGTTCGACCGAGCTGTCATGGGTCGACCTGAAGGGCGGCGGCCTCGACGCCAAGCCGCGCCAGTTCGCCGCGTGGAAGCTGCCGATCAAGGCCTGGCTGTCGATTCCCGTGGGCGTCGTCACCCTGGCCGAGCGCTTCCCCGAGGGCGAGCGCGCCGAGGAAGGCTGGTTCCGGGCCATGGTCGACGACGTCAAGGTCCGGATCGAGGCTTTCCCGCACGCAGAGCCGATGCGCGAGATCTTCGCCGAGGGCAGGGCCCACCTGATCGGCACGTCCGGCGCGATCACCAGCCTGGCGGGTCTGCATCTTGGCCTGCCGCGCTATGACCGCAACATCGTCGACGGCCTCTGGATGGACCGCGCCGACTGCGACGTCGCGTCTGAACGCCTGCAGGGACTGACGGCGGCCGAGCGGGCCCTGGAGCCGTGTATCGGCGCGGATCGAGCCGATCTCGTCCTTGCCGGCGCGGCCATTCTCCAGGCCGTTCAGGAGCTGTGGCCATGTTCGCGCGTGCGTGTCGCCGACCGAGGGCTTAGAGAGGGGCTTCTGATGTCCCTGATGTCCGACCAGCAGAAGCGCCCGCGTCGGCGTCGTCGCGGCGGATCGTCCAAGAAGCCGGTAGCCGCATGAGCGATGAAGAGCCTCCCCGCAAGCGCATGGTCAAGCCGCCGGCCGGAGGCACCGAAGGCGGCCGCGCCAAGCCCGCGCGCCTGAAGACGGCCTATGGCCGCACGCCCAGCCAGCAGGCCTGGCTGGAGCGCCAGATCAACGACCCGTTCTCGGCCAAGGCCCGCGCCCTCGGCTATCGCAGCCGCGCGGCCTTCAAGATCAGCGAGATCGACGACAAGTTCCGCTTCTTCCATAAGGGCGCGAAGGTCATCGACCTGGGCTGCGCGCCGGGCGGCTGGCTGCAGATCGCCGTCGAGCGCGGGGTGACTCAACTGGCGGGAATCGATCTTCTGCCCGTCGACCCGGTGGC
Organism: Caulobacter sp. GW821-FHT05F04; assembly: GCF_059419665.1. Taxonomy (NCBI): domain Bacteria; kingdom Pseudomonadati; phylum Pseudomonadota; class Alphaproteobacteria; order Caulobacterales; family Caulobacteraceae; genus Caulobacter; species Caulobacter sp. GW821-FHT05F04. The sequence goes on from NZ_JBWKSF010000007.1 coordinate 58,539, forward strand.
GCCGGCCCACATCCTGGAGATGGACTTCACCGCCGACGACGCGCCGGGCAAGCTTCTGGAGTTGCTGGACGGCCCGCCGGACATCGTGCTGTCCGACATGGCGCCCAACACCGTCGGCCACCGCGAGACCGATCACCTGCGCATCGTCGGCCTGATCGAGATCGCGGCGGAGTTCGCCATCGACGTGCTGAAGCCGGGCGGCGCTTTCGTCGCCAAGGCCTTCCAGGGCGGCGAGACCGCCGAGGTCATTGGTCGCCTCAAGCGCCACTTCGACAAGGTCCAGCACTTCAAGCCCAAGGCCAGCCGCGCCGACAGCTCGGAGGTCTTCCTGGTCGCGACGGGGTTCAAGGGACGGTGAACGGCCAGAGCGGCGTGATTGAGAAGCTGATCGCGCGGCCCTTCCGCAATCTGGGTCTGGCGGTAGTTTTCGTCCTGATCGTCGCCGCGTGCGCGATATTGGCCTACATGCGGGCGGGCTGGTCGTTCGATGAAGCCCTCTACATGGTGACCCTGACCATCTTCACGGTGGGTTATGGCGAGGTCAGGCCGATCAACACTGATTACTTGCACGGCGTCACCATGGCCACGATGGTGTTCGGGTGCACCGGAGTCATTATCGTCACCGGCGCCCTGGTTCAGGCCCTGACCCAATCGCAACTCGAACATTTCTTTGGAAAGCGCGTGGAACGCGACATCGACAAGCTGGAGGGTCACATCGTCATCTGCGGCTTCGGTCGCATTGGGCTGATGCTGGCCAGCGAACTGAGCGCCGCGGGCGAGACTTTCGTGATCGTGGAGCGTGACGAAGAGCGCTGCCGCGAGGCGAGGGCGCTGGGCTTCCTGTGTCGCCACGCCGACGCCACCGACGAGGACGTGCTGCGGGCCATGCATGTGGAGCGGGCCAAGGTCCTGGCGACCGTGCTGCCCGACGACGCGGCCAACGTCTACATCACCCTGTCGGCGCGCAGCCTGAATCCCAAGCTGGAGATCATCGCCCGCGGCGAGCGGCCCAGCACCGAGCGCAAGCTGATCCAGGCGGGCGCGGACAAGGTGGTTATGCCGGCCCATATCGGCGCCGAGCGGATCGCCGAGATCATCCTCTACCCCCGGCTGGCCAATTTCCTGCGCGAGGGGCGGTCCGACACGGGCGCGCGAGAGGAGGACCTCGCCGCGCTCGGTCTCGACCTCAGCGTGGTCACCGCCCCGGCGTCGTTCGCGGCGCGCCGCGTAACGGTCGGCGATTTCGAACGACGGGGGGGAGGCCTGCTCGTCGTCCGCCTCGATCGAAGCGATGGCCGGGTCATCGATGGGCCGAAGCCCGACGAGGTGATTCACGCTGGCGATGGCGTGGCGGTCGTCTCGAAGCTGGGACGGCTGGGACTGCCGACGATGGAAACCTGACATCGACGGCGTCCTGGGGCGTCAGAGGCCCCGTTGGGCGGGTCTGGCGCGAGGGTTCGCCTGGCCTTGGAAAAAATGATCCCCATTTCGCCTTCGCGGCGGGTCGACAACCGGCGGCCTCGCGGCTACATACGCGCCGCAAAATGGAGACTCCGATGGAGATTCGCGAAGGGCTCACCTTCGACGACGTTTTGCTCGAACCCGGCCCGTCCGACGTCATGCCGACCCAGGTGACGACCGAGACCCGGTTCACGCGTGAAATCAGTCTGAACATACCGCTCGTGTCCGCCGCCATGGACACGGTGACCGAAAGCCGCCTCGCCATCGCCATGGCGCAAGCCGGCGGCCTGGGCATCCTGCACCGCAACCTCACCAACGAGGAGCAGGCGGATCAGGTGCGCGAGGTCAAGCGTTACGAAAGTGGCATGGTCATCAATCCGCTGACCATCCATCCCGACACCACCCTGGCCGAGATCCGCGAGATCAAGGCCCGCCGCAAGATCTCGGGCTTCCCGGTGGTCGAGCGCGGCTCGGGCAAGCTGGTCGGCATCCTGACCAACCGCGACATGCGCTTCGAGGGCGACGACAAGGTCCCGGCCTCGGCGCTGATGACCCGCGAGGACCTGATCACGGTGGGCGAGGGGATCGATCACCGCGAGGCGCGCGAGCTGCTCCGCAAGCACAAGATCGAACGCCTGATCGTCGTCGACGAGGCCTATCGCGCTGTCGGCCTGATCACGGTGAAGGACATCGAGAAGGCCCAGGCTCACCCCCTGGCCGCCAAGGACGACAAGGGCCGCCTGCTAGTCGGCGCGGCCTCGACCGTGGGCGACGCCGGCTTCGAGCGTTCGATGGGCCTGGTGGACGCCGGCGTCGACGTCGTCGTCATCGACACCGCGCACGGCCACTCCAGCCAGGTCGCTCAAGCCGTCAGCCGCCTGAAGCGCGAAGCCAACCGCGTCCAGATCGTGGCCGGCAACATCGCCACCTACGACGCCGCCCGCGCCCTGATCGACGCCGGCGCCGACGCGGTGAAGGTGGGCATCGGCCCGGGCTCGATCTGCACCACCCGCATCGTCGCGGGCGTGGGCGTGCCGCAGCTGACCGCGATCATGGAAGCCGTGCGCGCCGGTCGCGAGAGCAACACCCCGATCATCGCCGACGGCGGTATCAAGTACTCGGGCGACCTGGCCAAGGCCATCGCGGCCGGGGCCTCGACCGCCATGCTGGGCTCGATGTTCGCCGGAACCGAAGAGGCGCCGGGCGAGGTGTTCCTCTACCAGGGCCGCTCGTACAAGAGCTATCGCGGCATGGGCTCGGTGGGCGCCATGGCCCGCGGCTCGGCCGACCGTTATTTCCAGAAGGAAGTGACGGACAGCTTCAAGCTCGTGCCGGAAGGCATCGAGGGCCAGACCCCGTTCAAGGGGCCGATCTCGCCAGTGCTGCACCAACTGGTCGGCGGGCTGCGCGCGGCGATGGGCTATGTCGGCGCGCCGACCATCCCCGAGTTGCAGGCGCGCGCCAAGTTCGTGCGCATCACGGGCGCGGGCTTGCGTGAAAGCCACGTCCACGACGTGATGATCACCCGCGAAGCCCCGAACTATCCGAGCGCGGTCTAGGCGATGCGGATGGCCTTCGAGCTTCAGATGCTGGCGGCGGCGGTCCTGATCGGGATCGTCCACCTGCTGTGGGCGGCCGCGGCCGCCCAGCCCCAGCGCGGCTTGAAGTGGAATGCGGGCCCCCGCGACGAGCCGGTCGTGCTGACCGGCGTCGCGGGGCGTCTGGAACGCGCCTTCGCCAACTTCCGCGAGACATTTCCATTCTTCGCGGTCTTGGTGCTGGTCGACTATCTCGGCGGTCGCCTGGGCGAGCTCACCTCGCTGGGCGCGCTGATCTATGTGGCGGCGCGCGCCGTCTATATCCCGCTCTATGCCTTCGGCGTGCCCTATGTGCGCAGCTTGACCTGGGTCGCCTCGATGGTCGGGATCTTGATGCTGCTCGCGGCCCTGGTGGTCTGATGCGCGACGGCGGACGGGTTTCGGCGGCGATCGAGGTTTTGACCGAGATCGAGACGCGGCATTTTCCCTCGAAGATGGCCTTGAAGCGCTGGGGCGAGACCGCGCGCTACGCCGGTTCCAAGGACCGCGCCTTCGTTTCGGGCCTGGTCCTGGACGCCCTTCGCCGCAAGCGTTCATTGGGCTGGATGATGGGCGATGCGAGCGCGCGTGGGGCGGTGCTGGGTGTGCTGGCCTTCACCTGGAAATGGACGCCTGACCGCATCGCCGAGGCGGCCTCGGAAGAGCACGGCTTCGGCGCCCTGACCGATGGCGAGCGTGAACGTCTGGCTCACCCGATCTCGCTGGACGCGGCTCCGGCCCCGGTGGCGGGCGACTATCCCGACTGGCTGGAAGAGCGTCTGGTGCGGGCCTTCGGCGCCGACCAGGCGGTCGAGATGCAAGCCCTGGCCGAACGCGCCCCGGTCGACCTGCGGGTCAACACTCTGAAGACCGACGCTGATCGCGCCGCCAAGGCCCTGGCCCCGATCCACGCCGCGCCAGCTGGCGTCCTGCCCAACGCTTTCCGCATCCCCGCGCCCGCCGCCGCCGACCGCGCGCCGTCGGTCGAGGCGGTGCCGGCCTTCTCCAAGGGCTGGTTCGAGGTCCAGGACCTCGGCTCCCAGATCGCCGCCGCCGTGGCCGGCGAGGTCAAGGGCAAGCAGGTGCTGGACTTCTGCGCCGGCGGGGGCGGCAAGACCCTCGCGCTCGCCGCCGCCATGGGCAACACCGGCCAGATCTTCGCCCATGACAGCGACGCCCGGCGTCTGGCCGACTGCATCCGGCGCGGCCAGAGGGCAGGGGTTCGCAACCTGCAGATCCGCTCGCCGATCGAGGCCACGCCGCTGAAGGGCCTGGAAGGCAAGATCGATGTCGTCTTCGTCGACGCCCCCTGCACCGGGGCGGGCACCTGGCGCCGCCACCCCGACGCCAAGTGGCGCCTGTCTCCCGACCAGCTGGTCAAGCGCCAGATCGAGCAGGACAGCGTGCTGGAGGACGCCTCGACCTTCGTGAAGGCCGGAGGACGCATGGTCTATGTGACTTGCTCGCTGCTGGTCGACGAGAACGAGGACCGTGTCGCCGGCTTCCTTGAACGCCACCCCGAATTCACCGTGAAGCCGATCGCCCTGGAGGGCGTCGAGCACGTCACGCCCGAAGGCTATCTACGCCTGACCCCTCATCGCGCCGGGACGGACGGCTTCTTCGCCGCCGTGTTGGAGCGATCCTCGTACACGCCCTGACCTGACGCCCTGATTGAAACGAAGACCGCTGGAGACCCGCCGATGACCACCGAAACCGAACACCAGCGCGTCCTGATCGTCGACTTCGGCAGCCAGGTGACCCAGCTGATCGCGCGCCGGGTGCGCGAGGCCGGCGTCTATTGCGAGATCCATCCGTTCGACAAGGTCGAGGCCCTGGTCGACGACTACAAACCCGCCGCCATCATCCTGTCGGGCGGCCCCGCCAGCGTGCTCGAGGACGACAGCCCCCGTATCGGCCGCAAGTTGTTCGACCTCGGTTTGCCGATGCTGGCCATCTGCTACGGCCAGCAGCTGCTGTGCGACGTGCTGGGCGGCAGGGTCGAGGGCGGCCACGCGGGCGAGTTCGGCCGCGCGGACCTGACCATCGGCAAGCACAGTCCGCTGTTCCAGGGCCTGGCGGGCATTGGCGAGCTGGAAACCGTCTGGATGAGCCACGGCGACCGCGTCACCGCCATCCCCGAGGGCTTCGAAGTCATCGCCACCTCGACCGGGGCCCCGTTCGCGGCCATCGCCAATGACGAGAAGAAGATCTACGCGGTCCAGTTCCACCCCGAGGTGGTCCACACCGTCAACGGCTCGAAGATCTACAAGAACTTCCTGGCCCTGGCCGGGCTGAAGGGCGACTGGACCATGGCGGCCTTCCGCCAGGAGATGGTCACGAGGATCCGCGACCAAGTCGGGACCGGCAGGGTGATCTGCGGCCTTTCGGGCGGCGTCGACAGCTCGGTGGCCGCCGTCCTGATCCACGAGGCGATCGGCGACCAGCTGACCTGCGTGTTCGTCGACACCGGCCTGCTGCGCAAGAACGAGGCCGACCAGGTCGTCACCCTGTTCCGCGACCACTACAACATCCCGCTGGTCCACGTGGACGCCGGCGACCTGTTCCTGGGCGAGCTGGCCGGCGTCAGCGACCCCGAGACCAAGCGCAAGACCATCGGCCGCCTGTTCATCGACGTCTTCGACAAGGAAGCCGCCAAGATCGACGGCGCCGAGTTCCTGGCCCAGGGCACGCTCTATCCCGACGTGGTCGAGAGCGTCTCGGCCCGCGGCGGTCCCTCGGCGGTGATCAAGAGCCACCACAATGTCGGCGGTCTGCCGGACTATATGAAGCTCAAGCTGGTCGAGCCGCTGCGCGAGCTGTTCAAGGACGAGGTGCGCGCCCTGGGCGTCGAGCTGGGCCTGGCCCCGGCCTTCGTCGGTCGTCACCCGTTCCCCGGCCCGGGCCTGGCCATCCGCATCCCCGGCGAGATCACGCCCGAGAAGGTCAAGGTCCTGCAGGACGCCGACGCCATCTATCTGGAGGAGATCCGCAACGCCGGCCTCTACGACCAGATCTGGCAGGCCTTCGCCGTGTTGCTGCCGGTCAAGACGGTCGGCGTCATGGGCGACGCGCGCACCTACGAGAACGTCCTGGCCCTGCGCGCGGTGACCTCGACCGACGGCATGACCGCCGACTTCTTCGAGTTCCCCTGGCCGATCCTGGGCAAGACGGCCACGCGGATCATCAATGAGGTCCGAGGGGTCAACCGGGTGGTCTACGACGTGACCAGCAAGCCGCCTGGCACCATCGAGTGGGAATGATTCAGGGTCCTTTCGGGACCTTCGCGGACTATCGCGAATATCGCCTAAATCATTGAAATAATTTGTGTTCTGTCTCCCCGGCGATCGGCGACGATCAGGGGGAGCCAGTTCACTTTTCGCGTGGCTGACGGTAAGCTCACGACCTTGCTCGCGAGGGCGAGCGGCTGATACCGTCACGGCAAGTCAGGCCTGACGGTACTTTTTCCAGCATCAAGCCCCTGAATTTACTCAGGAAAAGGCATTTCCATCATGCCGTTTTCGGCATGACGGTATTTTGCGGCCTTTTTCGCGGTTTTCGGGGTGCGCAGGAGGCCGTTCATGCTCACTGACGCCGCACTCAAGTTTTTGAAACCAAAGAAGAAACCGTACAAGGTTGCGGACCGTGACGGTATCTATGTGGTGGTCTCTCCCGCCGGGTCCATCTCCTTCCGTCTCGACTACCGGATCAACAACCGGCGAGAGACCCTGACCCTCGGCCGCTATGGTCGGGACGGCATCAGCCTGCTCGCCGCGCGCGAGCTGGGCATGGAGGCCCGCCGCAAGGTGAGGGAAGGGATCTCGCCCGCCATCGAGAAGCAGCGGGACAAGGCCCGCATCAAGGCCGCCAAGACCTTCGGCGACTTTGGCCGCAAGTGGCTGGAGGAAGCCCGGATGGCCGAAAGCACCCGGGCCATGCGGCGCTCTATCTACGAGCGCGACGTCGAACCGGCTTTCAAGAACCGGTTGCTGACCGAGATCGAGCCGGCCGATATCCGGGCTCTATGCCAGACGGTGAAGGGCCGGGGCGCGCCCGCGACCGCGATCCATATCCGCGACCAGGTCAACCTGATCTTCGCCTTCGCCCGCTTGCATGGCGAGAAGGTGGAGAACCCGGCCAGCGACGTCAGCCCGTCGTCGATCTGGTCGTTCGTGCCGCGCGAACGGGCCCTGTCGGCCAAGGAGATCCGGCTGTTCTATCCGCTCCTGGAGCAGGTGCCGACGCTGCCGACCATCAGACTGGGCATGAAGCTCATCCTGCTGACCCTGGTCCGCAAGAGCGAGCTGCAGGACGCCACCTGGGACGAGGTCGACTTCGTCAACGCGGTCTGGTGTATCCCCGCCGCTCGGATGAAGGCCGGACGGCCTCATAACGTCTACCTGTCGACCCAGGCGCTCGACATCATGATCGCCCTGAAGACCTGTGCGGGGAACTCGCCGTACCTGCTCCCGTCGCGCTATGAGCCCGATCAGCCGATGTCGCGCGCGACGTTCAACCGCGTGACCATGAGCATCGCCGAGCGCGCCAAGGAACAAGGACTGCCCATCGCGCCCTTCACCGTCCACGACCTGCGCCGGACGGGCTCGACCCTGCTTAACGAGATCGGGTTCGAAAGCGACTGGATCGAGAAGTGCCTTGCCCACGTCGATCGCCGGACCTCGCGTCGGGTCTACAATGTCGCCGAATACGCCCATCAGCGTCGGCACATGCTCCAGGAGTGGGCGGACATGATCGACGCCTGGGTGAGGGGAGAGCGGCATGTCCCGACCCTTCGGCCCGCCGAGTTGCATGGGGTCACTTTGGATCCGCGTGCTTGAGCGCGCGGATCGGCGCCCCGAACCTCTCGGTGTAAACGAGACGCTCTACCGGCGAGCCGATCAGGCGGCCTCTCACCGAATTACAGGGCGGGTCTTGCGGTCTCGGACGTCAGGCAGGGGCGCGCGGTCTTGGACGCCAGCTTCCGCGTCGCGCTTGCGTTCGGCCAGCCAGGTCTCGACCTCGGCGAGGTCCCAGACCACACAGCGGCGGGTGAGGGCAAAGCGGCGCGGGAACTCCCCACGTCGCTCCATCTCGTAGATCGTGGTGTCGGCCAGCGGCACGATCTGGCGCAGCTGGCCGCGCCGGATCGCGCGGGTCGGCATGGAGTCGGGGTGGCGCCGGGTCGTGTCGGAGGCGGTGGCGGACATGGGTTTGCTCCTTCGCCTCGACCTAAGCCTCTCCCGGTCGGCTGGTGAAGGGGGCAGCTCGCCGCATGCGGCAATGGCGCGCAAAGGCAGGCGAACGGCGGTTTGTCGTTGGTCAGCACGTGCCGACGAGGGCGCGGCTTCGTCGCATGACCCCGTATTTCTCCGGTATTGCGCCGGGGCCCCGGTTGGGGAACTGTTGCCGTGTCGCTGACGGCTTGAGAACGGTCGGAGACAGGCCCGGCGGCTTGAGAAACGTCGGGCCACCTTGATAGCCGGAGCGCGCCCTTTGGCCGCCGCTTGGGTGACAGGGCGATCGTCGCCGAAGGGTTCCCACCGGACGCTTTCGCGTCCGGCTCCACCCGATCGGGAGAGCGGCCGGCGGTCACGCTCGGTCCCGCGGCTTTCGCCGCTCCTACGGGCGCGACGCCTGGCGGGCGCCTTTGGGGCGCCGCCGGCCGCTCGACGCCGCCTCCCGCCACGCGCTTCGCGCGGGCTCCTGTGCAGGCTTCATTCTTGTTGGCGGCCTAATGGCCGCGTGCTTGGGGCTCCGCCCCGGGCGCGCTTCGGACCGGCTTCCGCCCAGCTTCGGGCGCGTGCCGCGCCCTGCAGCCGGGTCCCCGCGAAGCCGGCACCTCCGCTTGCACCCCCGGTCTCGCCGACGGGCAAGGGTTCGATGACGAACCCCTGCCTCAAGGAGGAGGACGATGGGACAAGCCGCTGAAAAGTTCGAACCGCGCATCTATGTCGCCTGCCTGGCCGCCTACAACAACGGTTGGCTGCATGGCGCCTGGATCGATGTCGGGGACGACGCCGACGCCGTGTGGGCGCAGATCGCCGCGATGCTGAAGGCCTCGCCCGTGGCCGGGGCCGAGGAACACGCCATCCACGACTACGAGGGGTTTGGAGGTGTGGAGATCGCCGAATATGCCGGCATCGCCAAGGTGGTGGAGATTGCCGCCTTCGTGCGTGAGCGCGGCAGGCTGGGCGCGCTGGTGCTGGATCACTTCGGGGGCAACCTAGACGCGGCGGGAACCGCCTTGGATGAGCAGTATCGCGGCGTTTTCGAGCGCCTGGCCGACTGCTTCCAAGAGCTGACCGAGGAGACGGTCGAGATCCCCGAGTCCCTTCGCCTCTACATCGACTACGAGGCGATGGGCGAGAACGCCCGGATGAGCGGCGACATCTTCACCCTCGAAACCGCCCATGACGAGGTTCACGTGTTCTGGGCGCGCTGACCTGCATGGCCGGGCCGGGGCAAGGAGCATCCCTTTCCGGTCCGGCGGCGCCCGCCGGTCAGGCCTCATGGTCAAGCTCTAGGCCGCGCGCCGCCGCTTTGGGCGGCGGCGCGCCCGGCTATCGATTCATGGATCCACTATCCCAGGGGGCCGTCAGGTCACGGCGAAACGATCTTCCTCCTCTCCGGCCGCTGCCGCGGCCGCGTGGCTTGGGGCTCCGCCCCCGGCGCGCTTCGGACCGGCTTCCGCCCAGCTTCGGGCGCGTGCCGCGCCCTGCAGCCGGGTCCCCGCGAAGCCGGCCGCTCCGCTTGCACCCCCGGTCTCGCCGACGGGCGCCGGGTTCAGGCGCGCCTTCTGCGCCTGAACCCGTCTTCCCATGGAGGAGATCATGACTGCCAACTCAGAAACCGCCGTCGCCGCCGGCGACGTCGCTGCTGTCCTCGCCGCCCCAGTCCTCGCCGCTCAGGTCGGCGAGGTGCGAGAAATCCCCCTCAACCGCCTCAAGGCCTCGCCGCGCAACGCGCGGCGCGTCGGCCATCCGGCGGAGGTCATCGAGGCTCGCGCCGCCTCGATCAGGGCCAAGGGCGTCCTTCAGCCGCTCGTCGTCGAGCCCGAGGTCAAGAATGGTCGCGAAACTGGAAGCTTCTTGGTCAGCATCGGCGAAGGCCGGCGTCAGGCCCTGCGGCTCCTGGCCAAGCGCAAGCTCCTGCCCAAGACCACGCCCGTGCGCTGCGTGGTCGACACCACCAACGACCCGGCCGAAATCTCGCTCGACGAGAACGTCAGCCGCGAGGGCATGCACCCGGCCGACGCCTTCGAGGCGTTTCGAGACCTGTCCGAGCGGCGCGGTTGGAGCGCCGAGGAGATCGGCGCGCGCTTCGGGGTCAAGCCTGACATCGTGCGCCAGCGTCTTCGCCTGGGCGCGGTGGCGCCCGCCCTGCTCGACCTCTACCGCGAGGGCGGCCTGACGCTCGAACAGGTGATCGCCTTCGCGGTCAATCCTGATGTCGAGCGCCAGATGCAGGTCTTCGCCCAACTGCTCCCCTATCAGCGTGCGACCCACGCCATCCGGCGAGCCATGGTCGAGGACAAGGTCGCCGCCGCCGACCGCCGGGCGGCGTTTGTTGGTCTCGACGCCTATGTCGCGGCCGGCGGCCCGGTCTTGCGCGATCTCTTCACCGAGGCCGGCGAGGGCTGGCTGGAAGATGTGGGTCTGCTCGACCGGCTAGCGGCCGAAAAGCTGGCGGCATTGGCCACCGGCCTGCGCGAGGCCGAGGGCTGGAAGTGGACGGCGGCCTACATCGACTATCCGCACGGCCTGGGTCTTTCCCGCATCTGGGAAAAGACCCTGCCGCTCCCGGACGAGGAGGCCGCCCGGCGCGCGGCGCTTCTCGCCGAGCGCGAGGCCCTGATCGAGCGTTGGCCCGATCTCGACGACCTACCGGCGGACGACGAGGCGCGCCTTTCCCGCATCGACGCCGACCTCGACGAGCTGGCCGAAAGCTACGGTTTCGACCCGGCCGAAAAGGCCTTCGCCGGGGCGCTCGTGGTCCTGGGTCACGATGGCGAGGTCCGCATCGAGCGTGGCTTTGTGCGGCCCGAAGAGGTCCCGGTCGAGGAGGAGGCCGAGGAAGAGGCCAGCGACGAGGCCGGAAAGGGCGGCGAGGATGAGGCTTCGGCCTCGGACGGCGAGGTTCCCGGCGAGGCCGGCGATCAGGACGACGATGACGAGGCGGAGGCCGTGGCCGACCCGACCGCGCCCCTGTCGGCCTGGCTGAAATCCGACCTCACCGCCCATCGCACCGCCGCCCTGCGTCTGGCGCTCGCGCAAGACCCCGATCTCGCTCTAGTCGGTCTCCTGCATGTCCTGGTCTGCCGCGTCTTCGGCGCGACCAGCGCCGTCCCCTCCTGCTTGGACGTGCGCATCTATCCCCATGACCTGAATGCCGACGGCCAGGGGATCGAGGACAGCCCGGCCGGGGTCGCTAACGCCGAGCGCCATGCCGCCTGGGCCGCGCAGATGCCGCGCTACCCCGGCGACCTCTGGGACTTCGTGGTCGGGATGGACGGCGACAGCCGCCTGTCGCTGCTGGCCCACTGCGTGGGACTGTCGCTGAACGCCGTCCACGGCTGGGAGCGCCGTCCCGGTCCCTGGGCGCACGCCGACCAGATGGCCGCCGCGCTCAGCCTGGACATGGCCGACTGGTGGACCCCGACCGCCAAGCACTACCTCGGCGGGGCCACCAAGGGCCACATCTTGGCGGCCGTGGCCGAGGCGGTGTCTCCCGAAGCCGCCGTACGTCTGGCCAAGCTCAAAAAGACGGAGATGACCCAGGCGGCCGAGCCCCAGCTGGTGGCTGCCCGCTGGCTTCCGGCCCTGCTGCGCACGCCCGGCCTTCCGGCTTTCGTCCCGGTCCAGGCCGGCAAGGAGGCGGCCCCGGCCGATGAAGCAGGGGAGGACGGCGGCGATGGCGAAGAGGTCGAGGGCCTGGACGGCGGCGCGGCGGCGTCTCCAGAGCCTGAGGCGGTGATCGCCGGGGAGGTGGCGGCCGAGTAGCGCCAGGGCGGGGCGGCGATAGCCACCCCGCATCCGGCTGCTCAAGCGGGCGTTGGGGCGGCCGATCCTTTGGGATCGGCCGCTTCCTTGCGTTCTGGTCCGCTTCGGTCTCTCGGGAAATGGGCGTTTTTGTACTTGAGCGGACGGTCTTCCGGCTGAACCTTGGCTCCGGGCGGAAACAGGGGGCGGAAGATGGCTGCGGCTACGAGAGCGGGGGCGGGCGACACGCCGGCCAATATCTTCATCGTCGGGGCGGGGTTCTCGGCCAATGCCGGCCTGCCGCTGGCCTTCGATTTCACGCGTCAGCTCCTGGCGGTGGAACACATGAAGAAGGGGACGCCCAGCCAGGGGCTGGTGGCCATGATCCGTCGGTTCGTCGAGAAGGGTTTTCATCACCCTGACGATCCGGCCCCGCAGGACTGGCCTGAACTCGAAGACCTCTTCACCACCATCGACCTGTCGGCCAACACCGGCCACCATCTGGGACCCGATTTCCCGCCGGCCGTCCTGCGGACTGTCCGCCGGGCGCTGATCGTGCGCACCGTGCGCATGCTCTCCCAGCGCTACGCCACCGCCCAGCGGCTCGAAGAAGAGCCGCTGTTGGCGCTTCGCAAGTTCTTCGGCCGCGTCGAGCCATCGGCCTGCGCCTTCCTCAGCATGAACTGGGACATGGTCATCGAGCGCGGCCTGGGCGACGCCCATGGCATCCAGGCCTTCGACTACGGCTGCGCGGCCCAGGCCGCAAAGTTCACGGCCAGGGGCCTGTCGCTTCGCCCCCAGGCGGGTCAGCTGGGCACGATCCTCAAGCCGCATGGCTCGATCAACTGGCTCTATTGCGACGCCTGTCGCCACGTCTTTTGGGCGCCGCCCGACCAGACGTTCAAGGTGGCTGGCCAGCTCTTCCGCGAGCGCGACTGGGAAACCGTGCGCAAGGCTACGGGCCTCACCTCGAAGGCCGACCCGTCCGTGAACTGTCCCACCTGCGAGGCCGACGCCCTGGGCACCCGGATCGCCACCTTCAGCTATCGCAAGGCGCTCGACTTCCCCATGCACGCCCGCACCTGGCAGACGGCCGAGGAGCTGCTTTACGGGGCCAGGAACTGGATCTTCATCGGCTACTCGCTGCCGGCCGCCGACTACGAGTTCAAGCTGCTGCTCAAGCGCGTCGAGCGAAGCCGCACCAGCCGTCCCAACATCGTCCTGGTCACCGGCGGCGACGAGGAGGTCGCCGAGCGCACGCGCGCCACTTACGAGAAGTTCTTCGGTCCCCGCTTGGCCAAGGACGGCCCCAACGTCTTCCTCAAGGGCCTGGACGCGGCCGCCCTCGACGGCCTAGCGCGGCTGGGGTGCTTGGCCAAGGCCAAGCCCAAGCTCAATCTGAAGCGGCCGCTGATCCGTAAGACGAAGGCGGCAGAGCCTGCGAAGGTTCGGTCGCGTCCGAAGGCAATGGGGCCGAACCTCAAGACGCCACGCGGTCGCTAGGTTCGCGCTTAAGGCGCGGGCGCCTTGAGCGCGACGCGAGGCGAGATGTCGATCGTGACTTGTGGTTGCGCTTGCCAGCGCGTCATATGAATGCGTGTGCATGGCGGCGGCGCCCTGCGTTTCGAGTTCCGTTGGCCGATCAGGGGGCGCGAATGGAATTTCAGGTGAGCCAGGGACGGCGGGTGCAAAAGCACCCGGGCCTGGCCAATATGAAGATGGATCTGCGGTTGGAGGATGGCGGCGACCGGGGCAGCTTGATCCTCAAGGTCCGCTTCAACGAAGAAGAGTGCGATAATCTCTTCGGCTCGGTTCGCTACCATCTCCGCCGCGCGACGGTGCAGATCAATTTCGACGGATGCAGCGCCGGCGACGTCAACGCCGCCCTGGATTCCGAGATCAAGCTGGAGTCCTTCCAGGAGCACGAGTTCGAATACACCGGCTCGAGCACCACCCAGAAAGGCAGGGAGGACGGCACGGCGCTCGAAGCGGCTACGGCGAGCCCGAGCAAGCTGACGGCGTCGTCAAAGAACACCCAGAGCCTGACGACCATCGGAGGAGAACGCCACAAGCTTGCGACCAAGGACAGCTTCGCCAACGTGGTCGTCGGAGGCGGCGACGACTACCTGCGCTTCTCCTTCGACCCGCCGCTGCCGACCGCGCCGCTCAGGGGGCGCGTATCGCCGGAGGACTGGTGCAGGGTTGTTCTGGGGCCAGGGGCCGGCCGGATCACAGCCGCCCTCAAGGTCTCCCAGAAGGACATAATGATCAGCGGCGTCGGCGGCATCTGGCCGGCGACCGTGTCGCCGGACAAGGCCTTCTTGATCCGCCAGTACGCGCTGCGTTTCCTCGACTGGAAGAAGCACCTTTCGCTGATCGAGCTGAACATCATCCCGCTCATCCGGGAGATCTGCGAAAGCCAGACGCTGATCGTGATCGACACCGCCGATCAGGCCGCCACGGGCGAGCAGGCCGTCATCACCGACCAGCGCGCGATCAGGGAGGGTGGCAATGAGTGATTTTGCGGTCAGGGCCCAGCTCGTCAAACAGCTTGAACTGAGCACGAGCAAGGCCGATGCGGAGTTCCTTCAGCTCCTGCGGATCCTCGACCTGCCCGAAGGGCTGTCGCTGATCGCCATGGTCAACGCCTGCGGTATCGATCGCGATATTTTTCGCGGAGCGGAACTGCATGCACGCGACTTCGGAGCCAACGACGTGTCGGGCTTTTCCTTCGACGCCTGTGACATCGCCGAAGTCAACTTCACCCATACCCTGTTGAACAACACCGAGTTCCTGGAAAGCGAGCTTCGGACGTGCCGGTTTTCGGATGCCAGGGGGCGTTCGACCCGCTTCGCCGCCGCCACCGTCCGCGACAGCGTTTTCGCCCAAACCCAGTTCGACAATCTGACCGTCACCGACAGCAACATCCACGACTGCGATTTCCGCGGAACCCAGCTGCATGGTGCCAGGATCTACAACTCCGCGCTTCTGGCTATGGACTTTCGGGAGGCCTACCTGAACACCTCCGAATTTCGCGGGGGGCAGATCGTCGGCACACAGTTCGCCACGGCCGAGATTTCGCGGACGGTTTTCACGGGCATGAGCCTGCGGGACGTGCGCTTTGATGCGTCGATCATGACGTCCTGCGATCTGAGCGGCCTGGATTTGACGACCTGTCACTTCGACTACGCGCGCCTGGCGGAGAGCAACTTCTTCGGATGCGCCATCCGCAAGGAGGCGTTCGACAACGCCGACTTAGAAGGCGCGCGGTTCGGGGAGAATCCCGGCCTGGATCACCGAGGCGAGGACGAGTTCGCCAAAAGGGGAGCCATCTTTCCCAAGCGCGTTCGGGCCCCGGAACCGGCCTGAAACCGGGGGCGGGCCTTGCGGCGCGTGCGTCGGATCTCGGGATGACCGCTGGACGGCGAAGACCGCCCCGCCTTTCGGCGCAGCGGCCCAGCCGGTCAGTCCTCTTCGGTCTCCGCCGTCCTGGCCTTGGGTCTCGACCAGACCTGGGCGTAGCTGTCGGAGGTCGCCATCAGGCGGTGTTCGTCGCCTTGCCGAGGCTCGGATCGTCCAGTTCGATCGAGATGTAGTCCGCCTCGTCTTTGCTGACCTTCTTCCAGTTGGTGCCGAGATCGAAGGGGCGCTTGAGCGGCGAAACCACTGGGAGAAGACCAGTCACAGCCTGCTGGTCGGGGTGATCCTGCACGTCCTCTATGCCGAGGCCGACAAGACCCTGGCCGGCGTCGCCAGCTTCCTGGCCGATCCCCAGCGAACCATTGAGGCCACCCTGCGGGCCATGATGACCACCAGGCACCTGGGCGACCGGGTCCATCCCGTGGTCGCCAGCGCCGCGCGGGAACTGCTCAACAAGAGCGACAACGAGCGCTCAGGGGTGCTGTCGACGGCGATGAGCTTTCTGGGACTCTACCGGGATCCGGTGGTGGCCGAGGTCACGAGCCGCTGCGACTGGCGCATCGCCGATCTGGTCGAGGCCGATCGACCCGTCAGTCTCTATCTGGTCGTGCCGCCGTCCGACATCAGCCGCACCAAGCCATTGATCCGCCTGATCCTCAACCAGATCGGCCGGCGGCTGACCGAAGGCCTGGAGGCGTCACGATCACGGCGCCGGCTGCTGCTGATGCTCGACGAGTTTCGGGCGCTCGGGCGGCTGGAGTTCTTCGAACAGGCCCTGGCCTTCATGGCCGGATACCGGATCAAGGCCTTCCTGATTGTGCAGAGCCTCAACCAGATCGAGGCGGCCTATGGCCCCAACAACGCTATTCTCGACAACTGCCATGTCCGCGTCGCGTTCTCGACCAATGACGAGCGCACCGCGCGCCGGATCAGCGACAGCCTGGGCACCGCCACCGAGCTGCGGGCGATGAAGAATTATGCCGGAAACCGACTGGCGCCATGGCTCAGCCATCTGATGGTCAGTCGTCAGGAAACGGCGCGGCCGCTGCTGACGCCAGGCGAGGTGATGCAGCTGCCGCCGGACGAGGAAGTGGTTCAGGTGTCGGGGGCGCCGCCAATCAGGGCGCGCAAGGTGCGGTACTATTTGGACCGGCGACTGGCGGGCAGGGTAGGGCCGCCGCCCACGAGCCGAATGCGTTTGCCCGCCGCGAGTACGGGCGACGATTGGGCTACGGCTCTGTCGGCCACCTCCGACGGCGGCGCCGATCGGGCGGCGACCGCCGACGAAGGCGGCCATCGGATCGAGCCTGAACTGGCGGGTCAGGAGCCGAAGCCCGCGCCGACGCCAGAACCGCGGGTCGATCTAGATCTGGATGGAGAGGGGGACGAAACTCAGCAGGCGGCGGAGGTGCAGCGCCGATTCAGGAGCGCGGCGCGCCAAGCGGCGCTTGATCCTGACGACGGCATTCCGCTGTGAGGCCGAGGCGATGAAGGTTCAGGCCAAGGTCTTTCTCCCCGGCGATGTCGCCCGTGCCTTGGATGAGACCGCGCGGCGAACGCGGCGATCCAAGTCCGAGATCATGGTCGCGGCGCTGGCGAGCTACCTGTCGCCAGACAGCGCCGAGGCGATGGAGGCGGCGGTGACGCGGCGCCTGGATCGGATGAGTCGGCAGATCGAGCGGCTGGAGTGGGACGTGACGATTTCGAATGAGGCGGTGGCGTTGTTCGTGCGGACCTGGCTGCGCAATGCGCCGGCGATGAATTCCGCTGATGATCAGGCGGCTGCCGATGTTGGGCGGGAGCGGTATGCGCGGTTCGTCGACACCCTGGCCAAACGGCTTTCTACCGGCAAACTCCTGCGCGATGACGTAGCGGTCGACCATTCGGCAGAGGGCGAATCGCTGCCAGGGAATGTGCAGGCCTGACTTGCGGCCGAAGTTGGGAATGTCCGCATCTTGGATGCAGACCAAGGCCAGCCTTGGGGACAAGTTTGTTAGTTCAATCGCTTGCAATGCAGATTGCGCTCGGTGAAGCTTCGCCATTCGCGAGAGTGACCTGTGGCCTGCCGTGAATGGAAGGATGCTTCGTGATGGCGCCTGTTCCTGGGGGAGGAATCGACGATGCGAAGCAAGAATATGTAGGGGGAGCGAACTAGCCATTGGCCTTCATGAGCTTGATGGCCTAATCGCGAGCCAAGCCCCGACGAGAACATACAAAGCCCGATGACGGATTCAGTTTCCTTCCAGACGCGTGCGCGGACGATCGATCACCTTGGTCGGGAACAGATCGCCGACGTTCCGACCGCCGTGAGCGAACTCTGGAAGAACGCCTACGACGCCTACGCCAGGAGCGTCAGCCTGCACATCTACGGAAAGGGGCAGCCCGCCGCCGCCATTTTTGACGACGGCACGGGAATGAGCCGGGACCAGTTCGTGAACCGCTGGCTAGTCGTGGGCACGGAATCCAAGGTGGGCCTCGACGATCTGCCGGCAGACCAACGTCAAGGGCTCAAGCCGCGTCCGAAGCAGGGGCAGAAAGGTATCGGGCGGTTGTCCGTGGCCGCGCTCGGATCGACCGTGCTTGTCGTCTCCAAGCGAGCGGACAGCCCCTTTGTCGCCTGCCTGATCGACTGGCGACTATTCGAAAACCCGTTCCTCTATCTGCACGATATTCGGCTTCCGGTCGTCGAGTTCCAAAGCAGGGGTGAACTGGTCGATCGTCTCTCTGATCTGAGAAATGGGGTGCTCGAAAATTTCACGGGCTCTGCGGTGGATCAGGGGCGCGCGGATCGCCTCGCCGCCGCTTGGATCGCCTTTGACGGGGTGGAAACGAGCCAAGCTGCGAACATCACCACTTCGGCCGCCATTAAGCGGGCGGCGGAAACCAAGATACCGAACGAGTCCTATCTGGCGGATTGGCCTGTTTGGAGCGGGCGTCACGCGAGCGGTACAGCGTTGGTGATGTCGGAGCTCAACAGCGCGCTTCTGGCTTGGACGCTCGAAGGCGAGGCGAGCGATCGCGAGGAGGCTTCGTCGATCAGGGACTCTCTAGTTCGCACCCTCACGGGCTTTTCGGACCCATACGCGGACGAGTCCGACAACGCGATGGACTATGGGGTTGTCAATCACACGCGCCAGGGAGATATCAGCGTCGTCAGCCGCGAGGACGGCTATGGCCTAGATTTCCTCCGTACCCTTGATCACTGCTTCGAGGGCGAGATCGACGAGCAGGGAATCTTCCGGGGCCGGATTCGAGCATTCGGTCACGATCTTGGGGACGTCGAGCTCATTCCGGCCCAGGCACCGCCGACGGCGCCGCGCGACCGCATCGGACGCTTCTCGATCGCCATCGGCGCATTCGAACCAATCGCGCGCTCTTCGATTCTCGATCCCGACGTGCACCGGCAGGTTTCCGAGCGGGCGCAGACGCATTCCGGTCTCGCGATCTACAGGGACGGCTTGCGGGTCATGCCTTACGGTCGTCCGGAGAACGACTTCTTCAAAATCGAGGAACGTCGACAGATGCATGCCGGCCGCGAGTTCTGGGCCAGCCGTCGTCTTTTCGGCCGTATCGCGATCAGCCGCGATGATAACCCCAACCTCCGGGACAAAGCCGGCCGTGAGGGACTGATCGACAACTCCGCAAGCCGGGCGATACAGATCCTTGTCAAGGATCTGCTACGGACCACGGCGCGGCGATACTACGGTGGCGAGTCCACCTATCGCGCTGAACTTCTGCCGGGAGTCGAGGCCGAGAACGACGCCGCCGCTGCTAAGTCCAAGGTGGCTCGAACGCGGCAGCTCGGCGCGTTTCGCAAGCTCGTGCGCGAACAAGCAACGCTGTTGGAGCAGGCCGCTGAAAAGGTCGAGGCGCTGTGGGGTGATCTCGAGGCCGCCGCCAAGAGTCAGGATCCCGATGCGATCTGGCAGCTGGCGTCACGCGTCGATGAAGCCGTAACTTGGCGCGCGGATCTTCGGCTTCCGCCCAAGCCGCGCAATCTCGGCACCTTCGAGGATCGCTATCGGGAGTATCGCGACCGTTACGTGTCCCTAGCGGCGCGCGTCGACGACATTCGGCTCCAATGGACGGCCCAGAGCGAGAAGCTGCAGGCCCGGCCGGCGATAGACGTCGCGCGGTCTCAGCTCGGCAGAGACCAAAAGGCCGTCACTGATCGGTTGACCCGCTGGCGTCGATCAATCGGAGAGCTCCTCAGGGACGAGTCTGCCCGTATCGACGCTCAGGTCGATTTGGATCTCAAGGAGTTCTACAAGCTCGTCTCGCCGCTGCTGGACGAGGTCGAGACCGGGCGCATGGGATTGCGCGCGGCGCTGGACGAAATGGACGAGGTCAGGGACCGCCTCACCAGGCAGTTCACGGAGGTTTATGATCCCTATCTGCGGGCGCTGACGCAACTCTCGGACGGCGTCGATCTGGAGGGAGCATTCGCCTACGCGGGGGCCCGTGAAGCGACGTTGGAGCGTCGTCTCGAACAGATTCAAGGTCTCGCCCAGATCGGTATCAGCGTCGAGATCTTGAGCCACGAACTCAACACGCTTGAGCGAAGGCTTACCTCGGGGCTGTCGACCTTGGCCGCCTCGATGGAGGAGACGCCCGCGATGCGCGAAGCGCAACGCGCAGGCGCCGAGCTCGTGGAACGGCTGCGCTTCCTGTCACAGGTGCAGGTTTCCGGCGGCGATACGCGTCAACGGATCACCGGCCAGGATATCGAAGCCTATCTCGGCACCTTCTTCAGGAACCTGCTGGAGGAGCGGGGTATTGAGCTTGAGGCGACGCCAGCATTCAGGAAAGCCGCGTTCCAGGAATTCCCGTCGCGTATATTTCCCGTCTTCATCAATCTGGTGAACAATTCCGTCTACTGGCTGGCGGGGCGCCCCGATCGCCGTATCATTCTTGACGCTGGTGACGGTCTCCTCAAGATTTCCGATACCGGGCCGGGCGTGGATCCCGACGATCAATCCAACCTGTTCGAACTCTTCTTCACGCGCCGTGTGCGTGGGCGGGGCGTTGGCCTCTACCTCTGCCGGCAAACTCTGGCCGCTGGTGGTCATCGGATCGAGTACGTCGCTGCCGACCCTGCGGGCAAATCCAAGCAGGGCGCGAGCTTCATTATCACGCTGAGGAACGGCTTCGATGGCTAAGGTCGCGAGCGCGTTGCTCCGGGAAGCCTTTATCGAACCGATCCGGTTCGCGCTGCTTCTTGACGATAAGTTCCCGACCTATCCGGCGTTGGCCGACAATCAGTTCGACGGTGCTTTGGACAACGCGCGCGCCAGGGCGCTTTTCGATCTCTGCCGAGGACGCGGATGGCTCTGCGATATCGATAATCGCGGAGCCGTGGCTGAAGAGTTCGAGGTCAACAAGCACCTCCACCAGTCTGACCTACTGATCCTGGACTTCAATCTTGATCCCCTGGATCAGGACGATCCGACCGCCGCGCTTAGAATTATCCAGCGGTTGGCGGCGTCGGATCATTTCAACCTTGTGATCGTCTACACCAATGCGGATCCCATCTTGGTGGCCCGCGACATAGCTTTCGCTTTGGGGGGCGGCCGTGATCTGAGTCAGGCCGACGAGACAGCGGCGCTGGAAATTTGGGAGGAGTTGGACGATGGTGTTGAGGCAATCGAGCAGGCCCTGAGTTGGGTGACGATCGATGACTATCTTCGCGATCTGAATCCGCGCATCAGCGCTGCTGACCTTCGTGCCCAACTGGGCGCCGCAGGCGTGGGGAATGGCGATCAAGCCAAGGTCGTGACGCGCATGGCTCGGGAGCGCATGCGTCGACGGGTGAAGCCCGAGGTCTTGGCGGCGAGGCGACCCAACCGATCGATCGACAGCAGCTTGGGACGGTTGGGAGCTCCCCACTGGGTGACGCAGGACAATGTCTTCGTCACGATCGTAAACAAGCGGGAGGAAGAGGCCGCTCTGCTCGATCGTCTCATGGAGGCGCTGGAAGCCTGGGATCCCAGCCCACTCCGCGTGATGATGATGCACGCCCGTGCAGCGATGGAGAAGGC
The DNA here is from genome assembly GCF_059419665.1 of Caulobacter sp. GW821-FHT05F04. Classification (NCBI taxonomy): domain Bacteria; kingdom Pseudomonadati; phylum Pseudomonadota; class Alphaproteobacteria; order Caulobacterales; family Caulobacteraceae; genus Caulobacter; species Caulobacter sp. GW821-FHT05F04. The sequence goes on from NZ_JBWKSF010000007.1 coordinate 80,010, forward strand.
CGGCAGCCTCGCCGACCAAACCGTGCTGGAGGCACCGAGGCTTCAGGCCGGTTGGCTGCTGCGCATTTTGCTGGGTAAGACCGAGATGGAGCGCCGCGACATCGTCGGCGAACTATATGGCCGCTTATTCGAGCGGCTCGCGCACAAGGTTGAGCCGTCAATCGTCGATTTCGGCGTTCGCCTCATCACCTCCGAACAGGGCGAGGATCCAGTGGCGCGCGCCAAGATTTTGGCGGGCGCCGTTCACAACCTCGGCGCCGACCAAGTCTACCATGCTTTGAACGAGCACATCTCGTCGGACGTGTGCCCCGATGGACTGATGACAACGGGCGTGATCTTCAAGGGGCTGCGAGGCGACCGGGAACAGTATTGGCTCTGCACGTCGCCGGCATGCGATCTCGTGCCGGGCCAGAATCTGCGCGGATGGGATGGCGATTTGACGCCCCTAAGGCCCGTGTCGGTTACTCGATTGAAGCCCGTCCGCGCGACGGCGGCGATAACGAAGGCTTTGGAACAGGCCACCATCGGCAGGCACATCTTCCTCCTTGTCGATGATAGGACGTTGGCCTTCGAGGTCGCGGAGGAAAACTCCAGGCAAATGGAGCTGGAAACGGTCCTGCTGGAGAACGATGGGCGGATCGTTGAAGGCGCGTTCCGCGGACACGTCGTCGACTTGGGCGAGGGGGGGCGACCCGTCTTCGCTGTCGTCGACTTCCGCGTGCTTGCCAAGCTTCGGCCGGACTACGCCAATCGGCTGCTGACGCAATCTGGCCAGCAGCGTTCCCGCATTGGCGTCGATTTCTTTAATCTGCCCAAGCCGCCAGCCAATCAGGCCTAGTCGGAGACGGTCGCTTCCGTGGCCGCCAGCGTATGAACGAATGGCTTCAGCAGAGCGACCGCAAGAACCATGGGAACGGCGTTTCCAATTTGCTCGCCTCCCGACATCAATCCGCCCTGAAAAATGAACGTCTCTGGGAAGGTTTGAAGGCGCGCGGCTTGGCGCAACGTTATGCCGTGGTCCTCTGTCGGATGAACGAAGCGACCCTTCGAAGGGTTGATGCAGGCCGTCGTCATCGTCGGACCAGGGCGCTTGGGGTCGATGCGCCCATAGACGTCGCTGTGGCCGTTGTAATTCTTGTGGCACTCTAAGACGCGACCCGACTGGGAGCGGCTACCGCCATTGTGTGGCGTGTTCTTGAAAAGCTCCACGAGAGCGGCGGAGTGCTGCATGTGCACGTCGTTCGGATCATCGGGTGCCGCAGGATCGAATACATCTTCGGCGGTGCGCCAACTCTGGCGTCCTTGCCGTTCGGGTTCTACCGTTGCTGGGGATACGTACGTGGACGTCGGCGGCCATATCAAGTCGAGCGGGCGACGCTTGTCGATTCCGAGGATGAAAACGCGACGCCGATTTTGCGGCACGCCGAAGTCTCGGGCATTAATCGTTTCGGCCGGGCGAACGTCGTAGTCGGCCTCCTCGCCACGTTTGTAAAACGCCTTCAGGTACGCCTTGTGGCGATCCCACAGGAGCCCGGGCACGTTCTCGACGATAAATACGCGCGGCCTAATAGCCTCAACGTATTCGAAGTAGCGACCTAGGAGCTTATTCCTGGGATCATCAACGCCAGCGTCGTTGATGCGGTGACTGGAAAAGCCTTGGCAGGGCGGCCCACCCATGACGATGTCGATCTCACCCGCCCCGATGCCCCAGCGCTCCATGGCGGACTGTGGGGCGATATCGAGAATGTCGTCTTGGATGAGGTCAACCCGCGTTCCGTCGGCGTTGCGGATATTGGCCTCATAGGTCAACGCCGCGTTCTTTTGAATTTCCAACGCGCCGACGATATCGATCCCGGCCTCGATCGCGCCGAGCGAAAAGCCGCCCGCGCCCGCGAAGAGGTCGATTCCCTTCGGGCGACGAGGAGAGGAGACCGGCATCGAATTGGAGGGCTTTGGACCGGGCGCGTCCGGGCGCGCGATGTCGGCGAGAAACGAAGTCGTCTTCTCCGCCGTCAATACTCGGTCGTCCATCTTATCGGAATTTCATGCTGCCTGCTCGAAGCCGTTCTAGCTAAAGCGAACAGAGTCGCAGCAATAATTCCATCACGAAGAACGTTGGTTTTTCATTTTTGCCAAATCCGTGACCGAAAGGACTCTCCGGGTCAAGGGCCTCTCGGAGAAGTTCCGGCGGTTGTCCACGAGCTTGACCTAGGGATCACAGCTCAAATGGTGAGAGATCGAAGTCCTTGGCTACGGTTTTCAGGATACAGCGCTCTCCCTCCAGCTTGCTTAGGATGTGTTTATAGACCTGACCATTCGGCCGGGTCGTAGCCGTCATCTCGTCGATCAAAGGTCCGATTTCCGGAACGGGCACAGCCCAAAGCCGTCCTGAATCCAGTGCGCCAAGAACGAGGTAGCTCGCGGGATCCTGTCCAAGATATTGCCTCTGAGAGTTGTAGAAGCAGTACCAGTAGGACTGATAGGACCGATGATAGCGGCGCGATGTCGAGATCATCGCTCGGACGGTTCCATCCGAGGACTGGTACAGGGAGCCCCGTACTCTGTTGAGTTTGACGTTCAGCTTCGCAGATAGCCGTTCAACGGCAAGATCGCGGAGCATTCTGGCCGTCTGTTGATTGGTAGGAACTGCATCGTCAGACTGCCCAGCGACCTCGGGCGGCGAGCGCGCCGCCGAATTCCCGCCAGCGTCGGAGAAAGCGGTATCGGCGGGCTTCGAATTGCGGGGGGATTCGCGCCTCTCTTCGGGCGGCCTTGGAGCCATCCGCACGAGTGAGAGCCCGGATGGTGACACCAAAGCGGCCAGTCTCGACGCCATGGACAGGCATGGAAGGGCTCTGGCGTTCGCGCCATCGAAGAGGTCCATCAATACATCTGGCAGGTGGGCGACGAGCTCGCCATCGCATACTTCGATCCTGGCCTGCTCAAGCCCTCGTTCAAGTTCCGAGAGCCTCGCCGGGGTAGTCGCCGCCATAAGAGCGCCGCGCTGAAGCCGACGAAAAACCACGGCATTGCCGAACCAGGCAGCAGCAGCGCGATCACCTTCCGAGCTCGCCATCTGGCTGAGCGCTGCGTCCGCTGCGCTTATGATCGCCGTGTCATCATCCATGAAGTCGGCGAACGCCAGGCGCGTTACTGGCCAGGTGATCTCGTCTACCCACTGCGCCAGCGACGGCCAGAGCTCCTCCCGCGTGCCGGCCAAAGGCTGACCGTCCGGCGCCAGGATGGCATGCACGGCCATACGGCCGTAGTCCAGGCCGCTGACTTCGGGGGAGAGCGCTATCAACTCTTCCGCTCGAAGATCGACCGCGTTGAAGGCGGCGATCCGATCATGAGGATCGATATCCTGGAGATAGAGGGTGTTGGCGCCGGCGTGGAAGCTGACCAAGGGAACGGCGAAGCAGGGCCTTACCTGGGTCGCCGCCGCGACGAACCGAACGGCGGCCTCAGCAGGAACTGGCCATGCGCCGGGTGTGAACAGGTCCCCATTACTCAAAGCCATCCGAGATCCCTGAATACCCCATGCGCGATCTGGCGGATCACCCGGTGATACTCCGATGGGCGGGAAGCTCCCGACGACCACTCGTACTCTCGAACCTTCACTCCCATTGCCCCAATGCGGCCGCCAATCGTCGGATCCGAAGCAAGGATGTCGGGCAGGATGACCGCCTCGACGCAGTCCTCGATCGGGATCTCGGTAAAGATGATTTCCGGCGTCGAAATGCGATCGTCGAGTTTGTTGGTTCCTCGCCCGCCCGAGGCGACCATCTTGCTATAGCTCACCGCCTCGAACTCGCCGCTGGGCACCTTCATATTGGGGGCCGCATCACCATCTAGGAAAGCCTTGGGCGAGCCAAAAAACGCCTGAGCAAGCCGCGCGGCCGATCCGATATCCGGCTCTAAGTGGAAGTCGAAGAGCGGCATGTGCGGATCAAGGTAGTCATCCATCAGGCCTGCCATGAACGCCCCCGTGTCGAAGCCGAAGACATGTGCAGGCTTGGGTGCCTTATCGGGATTGAGCAGCATCACCACGGGAAAAAGGAAAGCCAGATCCGTTGGTGTATCGTCTGACCTGTTTCGGTAGGCTGGGCGTCCATAGAACGCATAGACGAGTGGCTTCTTGAGAACAGGGCAGTCTTCGACGGGCGTGATCGTCTTGGTGTCTAGGATATCGCGCAGGAAATAGCCGGTCGTTACGTGAGTCAGTCCGAGGCGGAAATTCGATTCCGGCAAGGCGGCCACAAATCTTGCGAAATTGGTCCGGTCGGGACGACCGCTTCCGGCGTTCGATAGCGTCCTGGCCAAAGGCGTCTCCCGTGGTCTCTGTCAAGAGTGTCGAGATCATTTTAATCAAGGTGCGGTATTACGGTGCTTCGGACCGTCAATGCGATCCTGTTCTATAAAAACTTATTCACTACGCTCAGTAATTATCCAGCGGAACTTGATATCTGTACCTTGAGGATATTTCATCCATACTATTGATGGTTCATTTCGTAAAGAAATCCGTATGTTCTTGGCGCAAACCTGGCGACTATAGGGAGCTTGCCTTAGGATGAGGAATTCCCTCCACTTAACTGCACGTTTCGAGGCTCAGACCGCAAAGCCCTGCCGGGGCAGCCTGCTAGGGCGGCGTCACCAGCTCACCTGCCCCCGGCGTTAGCGCGCTGAGGAAGCCGACGGCCGCGTCATCAACGGCGCCCACCAGAGTCGCCCGATCGAGCATTCGGTTTCCCTGTTCGCAACTGGTCTCCGGAACCAAGCCGCAACTGTGGCACGCGGCCAGGTTGCCTGTGTCCGGTTGACGTCCTGCCCCCTCCATGCAGACCGGATCGTTCGAGCACCAAGTCGAGCGGCGCAGCGCCTCGGTGACAATGCGAGGCAAGCGTGCGGGTGCGCCTTGCGCGACAAGACCGCCTAGCGTGCCGTCGGCGTCCCCCGAGGCAGTGTAGATCAACACGCCGGCCATCGGGGACTGCGGATCCTCGATGTCGGCGTAAAGTCGCTCACGCAGCGACGAAGAGCCATAGCCGCAGGTGAAGGTCAGCTCTTTGATCAGCGCATGAGCAAAGCTGTGCAGGAACACGAAGCGCGGATGAGCCCCGAAGGCCTGCTGACCGCGCTGCAGCCTGATCTGTTCAAACCGCTGCAGGGGCTTTTGCAAGCGCGCCGTCACCGCAGGCGAGGCGGCCCACGTTTCCAGCTGGTCGCGATCAAACTCGATGAAAATGCCCTCCCCGTAGACATCGATGCCGGGCAGCCAGTTGACCTCGCCGGTGCGAGCGACAGGCTGGACGTCGGCGTCGTCGGGATCGGCGACCGGCTTCAGCCGCGAAAACCCGCAAAGCACCCGGGTTTCGCGCAGCTTGCGCACCAGGCCGACCCCTTTGATGTAGCGGCCGAAGTCCCCGAACTGCGCGCCTTCCAGCCAATCGGTGACGAGCTCGGCGTCCGGATTGGTCAGCGACTTCCTGAGAAGCGCATATTCCTGCTGGCGGTACTGCTCCTCGCTCAGCGGGCCGTCGTCGGCAGCCGTCTCGCCGTCGAGCTTGCGCTGGGCCAGGACCAGCAGACGCGCGGCGTCGACCTTCTTCATCGCCGCCACCACCTCGCAGCGGGTGGGGTCGATGCGGCCGTCCTCCACCGAGGAGGTGAGGACATCCCAGAGGTCAGGGTTGTCCAAGACCGCCAGGATGCGCTCGTCGACGCCCGCCTGTTCGTCGGGCACATAGATAGAGCTGACGATCACAGGGAAATAGACGTTTGATCCGCCGCGCTGGACGCCTTGGATGTCGCGGCCGCAGCTTGTCACCTCCTCGGCGAACCAGGGGCGTCCGCCTTGGCAGCTGCATCCGGCGTTCTTCAGGGTGTCGGCGCTCATCGCGCCCTGCAGGGAGCGGACCTTGCCGCAGGCCTCGCAGCTGACGAAGATCCCGCCCAGGCCCGCCGAGCTGCGGCCGGCGCGGAACATCAACCGGGCGCCGGCGTCACTTGCGCAGGTGCAGCGGATCCACTGGCGGAACGGGAAGTCCTCGATATGACCGCCCTCGCAGGCCGCCACGATCCGGACGGGGATCATCTGCCGGCGACCCGACTTGCACGGATCGCAATAGGGTTGGTCTTGGAAGTAGCTCGCCTTCTGCATGCGGAAGCACTGAGGGCAGTAGTGCCAGAGCGGAAACCGCAGGAACGGAACCTTGCGTTGCTTTTCGTCGGGCCCCTTGAACTCCGGGGGGCGCACGAAGAAGCCGCGTCCGAGCCTGCGCTGCAGGCGCGGTTCCTCAAGGCGAAGATGGGCGGGAATGTCGCTCTCATAGGCGAACCACTCCTCCAGCCCCGCGCACATCAGGGCCTCGTCGCCGCGGAAGTCGCTGATCGCGCCCACGCCGAACGGGCTGATCAGTTGGGAGCGGCGCAGCGGCCGCTCCTTGGGCTTCTTCCTGGGCACCTTGCCGGCTGTTTTCCCCCGGACCGATCGGACCATCGTTCAGCCTCCTTCGCCGGCCAGGGCATGGATAAGGCGCGCCTCGCTCTCAGCGTCGACATTTCGCATCGAGGTCGGCGTCGAACGCGGAATGGGGGCTTCCCCGTCCATCCAGATCCGTCCCGCAGGCACCATCAGCGGACGGTCTTCGGAGGTGTTGAAGAAGTCCCCGTAGCGTGGAGGCAGGATCCGCTCCCAGTTGCGGAAGAAGGCGTCCAGTACCTTGCCCGACCGATCGGCCTCGTCGCCAGCGACCGTGGCGATGCGTCGTGCGATGATCTCCCGGATCCTGGCGCGCAGCGCTTCAGGTGGTCCCTGGCCGGGACTGTCGCGCAGGGCCGGCTCCAGGCAGCGGATCAGAGCGATGGCCAGGGCGTGGATTGCCCGTTCCGAAACCGGCAGGGCGAACGGCGTGACGCTGGTGGGCTCCACGTGACGGTAGATCGCCTCGTGATAGGGGCGGAAGGTCTCGAAGTGAGAGCGGTCGCGCGGCTTGAAGGGGTTGTAGTTGGTCACCACCAGGCCTGGCTTTGAGGTGTCGCGGCCAACACGGCTGGAGGCCTGGATGTACTCCGAGGCCCCCTTGGGCTGACCCACAATGGTCATCAGGCTCAGGCGCGGAACATCAAGGCCGACTTGGATCATGTTGGTCGCGAAGCAGACATCCACCACGGCCTTATCTGGCAGGGCGGTGAACATCTGTTCCAGAACCTCGGGGATCTCGGCGCTGGGTACACGACTGGTCAGCTCCACCGGCTCATTGATGAACCGCCGCAGGTCAACGGCCTGTCCACGGCTGTCGCTGATGCCGGCCCGCTGCCAGATCCAGTTCAGATATTCGCGGATGTCGGCCTGGATCAGGGTCGAGGCCCGGCCAAGCTCACGCAGGCTGTTGAAATAAGCCACCAGCGACCAGTAGGGGTCGAGCGCGGCGGGGCTGACCTGGCCGCGCAGACCGGCCGGGGCCTGGACCAGGGCGGCGATCGTGCGGATCTGGGCCACCACATGCGATGACAGGCCCGAGCCCAGGACGCCGACATAGGTGCGGCCGGGAATCTCGCTGCGCTCCTCGGCGAAGAACGAGTCTCCGGCCTTCAGGGCCTGGGGCGGGAAAAGTCTCGCCTTGCGGGCATACAGTGCTTCGACCTGCTCATCGGCGCGGGCGATGGTTGCGGTCGACGCGACGATCTTGGGGGTTATGCGGCGGCCATCGACCTCCCGCGCGCAGAGCTCGTCAATCAGCGTCTCATAGTGACCGACCATCGAGCCCAGCGGCCCAGAGATCAGATGCAGCTCGTCCTGAATGATCAGGTCCGGAGCGCCGGCCGTTCCGTTATCGATGCCGAAGATCTTCCGGGCCTCCGGCGTCCAGGCGATCATGGCGAACTTGTCGACCGTGCCGATCAGCAGCGTTGGCAGGCGTCGGTAGATGCGGTCGTCGATCACCTCAAGTGGCAGTCCGGTGTTGAACGGACAGCCCGGGTCCTCGCAAACCAGCCGGACCGAGGCCTGCGGGTCGCGCACCTTCTGATAGCCGAACACTCTGTGGCTATGGCCGACCTGGCGTCGGCCCATCTCGATGCCGCACCAGGGGCAGGACAGCACCACGAACGGGTTCTTGCCCTCGCCTGAGTCCAGATCCGCCAGCCTGGTGATCGCATCGGCGTCGCGGTTGGGCGTCACGCCCCGCCCGACCCACAGACCGATGGTGAAGGGCTCGGCTCCGAGCCGTGCGGTGTTGTCGCGGCGCAGAAGCTCTAGTGCGCAGACAAGGGAGGAGGCGCGCTGGAACTGCTGCGCCGTCAGCAACCGCAGCGTGTAGCGCATCAGCACGCTGACCCCGCCGTTGGCTGGATCGATCAGTCGGCGGTGCAGCATTGACCAGGCCGCCAGGCCCAGATAGGCCTCGGTCTTGCCGCCACCGGTCGGGAACCAGATGACGTCGACCAGATCACGCTCGGCGCGGGCCTCGTCGCCATCGCCGGCCATGCCCGTCAGGTTCATCAGGATGAAGGCCAACTGAAACGGACGCCAGGAGACGGATTGCGGATACTGCGGGGTCGCAAAGGGCCGCTCGGGCGCAGGACCGGTGGAGGTTTCAACCCAGCTTCGGCGCTTTTCCTTATCCGCCGAAAGGCCGTAGTGGCTGCGCTGCTGAACCATCGCCAGATTCATCCATCGGAACGCCTTCATGGCGTCGCCGTCATCCTCCAGCACCCGGATCCCACGGCGCATGCGCGCCAGGCTCTCGTCGCACCGGGCCAGGTGCTCGCCCGCCACGCGCTGCAGATGCAGTGACAGGCCTTCCGTCACGACGGCTCTGCGCTGCTCGCCGATCCACTGGTCATAGGCGTCGGTTAGCCGGCGGCAGACGCCGAGCACCTCGGCCTCCGGTGCGCCGGCCATATCGAGCATCGACAGACTGACGCCGCTGAGCTTGTCGCGCGGCAGGATTGGATGTTGCGTGAAAACCGGCAGGGTCTCGGACCGGACCTGCGTGATCCTGCCATCGGCTTCGGTCCAGTCGGCGGCGCAGCCATGGCCCACCGCATAGGCCGGCCGGTGCCTGTAGAGCAGCGCCAGCTTCAGCTCTTCGTCGTCCAGATCCTCCTCGCGCCGTGAAGGGTAGGGCAGGATGCGGCTTGTCCCTTCGGGCCGGATGTATAGCTCGCACTGAAAGAAGCATTCGATGTCGTCGCCGCCGCCCTTGGCGGTGCGGCGGTTGATCAGGGTAGCGGTGATCAGCCTGCGTCCATCCCCCCACGGACGCTCGATGACGGCCAGATGCGGGCCCGCACCCTTGCCCAGGGGAGTCTCGTTCTGAGTGACCACCGGTCGGCCGCCAGGCGCGATCGCAACGGTTTCGACGGCGGGACGGCGGAACCAGAGATGATCGTCCTCGCCGGGACGGGAGGGCCAGCCGGCGACGTGCTCAGGCGAATAGGTCGCCCAGCGAGCCTCGATCACCAGGCCTTCGCGCGTGTCGGCCAGGAAGCTGACGCCCAGGCTGCTGGGGACGAAGGAATTGAGAACCGGAACCTCGTCATCATCGTCGGGCTCGTCTTCGCTGTCGCCGCCCATCGGTTCGTCGAGAGGCGTCTCTCCTTCGGGATCTTCCTCGTCGGCAGGGGGGCGGTCCTGGCCCGCATCCAGCAGCCCCGAATAGGTCATGCCGTTGGGGAAGAGGATGCCCGCGCCGTAGCGAACCCGGGGGCGGTCCTGCGGGCGCAGGATCTCCTCGCCGTTCAGCGGCGAGCCCGGCCCGCCCCACTGAACTAGGGGCGGCCCGGGATCGGGGCCGACCAGCTCCCGGCGCAGGCTGTCGATCAGGTGATCACGTACGAAGAGCGTCTCGGACACGGTCATCCTCCCGACAGGGCTGCAACGAGATTTTGCTTTTCGCGTCGGGCGATCTCGGGCCGCGAGGTCTGCGGCAGGATCATCACCAGACGGGTGCGCGCCCGCGTCATGCCGACATAGAGCAGGGCGTCCGTTTCATGCCCGGGACCCGGTTCGAGGTCCACCAAGATCACCGCCGGGCTCTCAAGACCCTTGAAGGCCTGGATGGTGGTGCAGGTTACGCCGGCCGCACCCTTGCGGTTTTCCCGGTCGACGATGCGCAAGCCGCCGCAGGTCGTGACTCCCGCCAGCACCGAACGCTCGCGCCGCCGCGGCCCCAGAATGACGATGTCCCGAGCGTTGAAGCCCTCCCGTGAAAGGGTCGAAAGGGCCCTGTCGACAGCGGCCAGCTGCCCTTCGGCGTCGGCGAAGAAGATGCGCTCCACGGCGGGACCGACCGGCTGGTGCTCCGAGGTCAGGACATCGAAAGCGCCGATAATCGCCTGGGTCTCGGTGGCGATCTTGCGGGTGTTGCGGCAGTTGCGGCGCAGCGGCAGCGTTGCGGGCCGAAGCATCCTGCGCAGCGTCGCCAGATTGGCTTCCGGCGCCGAGTAGAGAGCCTGGCGGGAGAAGTCCCCGAACAGGCACAGCGCCGGGCACGCCTCTTCGGACGCCAGCCAGGCCCGCACCAGCGGCACGAGCCTTTCGGCCGCAAAGTCCTGGGCCTCATCGACGATGATCAGATCAAACCGCTCCCCGGAGGCTTCGATCGCCATGGCCGCCGCTTCAAGCCAGTCTGAGAGGTCATGCTCGTCGGCCGCGCCCATCAGACCGGCCGCTTCGATCCGCGGCCGCAGCAGTCGGTGCAGATTTCCCGCCGTCACCAGATCGCCCAGCTCTGCGGCCCGTTCCTCAAGCCAGGCGCCCAGCTCGCGGTTGAAGCAGGTCAGCAGCACCCTACGGCCGGCGGCCGCCGCGCGACGGGCCAGCTCGACCGCCAGCATCGTCTTGCCCGTACCCGCACCGCCGGTGACCAGGCTGAACTCGTTGCCAGCGACATTGTCGAGCACCGCATACTGGTCCTCGGTCAGCACTATCAGCTGCCGCTCCGCGTCCCAGAGGGTGCTGGTCAGCGAGGCCACCCTGTCGAAATCAGGACGGAGGAACCGGCCGAGCGAGGCGAGGGTCTCGCCGGTCGGCGCGCCAAGGCGCCCGACCGCCGCCTGAAGGGAAGGGGCGTTCTGAAGCCGCACCAAGGGCTGTCTGGCCAGGTCTAGCTGATCGATCAGTTCGGCGCGCACGAAATCGGGCGAGGCCGGCGGTGCGAAGGTATCGGTGAAGATCACCGTCCAGCCCATGGGACAGCGGGCCTCGGCCGCGCCGTTGCCGAACGTAGCCTTTATCGCCGCAAGCAGCTTGAACATGCCCTCACGTGCCTGGACGAACGGGCTGCGCTGGTAGCTGGCGGTGTCGCCGTGACGATTGGTTGTCGTCCATACACCTTCCTGGCACTCGACGCGTCCGCCCTTGACCTCGATGCAGAGCAGGCCCAGTTCCGGGATGAGCGCCACGAAGTCGATCTCGCCGTAGACACCGGTATAGGCGCTCGAAAGACCCACCGAATGATAGACCGTCCAGCCCGCCGTCGCCGGGTCATGCCGCAGGAGCTCGAACACCCTGCGCTCGGAGGAGGGGGTGGCCGGGTCGACCACGTCGGGAATCATTCGGGCCATGCGTCGACCTCCTCCTTCGCCAGGAGCTCGTCGAGCAGGGCGTCGATCTCAGCTCGCGCGGCGCTCCCGGGCGTCGGCGAGCGGCGGCGCAGCAGCCGCTGCTTCCAGGTCTCCGAGTCCCAGGTCAGCCGGTTGATCCGGGTGTAGGGCCAATCCCGCCGCTCGGTGTCGATCTGATCGATCTCCAGCAGCCAGACCGTGCCCAGATCAAGCTCGAAGGGCGTCTCGTGCTCGGAGTGTTCAAGGATCGACGCACCACATTCGGCCATCAGCATCTGGGTCAGCCGAAAGCCAGCGTGAACGTGGGCCCGCCGCACGGCCTGCACGCCCTCTAGGCAGTTCTGCCAGTTCGTGATGGTGAAGGCCTCGCCGACCGCCGCAGCGATCATCGGCAGGGAATGTTCGGGTTCGCTCGGGCCGATGGGGCCTTCGTCCGACAGCCACTGGCGAAGCGACTGCAGGCCGCGGTCGAGGCCTTCCTCACTAAGCCTGCGGCGGAGCTTGTCAGGAGCAAGACCAAGGCCTAACAGAGCGCGTCGCCAGTACTCGGCGTCCTGCCGCCGACGCGCATAGACCTCACGTCCAAGCACCTGCTCGGCCATGTCGCGCACGATGTCGCGATCGGCGCCGTCCCGCACGAGAATCAGGTCCCCGTTCTGCAGATCGCGGCAGAGCACGGTGTGCACCTGCGCCTTTCCGTCCGCGCCGGGAACCACCCGCGCGACGCTGTGGTCGTCAGTCAGGGCCATCCATGAGCGGCCCGAAAACCGGCAGAAGCGCGCTGGGCGTCCTTGTTCACCGGGCCGGAGCACCGGCGGCCGCCGCATGGGACGGCCCGCGGTCGTCAGCGGATCGGGCTCCATCGGGGCAGCGGGATCGGGACGCGGCGTCCCCGGCGCCGACGCGGCGATGCGCAACTGCGGAAGACGCTCCAGCAGCGCCGCGTCCGGGCGCAGTCCCTCGATCAGCTTCTGCCTAATACGGACCCGGCGCTGATAGATCTCAACCTCGTGCTGATAGCCCACGAACATGATCTGGCCCGCCGCGCCGGGATCGATCAGGCGCATGAAGGCCTCGCGCCGCATCACCGAAAGCACATTCACTCGTTCAATCGGCCCCAAGCCCGGCAGTTCTCCGGGGGTGACGCAGGTCATCGGCGATCCGGCACCGACCAAGAACCGCTCCACCAGAACCGCGACCCGCCGATGACCCACCACCAGGGCCTGCCGATAGGTCGGCGCGGCGGCCGCAGCCCGGGCCAGGCGCAGCACGCAGTCGCCCTTGGGTGTCATGCCCGCGCTGATCGCACGGGTGCTGAAATCGTTGAGCCTAGCGATCAGGCCCGTGGCCGCCTGGCCGGCGGTCGTCCCCGCCACCGAACGGATCATTCGCGCCAGCTCGGTGAGCCGCCCCCCGGCGTGGCGCAGGTCCTCCAGATCCTGAGCATCGGGCGCGCCCAGCCAGTCTGAGGCTTCGAAGAAGCACTGCCGCAGCAGCGCGTCGGCCTCGGCGATGTCGTCTTCCTCGAGATGCTCACCCACCGCGCCCGAAAACACATTGAGGAGCCGGAAGGCCTCTTCCAGCTCCGGATTGGGCTGCGCCATGACCGACGGATGACGACCGACCCAGGCCGAGGTCTCGGCTATCCGATCGATGTCCGGCACGCCGGTGGCGGCCGCGCTCAGGGCCGGCGAGCCGCTGAGCTCTGAGACCTGCCACCCCTGCGAACGGGTCGGGGCGAAAGCCTCGCGCAGGCGCCCCGGTGCGATAATCAGAAGGGAGTGCCGATCGGCGATCACTCCCACGCTCGTGCGGTCGGCTAGGGCGTCTTCAGGGCGCGCCGAGACGAAAGTGAGCGAGCCCGGCTCGGATTGGACCGCCAGACGGCGGGCGCTGGCGTGATCGCGGGCCACCACGATCATCGGCTGGCCCAGCGAGCCGGCCGGTTCGATCAGGCGCAGCTCGCCGTCGTCCTCGACCACGCCCCACGGCAGCCCGACCGCGACGGCCAGGCTCGGGTCTCCGACAACGCTGGCGAAGCCGAGGGTCTGCGTCGCGCGCCGGAACTCCTTCTGCGAGCCGATCAGCACCACCCTCGTGCGGGCGAGCATGGCGTTGCCGCCCAGCCGGGACCCAGAGAAGAGATCCCACATGGTCGGCGGGGGCTTGGCCCAGCCGGCCCGGTTTCCTGTGCCGTGCGGACGTTTGCGCAGCGTCGGCTCGATGCGGATCGCATCGCGGGCCGGCGCCCAGAAGCGGCCGTCACTGCGGCCGCTGGCCTGCTCCAGCAGGCGCAGCCAGAACCCGCCGTTTTCGCAGCCATCGAACCCGTAGACGCCCTCGTCCGGAAGCACTCTGACGCGGCTGCCGACCTTCAGTCCGTCAAGGATGAGATCGGATGAGGAAACCGAACTGGCCGCCAGATGCCGCGCGCACAGCAGGGCGACGGTCTCGACTGCCAGCCGGGTCTCCGGCAGAAGCAGCGCCAGTGGGGCCTGTGGCGGCGCGCAGGCAGCGTCGGTGAGCAGGCCAATCCACTGCGGTAGCGGTGCCGCGCGGCTTCCGACCGGTCCCAGCGCAAGGCCGCTGGTAATGTCTCCCGACGAATTCAAACCAATTCCGCCCCCCGGCCCGCCGCGAACACCGACGGTCACTAGCCCCTCGGTTGAAGAGACTGCCGCGCGGGTTTGCAGTCAAGCTGCGGATAGCGACGGTCACTCCCAAAATGGTCATGTCGCAGACTCTCCGTGCCCGCAGGGCCGCAGTTCACCAGCGGCCTGCGATCTCGTGCGATGATATTTTGTCGGCAAGCCACACGCGAATTTCGCCGACGACGTCTGCCAAATCCCTTCTGGCTCTGCCGACCAAAGCGCACTCCCAGACCGTGAGCACCCGCCAGCCGGCGCGTTCTAGCGCGAGCGCGGCGGCGGCGTCACGAGCCTGGTTGCGCGCGAACTTGTCGCTCCAGAAAGCGGTATTGACACCCGGCGTGACGCCCTTGGGACAGCCGTGCCCGTGCCAGAAGCATCCGTGCACGAAGATCGCTACGCGTCGCCCGGACATAACGATGTCGGGCCTGCCGGCTAGGCGGGCGTCGTGTAGCCGATATCGAAGTCCCGCCGCATGCAGACCTCTTCTCAACAGCAGCTCGGGCTTTGTGTCACGCGCCCTGATCCGCGACATGTTTCGGCGACGCTGTTCAGGAGTCAGCGGATCGGGGTTTTGCGCGGTTCGCCTGTTGACCTTTTCCGCCATCGTCGTTCCTGCGCTCCCTGCCGGGGTTGCCTCCTGGCGCAATCAGGCCTTGCGCCGCTTCCCGATCGCCTCACGTCGGCTCAGGACCTGGGCCACCCGGCCAGCGATCGCATGGCTGAGCATCGGCGGCACGGCGTTGCCGATCATCTTGAACGCGTCTGTCAGCGCCGCGTCACCAAAGGAAAACCAGTCCGGAAAGCTTTGGATGCGAGCAGCTTCGCGCACGGAAATGGTTCGAGGTGCCGACGGATGAACATAGGCGTAGGTGTCCTTGTTCATGTGGCTAACCATCGTCTTGGCCGGGCGAGAAGCGTCCATGCGCGACACCCAGTCGCCGTGGTTACCCTCCCGCTTGGCGAGATAGCCCTCGCCCAGGAGATGGTGCGGCGCGCCGAGCTTCTCTCCCGCCTGCTCCAGCAGGAGGCGTAGCGGCAACGACCCATTGATGTGCCTCTGCAGATCTCGCAATCCGTCCCGATTCGGCATGGGTTCCCCCGCCCTGGCGGTCACCTTCGCAAGCTGCTCATAGTGACCGTCCGACAAGGCCAGGAGAGAGCGGATGACGGCCGCGAGCTGGCCGATGGTTTCAGAATCATCCGCGCGATAATCCATCCAGCGCTTGCCGGGCCCCATCAGAGCAAAGAAGGCCGCGTCGTCGGCTCTGGGCGCTCGGGCCGCATGCGCGTCGACCCAGGTCGGCGGGGCCGCAGTTCCAGGTCGTGGCTGGCGGATCCATTTCGAAAAGGGATGCTCGCCCAGCGCGGTTTCATCGACCAGTACGCGCTCGGACATGACGGAGCTGCTCTTGATCACGCTTCCGCCCGCGGCTGGCGCCGGCAGACCGGCCAGCGCCAGCGATAAAGGCGCTTCGCGATCCCGGCGCAGATTCAGACAGCTGATGGCATCCGTGCTGGCGGCGTTCCCGTCGGTCCGGGCGAGGACGCCGGTCATGAAGTATCGCTGGCGGTTCTGCGGCACGCCATACTTGGAGGCGTCGAGTACGTCGGAAGAAACGCGGTAGTTGGCCTCGCCATCGGACACATTGGCGATCGCTTCGGCCAGAACATCCGTAGCCTGGAACTCAACCCCGTCCGCTTTTACAACAGATTGAAAATGCTGAACGTTTTCAAAAACGAAGACGTCAGGGCGCAATGCGCCCAACACCATTACATATTGCTGGAAGAGAAGATTCCTGGCGTCGCCCGCCTCGGCGCTGCCATGCGCATGCACGCGAGCGTCACGCAGGCTGCGAATTTTGCCACGACCGATCCGACTGAACCCCTGGCAAGGCGGACCGCCGACAAGCACAGAGACCTTTGAGGTTTTCAGATAGAGATCCCGCAGGCCGAGGCCGAACGCTTCATTCTCGAAAAGCTGGCTGCGCAGCACCAGACGTCGCGCGCGCCAGCGAACCCAAACCTTTCGCACGGCCTGCATGCCGGGCGTTTCGAGGAATCTGACGAAGCTCGAGACCCGGCGCGCTGAAGCGTTTAGCTGGCCGCGCCCGCTAGCCTCCCGCTTCAGGGACACGTTCGCGACCTGATCGTTCCATTCCCACTCCGCCTGCTGAAGTCGCGGCATGTCGATCGTCGGCTTGGGCGCTCTGACCTTCCCTAGATCCCCCGATAGCTCACCCCACAAGATCGTGGGCATGGCCGCCACCTTAGATGAGGGCCGCGGCAGGCGGAGCTGGTCGTGAAAATTGGTGACCGAGGTCTGGCTCAGCGCCTGCTGGTCAATGTTTTCGTAGGCGTCCCGCCAGTCGGACCCGGCCCGAACCTCGTTGAGTTCCTCGAGGAAGATCTGATCGGCCCGCGCAACCGCGTCCAGGAACGCTGGGAAGGCGCCACTCTGCAGGTTCTTAAGCGAAGCGAGCAGATCGTTGTCGCCAAGCGCTCCGCCTGCATGCTGCAGATAGAAGGCCAGGAACTCGGCCTCGTTCATGAACTCCGTCAGATCCGTGGTTCGGCCGACTGGGTGGTCGCCATGGCCCATCAGCTCGGCGTTGCGATTGAGCGTGGCGATAGGCGCGGGCTGGATGTCGAGCGCCAGGATCGTGCGGAAGTGTTCGCCAGCGCCGAACAGATCAAAGCCCAGGCTCAAGCCACCGCAGCCAGAGAAAATATCAACGACCAGACGTGGCTTGGCGGGCGAGGGCGGTGGCGCTTCGCGATCCGTCTCCGGTTCTTCGTCCGCATCCTGCTTCTGCAGAACGAACACGTTTGATGCCGCGCGTCTTCCTGCCAGCCAGTCTTCGTATTTCCGAGCAGAATCGCTGCGAACATGCTCGCCAGCAAGGTGTATCTGCAGGGTCGCTACACCGACACCGATCTCAGCGGCGGCGGCCCTCTCCGTCGTACCGCGCTCGACGATCGCATTTCTGACGCGCGCCATAAGAGATCCGGCGGCGGGAGGTGTCGGATCATGATTCGTCGGCGCGGCCATCTCAAGATGATAGCCAACGATGCCCGCATCTCATGCTCTAATTCCTCAAACTCGCGGTTTCCGGCCTTTACGATGCACCGCTCGCCCATCAGCTTGCTCAGATGTGCCGATAGACCTGACGCGTTCGGCCGCGTCGTAACTCTCATCGCGTCAACCAAGGGGCCTATTTGCGCGCCCGGAACGGCCCAGAGCCGTCCTGAATTCAGCGCGCCGAACACGAGATAGTTCTGAGAATCCCGGCCAAGATACTGCCCCTGCGCTTCATAGAAGCAGTACCAGTAAGATTGGGAAGGCACGATAATAGCGGTGCGACGTCGAAATCATCACTCGAATGGTCTCGTGGATCGACTCGTACAATGAACCCCGAACTTTCGTGAGTTCAGTGTTCTGCTTCGCGAGCAGGATTTTTGAGGCGGCATTGCGGAGCATCCTACCGTCTTTGCGCCGGACGGGGCCCAAGCTGCAGATCCCGATCGCGACGGGGAGCTGGCGGTGCCACACGTAAATTGGGGGCCATTCGCACCAGCGAAAGGCCTGACGGGGACATCAACCGGCGCCTAGCGCGAGACGCCCGCGACCGCGGCTCAAGGATCTGCAT
Organism: Caulobacter sp. GW821-FHT05F04; assembly: GCF_059419665.1. Classification (NCBI taxonomy): domain Bacteria; kingdom Pseudomonadati; phylum Pseudomonadota; class Alphaproteobacteria; order Caulobacterales; family Caulobacteraceae; genus Caulobacter; species Caulobacter sp. GW821-FHT05F04. Next base: position 97,879 of record NZ_JBWKSF010000007.1, read on the forward strand.
GAGGGCGTGGCCCGCGACCAGCCATCGTGTTTCTGGAACGGTGCGAGAGTCTGGAATTGGCGCGCGACAGGCCGTCGCCGCACCGCGCCTGCCTTTCCGCGCCACAGTACGACGCGCCGATTTGGCTGTTGAGATCGGCCTGAACGCGGTCTTCTTACTCATCCCCGTGAGCAATGGGGATGACCGTGGAACCCTCCCAGCCTGAAATCGAACTGTCGCGCAGCCGCAAGATGCTGCGCACCGCCCTGGGGCCGCTGCTACTGGCCAGGCTCGAGGATCCCGGCGTCGCCGAGGTGATGCTGAATCCGGACGGCCGGGTCTGGGTCGATCGCTTCGAGGGTGGTCTGGCCGACGCTGGCCTGGTGCTGTCGGCCGCCGACGGCGAGCGGATTCTGCGCCTGGTCGCCCACCATGTCGGCGCCGAGGTCCATGCCGGCCGGCCGCGCCTGGCCGCCGAACTGCCCGGGACCGGTGAGCGTTTCGAGGGGCTGATGCCGCCCCTGGTGGCGGGGCCGGCCTTTTCCCTGCGCAAGCCCGCCAGCCGGGTCTTTCCGCTTCCGGACTACGTCGCCGCCGGCGTGATGAGCGCCGAGCAGGCCGAGTTGCTGGCCGGGGCCGTTCGCGATCGGATGAACATCCTGGTGGTCGGGCCGACCTCCAGCGGCAAGACCACCCTGGTCAATGCGCTGCTCGCCGAAGTCGCGGCCGGCGGCGACCGGGTGGTGATGATCGAGGACGTGCGCGAACTGCAATGCGCCGCGCCCAATCTCGTGGCGCTGCGAACCGGAGAGGGGACGGCGACCCTTGGTGAACTGGTCCGCTCGGCCCTACGCCTGCGGCCCGACCGCATCATCATCGGCGAGGTGCGGGGGGCCGAGGCTCTGGACCTGATCAAGGCCTGGGGCACGGGCCATCCGGGCGGGGTCGGCACGCTGCACGCCGGATCGAGCCTGGGCGCGCTGCTGCGCCTCGAACAGCTGATCCAGGAGGCGGTGGTCACCGTGCCGCGCGCCCTGATCGCCGACACCGTCGATCTGATCGCTGTCCTGGCCGGTCGTGGCCGCCAGCGCCGCCTGGTCGAACTCTCGCGCCTGACGGGCCTCGCCGCCGACGGCGCCTACCGGCTCACCCCCACCCTGAACCCCTGATCCTTGGAGAGACCCGATGCCCCTTGCCGCCCGTATTCCGTCGCTGCGCCAACGCCTGCTGTCGGGTTCGATGCTCGACCCGCTCGGCCACGTCGCCCGCTTCACGCCCCTGGCGATCGCCGCGCTGCTGGCCACCAAGGCCCAGGCCGCCGGCTCGTCCATGCCCTGGGAGGAGCCGCTGCAACGGATCCTGGAGTCGATCGAGGGGCCGGTCGCCAAGATCATCGCGGTGATCATCATCATCGTCACCGGCCTGACCCTGGCTTTCGGCGACACCTCGGGCGGCTCGCGCAAGCTGATCCAGATCGTGTTCGGGCTGTCGATCGCCTTCGCCGCCAGTTCCTTCTTCCTGTCGTTCTTCTCGTTCGGCGGCGGGGCGCTGGTCTGATGACCGATCAGATTCCCGGTTTCGCCGCGCCGGTCCATCGGGCCCTGATCGAGCCGATGCTGCTGGCCGGGGCGCCGCGCGCCATCGCCCTGGTCAACGGCACCCTGGCCGCGGCCCTCGGCGTGGGCCTGCGGCTGTGGCTGGTCGGGATCGGCGTCTGGATCGTCGGCCACGGCCTGGCGGTCTGGGCCGCGCGCCGCGACCCCCTGATCTTCGAGGTCGGCCGGCGGCATGTCCGCCTGCCGGCCCGGCTGGAGGTCTGAGCCGTGCTCGACCTTCGCGACTATCAGCGGCGCGGCAAGGCGCTCGTCGACTACCTGCCCTGGGCGGCCCTCGTCGCGCCGAGCGTGGTGCTCAACAAGGACGGGGCCTTCCAGCGCACCGCCGAGTTCCGAGGCCCGGACCTGGCTTCGGCCAGTTCGGCCGAGGTCGCCGCCGTGGCCGCGCGGCTGAACGGGGCGTTGCGGCGGCTGGGTTCGGGCTGGGCCCTGTTCGTCGAGGCCCGCCGCGATCCGGCCATGGCCTATCCCGACAGCGCCTTCGCCGATCCGGTCTCGGCCCTGGTCGACGAGGAACGCAAGGCGCGGTTCCGGCGCGCCGGGGCGCACTTCGAGAGCCGCTATTTCCTGACCTTGGTCTATCTGCCGCCGGCCGAGCGGACCGGCAGGCTGGAGGGCCTGTTCGTCGAGGGGCGGGCTTCCAGCCGGATCGATTGGCGCGGCGAGCTTGAGGGCTTCGTCGATCGCTCCGACCGATTGTTGGCCCTGATCGAGGGATTGATGCCCCTGGCCGCCTGGCTGGATGACGCGGCGACCCTGAGCTTCCTGCACGGCTCGATCTCCACGGTCCGCCAGCGAGTGCGCCTGCCCGAGACGCCCATGCAACTGGACGCCCTGCTGGCCACGCAAGCCTTGGACGGCGGGCTGGAGCCACGTCTGGGCGGGGCCCACCTGCGGGTCCTGACCCTCGTGGGATTACCCACCCAGACGGTTCCGGGCGTGCTCGACGAGCTCAACCGCCTGGCCTTCGCCTATCGCTGGACCACCCGCGCCATCTGCCTGGACAAGCCGGCCGCCGCGGCCCTGCTGGGACGGATCCGGCGCCAGTGGTTCGCCAAGCGCAAGTCGATCGCGGCCCTGCTGAAGGAGGCCCTGACCCAGGAGCCTTCGGCCCTGATCGACAGCGACGCGGCCAACAAGGCCGGCGAGGCCGACCTGGCCCTGCAGGATCTCGGCGGCGACGCGGTCGCCTATGCCTATGTCACCGCCAGCCTGGTGGTCTGGGACGCCGATCCGGCCATCGCCGACGCCAAGCTGGCCCTGGCCGAAAAGGTCATCCAGGGGCGTGACTTCACGGTGATCGCCGAGCGGATCAACGCCGTGGAGGCCTGGCTCGGGACCGTTCCGGGGCAGGTCTACGCCAATGTCCGCCAGCCGCCGCTCTCGACCCTGAACCTGGCCCATATCGCGCCGCTGTCGGCGGTCTGGGCCGGACCGCGCGAGAACGCCCATCTGGGCGGGCCGCCCTTGCTGATGGCCCGCACCGAGGGTTCGACGCCGTTTCGATTGAGCCTGCATGTCGGCGATGTCGGCCACGCCCTGGTGGTCGGGCCGACCGGGGCCGGCAAGAGCGTGCTGCTGGCCCTGATCGTCCTGTCGTTTCGGCGCTATGCCGGGGCGCGGATTTTCGCCTTCGACTTCGGCGGCTCGATCCGGGCGGCGGCCTTGGGGATGGGCGGCGCCTTCCATGACCTCGGCGGCGTCTTGGCCGGGCAGGGCGGGGCGGTGGCGCTCCAGCCCCTGGCCCGGATCGACGAGGCAGCCGAGCGGACCTGGGCGGTCGACTGGCTGGTCGCCATCCTGGCGCGCGAAGGCGTCGCCATTACCCCGGCCGTGCGCGATCACGTCTGGTCGGCCCTGGCCAGCCTGGGTTCGGCCCCGGTCCATGAGCGGACGATCAGCGGCCTGATCGCCTTGCTGGCCTCGCGCGAGCTGAAGGCGGCCCTGGCCCCCTATGGCCTGGGCGGACCCTGGGGCGGTCTGCTCGACGGCGACCATGAGAGCGTCGGGACCGACGACGTCCAGGCTTTCGAGACCGAGGGCTTGCTGGGAACGGCCGCCGCGCCCGCCGTCCTGGCCTACCTCTTTCACCGCGTGGCGCGCCGGCTCGACGGTCGGCCCGCCCTGATCCTGGTCGACGAGGCCTGGCTGGCCCTGGATGACCCGGCCTTCGGCGCGCAGCTGGAAACCTGGCTGGGCACGGTCCGCAAGAAGAACGGCTCGGTGGTGCTGTCGACCCTGTCGCTGGCCCAGGTCGAGAAGAGCGCCATCGCCTCGTCGATCGCCGAGCTGTGCCTGACCCGGATCTTCCTGCCCAACGCCTGGGCCATGGATCCGCAGGGGGCGGCGACCTATCGGCGGTTCGGCTTCAACGACCGCCAGATCGAGATCCTGGCGCGAGCCACGCCCAAGCGCGACTACTACCTGCGCACCGCCGCTGGTGATCGCCTGTTCGAACTCGATCTGGGCCCGGTGGCCCTGGCCTTCTGCGCGGCCGCCTCCAAGCCCGACCAGGCCGCCATCGCCGCTCTGTTCGCCGAGCACGGCGCGGCCGGCTTCGCGCGGGCCTGGCTGGTTCATCGCGGCCTTGGCTGGGCCGCCGACCTGCTGCCGGGCCAGCCCGGCGCCGACACGCCCTTCTTTCCGGAGACCCTGTGATGACCCTGACCCGACGCCGTCTGGCGGCGGCCCTGATGCTAGGCCTGGCGGCCGCGCCGCCGGCCCTGGCCCAGGTCGCCGTCTATGATCCCAGCAACTACGCCCAGAACGTCCTGCAGGCGGCGCGCGCCTTGCAGAGCGTCAACAACCAGATCGCCTCGCTGCAGAACCAGGCCCAGATGCTGATCGGTCAGGCGCGCAACCTGGCGGGTCTGCCCTATTCGTCCCTGGCCGCCTTGCAGGCCCAGGTGCGTGAGACCCAGGCCCTGATCGGCCAGGCGCGGGGCCTGGCCTATGACGTCGGCCAGATCCAGGAGGCGTTCAAGGGTCGCTATGGCGCGGTCCCGCTGAACGCCAGCGATCTTGATCTGACCGCGCGCGCCGATCAGCGCTGGGCCACCTCGGTGGCCGGGTTCGAAGACGCCCTGAAGGTCCAGGCCGGGGTGATCGGCGGGCTGGAGACGGGGCGCGGCGAGATGCAGGCCCTGGTCTCGGCCAGCCAGGGGGCCAGCGGCGCCCTGCAGGCCGCCCAGGCCGGCAATCAGCTCCTGGCGCTCCAGGCCCAGCAGCTCTCGGCCCTGACCGCCCTGGTCGCGGCGCAGGGCCGGGCCGACGCGCTGGAGGCGGCCGACCGCGCTGCGGCCCGCGCCGACGCCAGGGCGCGGTTCGCCAAGTTCATGGGCCGTGCGCCGGAGGCTTCACCCCAGCCATGACGCATTCTGCCTTCCCTCGGGCCCTCGTTTGGGGGACCGCACTGATCATCATCTTCGGCGCTGCGATCCTGGCGGGTCGGGCCGCGCCGAAACCCACTCCGGTCCTGACGGCGACACCGTCAGGGGATCCGGCCCTGGCGCGCTGCCGGGCGGCCGGGGAGGCGGCCCTGGACGACCCGGCCTGCCGGAAGGTGTGGGACGCGGCGCGGGCCCGGTTCTTCGGCACGTCGCCGGAGGCCGGGTCATGAACGACACCGGCGTCATCGACCGCTTCTTTCAGGTCTTCAGCCGCTACATCGATTCAGGCTTCGGCCTGCTCGGCGGCGAGGTCGCCTTCCTGTCGACCACCCTGGTGGCCATCGACGTCACCCTGGCCGCGCTGTTCTGGGCCTGGGCCCCGGGCGAGGACGTCCTGGCTCGGCTGATCAAGAAGACCCTCTATGTCGGGTTCTTCGCCTTCATCATCGGCAACTTCCAGGCGCTCTCGACCATCATCCTGGCCAGCTTCTCGGGCCTGGGCCTGAAGGCGGCCGGCGGCGGCCTGTCGGCCGAGGACTTTCTGCGACCGGGCCGGGTGGCGGCGGCCGGCATCTCGGCGGCCAAGCCGATGCTGGAGGCCGCTGCCGAGCTGAGCGGCTTTCCGGCCTTCTTCGAGAACATCGTCCAGGTCGTCGTGCTGCTGATCGGCTGGCTGCTGGTCGTGGTCGCCTTCTTTGTAATTTCTGTCCAGATCTTTGTTTGTATTCTGGAATTCAAGCTGACGACCCTGGCGGGCTTCGTGCTCGTCCCGTTCGGCCTGTTTGGCCGCACCGCCTTCCTGGCCGAACGCGTGCTGGGCAATGTCATCGCCGCCGGGGTCAAGGTCCTGGTGCTGGCGGTGATCACCGGCATCGGTTCGTCGCTGTTTTCCGAGTTCACCGCCGCCATCGGGCCAGGCCAGCCCAATCTCGAGACCGTCCTCGCCCTGGCTTTGGCGTCCCTGACCCTGCTGGGCCTGTCGATCTTCGGACCGGGGATCGCCTCGGGCCTGGTCTCGGGCGCGCCGCAACTGGGCGCCGGCGCCGCGGTCGGGACCGGCCTGATGGTCGGGGGCATGGCGATGGCCGGCGCCGCTGCCGCCCAGCTGGTGGCCGGCGGCGGCGCGAGCCTGGCCGCTGGGGCCGCCGGGGCGGCGGGCGGGCGGCCTGGGCCGTCGGGCGGCGGCGGGGATCTGCGGCCGCCGTCAGGACCCCAAGGCTCCGGGCCCAGTCCGGGACCCGCGCCGGGCGGCGGGTCGGCCGCGCCGACGCCCGCCTCGAACCCTTCGGGCGGTTCGAGCAACGGTTCGTCCGGCGACTCGGACGAGGGCGGGCGGGGCGGCGCGCCGCCGGCTTGGGCTCGCGATCTGCAACATCGCCAGGCCTTGGCTCATGGCGCGGGCCTGGTCCTGCACGCCGCCGGCAGCGGCGACGACCACAGCGCCGGCGCCAGTCCATCTCTCTCGGAGGATCGCTGATGAACCCGTTCAAGGGCTCGCCGCGCCTTGGCGCGACGCCCGTTCCCCAAACCCCCTATCAGCGGGCCGGCCAGGCCTGGGACGAGCGCCTGGGGACCTGGCGCGCCCAGGCGGCCGGCTGGCGGCTGATGGCCGTTGGCCTGCTGATGGCCAACACCGCGCTTTGCGGCAGCCTGGCCTGGCTGGCGACGCGCGGCTCGGTGACGCCCTGGGTCGTCCAGGTCGATCATCTCGGCGAGCCGCGCGTCGTTGCGCCGGCCGCCCAGGGCGTGCGGCCGACCGATCCAATGATCGCCTGGAGCCTGGCCCGCTGGATCGAAGGCGTCCGGTCGCTGCCGGCCGATCCGGTCGTGCTGGGCGAGGCCTGGCGGCGGGCCTATGACTTCGTCGATGACGCCGGGGCCATCGCCCTGTCGGATCACGCGCGCGGCGCCGATCCCTTCGACCAGGTCGGCAAGGTCCAGGTCACCGTCGAGGTCTCCAGCGTTGTGCGGGCCTCGCCCGACAGCTTCCGCATCGCCTGGATCGAGCGGCGCTACGAGAACGGCCAACTGGCCGCCACCGAACGCTGGAGCGGCATCCTCACCCTGGCCCTGCGGCCGCCGCGCGCGATCGAGGGCTTGCGCAAAAATCCACTGGGAATCTTCATCCATTCAATAGCCTGGTCCAAGGAGTTCACGTCATGACGGCGCGGCGCTTGGCCCTGGCGATGGTCCTTCTAGGTCTGGGTTCGCCTGGGTCGGCCTTGGCGTTCGGCGTCGGGGAGCCGGCGGTCTCGGGGCCGGTCGCGACGGCGCGGCGGACCTATCCTTACGAGGACGGCGCGGTCTATCCGGTGCTGGCCAGTCCCGGCCGAATCACCGATCTGGTCCTGCAGCCTGGCGAGCGGCTGGTCGGATCCGGCGCCCTGGCGGCCGGCGACACCGCCCGGTGGATCATTGGTGACACGGTCAGCGGGACCGGGGCCGAGCAGCGGGTCCATGTGCTGGTCAAGCCCTCGGCCCTGGGCCTGGCGACCAACCTGATCATCAACACCGCGCTGCGCACCTATCACCTGGATCTTCGCGCCGTCGCGCGCGGGGCCGACACCGAGGTGCGCTGGCGCTATGCCGCGCCGCCGATCGTCCTGGTCGCCGCGCCGCCGGCCGCCCCGGTCGTCGCGGCCGAGCCGGACCTGGCGCAGCTGAACCTGGCCTATCGGATCAAGGGGCCGCGCGTCGCCTGGCGGCCGCTGCGGGTCTTCGACGACGGCCGGCGGACCTATGTTGAGTTCGGGCCGAGCGTGGCGCTGGGCGACCTGCCGCCGCTGTTCGTGGCGGGCGCCGACGGCAAGACCTCCGAGCTGATCAATTATCGCGTCGTCGGCCGGCGGATCGTCGTGGACCGCATCCTCGATCGGGCCGAACTGCGCCTGGGCCAGGGGCGTTGGGCGCGCCGGGTCCGCATCCTGCGGGAGGCGGGCCGATGAGCGGGCCGATCGACGAGGAGGAAAAGGCCATCGCCCAGACCTTGCGCCTGCGGGCCTCGCCGCCGCCGGTCGCCCAGGTCTCGCGCCGGGCCCTGGTGGTCGGCGGGGCGGTGCTGGGCCTGGGCCTGGCCGGGGCGCTGGGCTGGTCGCTGGTCGAGCGCCACAAGGCCCCGCCCGAGCCGGCCTATGCGCCGGCCGCGCCGCCGCCGGAGCCGGTGGTCAATGCGCCGCGCGGCTATGCCGGACCGGCCGGCGCGCCGGTGCTGGGGCCGCCGCTGCCCGGGGATCTGGGGCGACCGATGCTGGCCAGCCAGGTCGCGCGGCGCGATGACGCGCCGACGGCGGCCCCGGTCGGTGTCGAGGCCGCGCAGCCGTCCCGGAGGATCGATCCGGACGTGGCGGCCGCGCGGGCCGCGCGCGTGGCGGCGGCCGGCAGCGGACTGTTCACCGCCGGCGGCGTGCGGCGTGACGGGGCCGGCGGAGCGATCGTCTCGCCCCTGCCGGGGACGGAGGTCGCCTCGGCGTTCGATCCGAGGATGGTCAGCGCCGAGCGGCTGCAAGCCCCGGCTTCGCCCTATGTGCTGCAGGCCGGGGCGATCATTCCCGCCGCCCTGGTCACGGGCTTGCGGTCCGACATCAAGGGGCCGGCCATTGCTCAAGTCACTCAGGACGTGTTCGACAGTCTGGGCGGCGGGGTGCTGTTGATCCCGGCCGGGGCGCGGCTGCTGGGCGAATACGACAGCGGCCTGGCCGCCGGCCAGAGCCGGCTGGGCGTGGTCTGGACGCGGCTGATCCTGCCCTCGGGCCGATCGATCCTGCTCGACAAGCTGCCGGCCGCCGACCTCCAGGGCATGACCGGCCTGCAGGACGGCGTCGATCGCCATGGCCGCGACGTGCTGGCGGCCGCCGCCCTGAGCACCCTGCTGGCCGTCGGAGCCGAGGCGGGGGCGTCGGACGAGTCCGACCTGGCCCGCGCCGTGCGGCGGGGCGTCTCGGACGCGGCCGGCGATGTCGGCCGCCAGATGGTCGGCTCAAGCCTGGCCCGCGCCCCGACCTTGACGATCCGGCCCGGCGCGCCGCTACGCGTGCTGTTGACCCGCGACCTGGTGCTCGAACCCTATGCGGAAAGGACCGCCCCATGACATTGAAGCTGGGTCCCATCGAGGACGACGCGCCGGTCAAGATCACCCTCGACCTGCCGGCCGCCATCCATCGCGACCTTGTCGATTACGGCAAGGTGCTGGCCGCCGAGACCGGGACCAAGGTCGCAGAACCCGTCAAGCTGATCGTGCCGATGCTGGCGCGGTTCATGGAGACCGACCGGGGCTTCACCCGAGGGCGCAAGACCCGCAAGGCCTGAAGATCAGGCGCTTTGCGCCAGATCGTCCAGGCCGGCCAGGCTCTTGACCAGGGCCAGGACCTGGCGGCGCTGGCGGGGCGGCAGGCGCGGAAGCGCCACGGCCAGTTCGGCGCCCTCGGGGCTGTTCAGGAAGCCGTGCATGTCGGCCAGGCGCTGGCCGGCTTCGTCGTCGGTCGCCGGATCGGCCAGACCCTCGAAGAACCAGGCGATGGGCGTCTGCAGGTGCAGCGCCACGGCATGCAGCTTGGAGGCGCTGATCCGGTTGGAGCCGCGCTCGTATTTCTGCAATTGCTGGAAGGTCAGGCCCAGCGCCTCGCCAAGCTGGCTCTGGCTGATGCCAGCCATCTTGCGGCGCAGGCGGATGCGCGACCCGACATGCAGGTCGACGGGGTGGGGTGTGGGGTTGGCCAAGGTGCGGGCGCTCCGTTTGTTCGTCCCTGGCTGACGGACGAGACGGGGGCGTCTGGTAGCGGCTGGCGTGAAGTTTCCAAGTCCATGCACCAGGCAGGCGATGTTGGCTTTGCATGTGCTGCCGCCTCATCCGGCCTGGAGATCGTCGATCATCTCGATCATCTCCCGCAGCTTCTCTCGGGCCCCGGCCAGCTTGCGGGCCGTGATCAGGTCGTGGCGGCCGGCCAGGAACAGGACGGTCTCAAGCACTTCCTCGGAGTGACGCAGGAGCACGACCAGGTTTTCGCCGCTGGGACCGTTGTTGGCGGCGAACCAGTTGCGCACCGCGCGGGGGTTGGCGCGGGTCAGCCGCACCACGACCTTCACCGCCGCCGGACTGCCGCCGAACTCGCGCCGCAAGGCCTGGGCGATGGCCTCCACGAAGTCGAAACCGTGAGCCGACTGAGGGCTCGGCGGAAAAGTTTTTCCCGAATCTGACCGAAGTTTTCGGTCCTTCTGCGAACGCGACATACCCACGCCTACCAACCTACGGTTCGACCGGAGCCGATGTGCTCCGATCGGGTGACGAGCAAACCAGGTGGTGTTGGGACATGAAAAGTGAGCTGAGCGGTGATCTGCCGGGCGGGGGGCGTGCGCGCGCCGCCCAGTACGTCCGGATGAGCACCGAACATCAGAAGTATTCGACGGAGAACCAGGCCCAGATCATCGAGCGCTATGCCGAGACCCGAGGGTTCGAGATCGTCAAGACCTATGCCGACGAGGGCAAGAGCGGTCTGCGGCTCGATGGCCGCGAGGCGCTCCAACGGCTGATCGCCGACGTCCAGGCCGGCCGCGCCGACTTCTCCGCCATCCTCGTCTATGACGTCAGCCGCTGGGGACGGTTCCAGGACGCCGATGAGGGCGCCTATTACGAGTTCCTGTGCCGCGAGGCGGGGATCACCGTCCACTACTGCGCCGAGCAGTTCGAGAACGACGGCAGCCTCAGCGCCACGATCATCAAAAGCATGAAGCGGGCCATGGCCGGCGAGTACAGCCGCGAACTGTCGGTGAAGGTCTTCACCGGTCAGTGCCGGCTGATCAATCTCGGCTTCCGTCAGGGCGGGCCCGCCGGCTTTGGTTTGCGCCGGCAGCTGGTCGACGAGCACCGCCGACCCAAGGCGTTGCTGGATCGCGGCGAGCACAAGAGCCTGCAGACCGATCGGGTCGTGCTCGTGCCCGGTCCGGCCGAAGAGATCGAGGTCGTCCAGCGCATCTACCGGATGTTCGTGCTGCACCGTCGGTCCGAGCGCGAGATCGCCCTGTTGCTGAACGGGGAGGGCGTCCTGACCGATCTTGAACGGCCCTGGACGCGCGGCACCGTCCATCAGGTCCTGACCAACGAAAAATATGTCGGCAACAACGTCTACAACCGCGTCTCCTTCAAGCTGAAGAAGCGGCGGGTGGTCAACGAGCCGGAGCAATGGATCCGGGCCGAGGCCGCGTTCGAGGGCATCGTCGATCCGGACTTCTTCATCGCCGCCCGCCGGATCATCGAGGAGCGCAGCCGCCGGTTCACCGACGCCGAGCTTCTGGAACGTCTGACCGGGCTGCTGGCGCAGCGAGGGTGCCTTTCCGGCCTGATCATCGACGAGTTGGAGGACATGCCGTCCAGTTCGACCTATCGCCACCGCTTCGGCAGTCTGGTGCGCGCCTATCAGATGGTCGGCTACGCCACGAGCCGCGACTATCGCTATCTGGAGACCAACCGGGCCCTGCGCCTGCTGCATCCGCAGGTCGTCGAGCGGACCATCGCCAGCATCGAGGCGCTCGGGGCCAGCGTTCGCGTCGATCCCGTCACCGATCTTCTGACCATCAACGAGGAGTTTTCGGCCTCCCTGGCCATCGTGCGCTGCGCCCGCACCGCGGCGGGCCATTCGCGATGGAAGATCCGGCTCGACACCAGCCTCAAGCCCGACATCACCATCGTCGCGCGCATGGATGGCGAGAACGCCGCCGTCCAAGACTACTATCTGCTGCCGTGGATCGATCTGGGCGCAGCGGCCAAGTTGCGGCTCAGCGAGGAGAACGGCGTCTTCCTTGACGCCTATCGCTTCGACGACCTCGACCCCTTCTTTGACCTGACGCGCCGCGCCAGCCTGAGGAGCGCGGCATGAGCGACCACGCCCCCGAAATCCAATCGATCGCTATCGCCGACATCACCGTTCTCAATCCGCGCTCGCGCAACAAGCGGGTGTTCCAGGAACTGGTCACCAGCATCGCCAATCTGGGCCTGAAGAAGCCGATCACCGTCAGCCAGCGGCCAGACGGCTCGGGCTATGACCTGATCTGCGGTCAGGGGCGGCTGGAGGCCTTCCTGGCGCTGGGCCAGTCGCATATCCCGGCGATCGTCACGGAGGCCTCCGAGGAGGACTGCTTCGTGATGAGCCTGGTGGAGAACCTCGCCAGGCGCCAGCACACGCCCCTGGAACTGGTTCGCGAGATCGGCGCCCTCAAGGAGCGCGGCTACTCGACGGCGGAGATCGCACGCAAGACTGACTTCAGTCCCGAATATATCTGGGCCATCTGCTTTCTGCTGGAGAACGGCGAGGAGCGGCTGATCAACGCCGTCGAACGCGGCCTGATCCCGCACAGCGTCGCCATGGAGATCGCCAAGGCCGGGGACGCCGAGGTGCAGGGCGCCTTGACTGAGGCCTATGAGAACAAGGCGCTGCCGGGCAATCAGGTGTTGGCGATCCGCCGGATCATCGAGCAGCGCAAGACCAGCGGCAAGGCCGGCCACAGCGGCTCGCGGGGCGGCGGGCTGCGGGTGCGGGTGACGGCCGACTCTCTGGTCCGCGCCTATCGCAAGGAAACCGATCGCCAGAAGCTGTTGGTCAAGAAGGCCGCTCTGGCCCAGAGCCGGCTGCTGTTCGTGGTCAACGGCCTGCGTCGCCTGCTCGGCGACGAGCACTTCGTCACTCTGCTGCGCGCCGAGGCCATGCACACCCTGCCCAAACCACTGGCCGAGCGGCTCGGCGTGGCCGGGGCTTGACGATGGACGAGGTCAAGGTCGCCTTCGAGCGGGATCTGCTCACCATCCCGCTCGATGAAATCCTGCCGATGCGCAAGCTCGCCGACAAGGTCAGGGCCTCGGTCAAGTATCGGCGCATCGCCCAGTCGGTCGCCGAGGTCGGGGTCATCGAGCCGCTGGTCGTCGTCCGCTCGCCGGGCGGCGGGCCCTACATGCTGCTCGACGGCCATGTTCGCCACGCCATCCTGCGCGACCTTGGCGAACGGGAGACCCGTTGCCTGCTGGCGGCCGACGACGAGGCCTTCACCTACAACAAGCGCGTCAACCGCCTGGCGACCATCCAGGAGCACTACATGATCGTCAGGGCGCTGGAGCGCGGGGTCTCCGAGGAGAAGCTGGCCCGCGCCCTGGACGTTGATGTCCGGTCCATCAAGCGTCGTCGAACCCTGCTTGACGGCGTCGCGCCCGAGGTGATCGAACTCCTCAAGGACCGGTTGGTCAATCCGGTGACCTTCGAGGTGCTGCGCAAGATGAAGGCCATGCGCCAGATCGAGGTCGCCGAACTGATGATCTCGGCCGGGAACTTCACCTCCGCCTATGCCAAGGCCCTGTTGGCCGCGACGCGTCAGCTCGATCTGGTGAACCCGGACAGACCTAAGAAGATCGGCGGCATGACCTCCGAGCAGATGGCGCGGATGGAGCGGGAGATGTCGTCCCTGACCCAGGACTTCAAGGCGCTGGAAGCCTCCTACGGCGACGACGTTCTGCATCTGGTCATCGCGTCGGGCTATCTGGCCAGGCTGGTCAACAACGAGGAGATCGAGCGCTATTTGCGCTCGCGGCATCCGGAGATCCTCGACGAATTCCGGGCGATCATCTCGGCGGCGTCGCTGGACCGATCCGTGGCGGCGAGCGTGGAGGGGACGGGTGAGATATGACGGCTCTGGGACGTTTGCGTGCGCCGGTCCAGGACGGCGTCACGCGGTCGGGGCGAAATCGAACAGCACTAGAAATTCATCCCATTCCCGCTTGGAGAGCCCAGAGTTTTCGAAGGTGACGGTTTCGCCTCGCAAGCGGCGGCGCACCAGCTCCAGGGCCATCGACGATAGAGTCGCAGCGTTGAGTTGGTAGTCCTGGAAGGCTTCATACGTGTGGGGGACCCACTGGCGCACAACATCGAGAAGAGAGTCGGCGTAAGCTCGAATTTCGTACTGTGCGTGCGGATCCGCCCTTAGTCTCAGGAAGTGAAGCAGGTTGTGGAGATCGGTCTTCCAATACCATTGGGTGTAGGTGTTGAGTGAAAGTCCGATCCGCGCCAATTCGCGCGTCAGTCCCAGCCTGTCGGGGTCGGCGGAACCCCCTTCGTCACCATCATTGAGAAGCCACTGGTAGCTCTCGTAGCTTCGCTCAGAGTCCTCCCGAAGGAGACGGACCACTTGGTCGGCCTCATTTCCACTGAGGATCGCGCTGCGACCCTGCCGGTTACCGGTCGATTGCGCCGCCAGATGCTCTGGGGCGGGGATATAGAATTCCTTGTCGAGCACGGAATAACGCGCCGAATACTCGTTTACGTTCGCGGTGCGATGCCGAATCCACTGCCTGGCCACGAAGATCGGCAGCTTCACGTGCAGCTTGATTTCGCACATCTCGAACGGCGTCGTGTGCCAGTGACGCATCAGGTAGCGAATGAGGCCGCGGTCCTCGCGAGTCGCCTTCGTTCCGCGGCCATAGGACACTCGCGCGGCCTGAACGATCGCGTTGTCGTCGCCCATATAGTCGATGACCCGCAGGAAGCCGTGATCCAGCACCGGAAGCGTCTCGAAGAGCAACGCCTCCATCGCAGGCACGGTCGCACGCCGCGTCTGGAAGACAGGTTCCGCCTTGGCGGTGTCGTCGGGGGGAGCGGATAGGGCCATAGGGTGGGACGCTAGGAAGTCTATGGGGTCTTGGCAAGCTGAGCCCATCGACAGGGCTCACTGTTCGCTCCCCAGTCGCGCAAACAGGTAGGACGTGACATCTGCGGAACCAAATCTGCCCACTGCGGCGATCATGTTGCCGTCGACATCCAGCTGGCATTTTCCGAGGTTGGCCGCCAGCAGGACTTCCAGTGCGATCTCGTGCTCACCTTGACCTGGCGCGATGACGAGATCGGTTAGAGCCTTGGTGCGCTCCGCCTCGGTGGCGTTCGAGGCATACACCAGTTCGTCGGCCGTCGCGGCGCGCAGCATCGTCGCCCGGAGGATGGAGTCGGTCCACTTCTTCGTCAGGTAGTCGCTGTGATCCAGAACCGTCGAAACGGGGAAGCGGCGTGGTCCCAGCGGCAGGCGATCGGCGGGTGGCGACGAGCGGAGATGCTGGAGGGCTGCGGCGATGGCAGTGAACACTTCCGCCTGGGCCGCGCCCTCGTTGGCAAACAAGGATTGAGGGCCCAGCGTCAGAGGCTCAAGGCCGGGAAGTCTCAGGTAGAGGTCTTCGGTGAGGCCGGTTGCGGCGCCCAGCGACAAAGCTTCAAGACGCTCGAGCAAAGCCTCCGGCAGCGCTGCCTTGGCATTCCAGGATTCATAGAGGCGTCTTTCTCGGCACCAGGGACACTCGTCGTCGCGCCAGTCGGGCAGAAGGACGGTGTCGACGCTGCTAACGGTATGCCGCGGCAGGCCATCTGGCCTGAAGCGCAAGCAGCGTTGCAGGTTGTTCCAGGCATCGGGGTGCGCAGGGCGAGACACGCCCACCAGGTAGTCGATGCGTCCGCGATAGCCTTCGGTCCGGATATAGCGCTGATACTGTGACAAACGGGTGCCAGTGATGCAGACGTCGTCCACGATCAACAGGGCGTCATCCGGGGTGGCGTCGGCGAGGAACGCGCGAAGAGCCGTATCCTCCTCCGTCAAATGATCCTGCGGGAAGTAGAGATTGGGGTGCTCGTATCGATCGACGTCGGTCCCGTGGCGCTTGAAATAGTCTTGGGCATGACTGGCGAGCGCGCAGCCCGCCGGGTGCGGCGGGCTGATGATCAGGCGAGGCGGGCTCGGCAATTTGGCGAGCTCGGCCTCGTAGAGCGTAACAAACTCGGTGACGTTCAGGAGGCGTTCCGTCGCCAGGTGGATCGCATGGTGTCGTGACCGGCTGATTTCCTCATGCGTGCGGTGCACCTCGATCAATCCAGCGCCCACGTATCGATCGAAGAAATCTCGGGACTTGTCGGCAATTGCCTTGTTGATGTCGATGATCGTGTCTTCGAATTGCAGGGGGAAATAGACTTGCGGGTCTATGGCGACCGGCGCGCTCGGAAGCTCCTTTTCCTCTTCCAGCACGGTGAAGCGTGGATCGAGATGCAGGTCGTGCAGGCTGGGCAGGTTCGTATCGCCAAGAGCGAAAATGGCGACAAACCGTGGTTCCAAGACATGCTCGGAGGTACTGAAGATGTTGGTCAGGTGCCGTTCCAGGCTGCCGGTCTGGGTCGCGCTAATGACACAGAGCACAGTGCTGAGATCCGATCCCGTCGCGACATAGTCCGCGTCCAGGCGTTCGATCACGGCGCGGGCTCTCAGCTTCGCCGCATCGGAACCGTCATTGTAGCTGGGCAGCATTTCGACTACGCGCGGCGGTCCGCCGAAATAGACACTCGCCAGTCGAGCCAAGTTGAAGCCGATTGAGGAGATGGACCAAGTGTCGGTGAGAATGGCGCCGACGCCCTCCATATGGGGCAGCATCCAAAAGAAGATCGCGTCAACGGCGTCGCGATCGTACTGGATGTTGCCCACGCGCACGAAACTCTTGAGCAGCCGGCCGCTGGGCGCTCGAAATCGAGATCCCGATGGTCCCGTGAGGATGGCGCGCGATCGCTCCAGGATGTGTTCGAACTCAGCCTTGCGGATAGCCGTGAGCGCGTCTGCGGGGATAATGCCGTATGTCGCCAGCGGATCGTCGGTCCAATGGGGATTGAGATTGCCCGTCAGGGCATGGTGCCCGCCGTGCGACATCAGAATATGCACCGCGCGATCACGAATGCGGCTGAAGACATCCGCCTCTCGTCCCTCGAACAAGACCTTTGTGCGCTCGTCGTCGAGGGCCTCGAGATCGCTCAATGTCCACTGCTCGTCGACCGGAAGGCGCACGATGAGCATCTCCGTGCGGAGGCGGCCATCGAGATTGAGATCGTAGATCTCGTCGAAGACCGTGCGCAGTGACATGCCCTTGTGGGCTTGCACCACCTGGGCCTCGACAAGCGCATCGTCGTCGCCGTCGAAATGTAAGGTGAAGCTATGCACGGTCCGCGCCGGCGGACCGGTCTGGCAAGAGCAATTGCCAGTGCGTGCCGACGACCTGTGGGAACGGACCTGGACGGAACTTCAGTCGTGCGCCATCGCTCGCCCGGCCTTGCATCGTCAGCCAGAACTCGCCCGTCCTCAAGGACACGAAGGCGTCCATTTCGCGCGCCGCGGCCAAGGCCTGCCCGATGCCTAGGCCGGCATTGGGGTCGCTGCTTTTGCTGCTGAGCTGCTTGTGGAGGAGATCTTCCAGCACGTCTTCTCGGCGGCGTTGCCGATGCCCGCCGCCGGCGAAACTCGGAAGGAAACCGTCGACGATCCCAGGGCCAAAATCCGAGACACTGGCCTCGACGAGGTTGAACATTCCATTGGAGGGCTTGGCCGGCTGAGACGCCAGATAGGCCGTCAGCTCCTCGAAATGGGGCGCGCGCGACATCGCCACATCACGATGTGGGTATTGGTGCTTCTGCAAACGCAAGAAGCGGGCGTTCGAACTTGCCCGGCCGTGTTCGGAGGCGTTGGCGTGCAACTCATACAGAAACTCAAGGATAGTACCCTTGGCGGGGTTTTCCCGTGCGGTGGGCGCAAAAGGTTTGCGCGCCATGGGGCCGATTTCCAAGTCCACCAGAACGCCCCGAACGAACTCAAAAAAGACGTCGCGACGTCTAGGACCGCTGGTCAGTCGCGCCGCGCTGGGAAAGTCGGGATCAAGTTCCACAACTGTGCGCTGACGAGCGCCCGCGCCGATCACACCGCCCAGGCGGCTGATGGAGCGTTTGACATGCAGGCCATCGAGCTCCGGGTGTGATTTTGCGTCCGCGATCACCCGCGCGCCGCGTTGCAGCGCGATAAGGCACGGATAGGAAAGCGCGAAGCCCTCCTCGTCGTCCTGATTGGACCAGTCTTTCAAGCCCCAGGCGACCAATTCGGCGGCGGAATGGCCGTTCATTCCCGAGGCCACTGCCGTAGCCGTCCAGATGTCCTTGAAAAAGGCCGACCTATGGTCGCTGGGAACTCGGGCGCGAAACATCTGCGATGTCGCGCCAGCTTGCGCTTTGGCTTGTCCGAGCTTGGTCTCGATGTCACCAAGGTTGTCGGACTTGTCGATGCTGATGTCATAAGCCATGTCGCGTTTCCCTGGCGCCTAGCCATGCACGAAGCGAGAGAGTTTCGCGCGTAACGACCTGACTGCGATCATCTTGCATCCTAGGCTGGGCCGCAAAACCTTCCAGCGTCATACCAAAAGAGTTCGACCTGCGAGACGATTTTTGTACCGCGCGAGAAAGGAGGCGTTCCCTTGCGTGGCGACCAAGGCGACTAGCGTGGCGGCGACGATCAGCTTCATGACGTTTCCCCGAGCCGATCTGGTGTCGGCACGGCGACGCTATTCCGATCTGGGCGGGACTCAATTCGAAAACGCACGGATGCGGCGAGTTGCGCCTCGAAAGCGTCATCGAACCTGGGTCGGCCTCCGATGTCGGATCCCCCGACCGGAGACTGATCGATGCGCCGTACTCTCGCCCTGGCCGCAGCTGCCTTACTGACCTTGGCTGTCTCCAGTCCGTCCTTTGCCGCCCAATGTCGCGACGCCAAGGGCAAGTTCGCCAAGTGCGGCACGCCCGGCGCCAAGCCGGTCTAGCCAAGCCGGTCTAGGACACTTCGGCGGCGTCGGCGATCCAGGGCTTTGGCGAAGGGTGCGCGCGCGGGACTTGCCCCTGCGGCGCGCCGGACGCTGGTCCCTGGCCGGCGGCGCCGGCGCCCGCAAGGCGGCTTGCTTCCTTCGCTTCGCTGCGTGCAGCGCGCCCCGCTGCGCGGCGGGCCTTCGGCCCGGCCTGGCCGGCGCCGGCTTTGCCGGCCGGACCCGCTTGCGTCCGGCGCGCCGCAGGGGCGCGCCCGAAAGGAGCGCAAGCCATGTCCGCCGATCCCCAAGCCGCCGACGCCAAGTCCAAGGCCATCGCCGCCCTCAACGACGCCTTCCGCCGCCAGCCGGGTCCGGGCTGGGTCATGACGGCTGGGGTCCACGCCCTGGGCCTGGCCTTCATCGGCGCGGCGGTGCGGGCCGTGCGGGCCCAGGACCGCTTCGACGCCGGGAACGACCCCTATGGCGAGCACGACTTCGGCGCGGTGACGGTCGAGGGCCAGGCGCTGTTCTGGAAGATCGACTATTACGATCTGGCCCTGGCGTTCGGCTCGCCCGATCCGGCCGATCCGGCGGTGACGCGCCGGGTGCTGACGATCATGTTGGCGCAGGACTATTGAACGGTTCGGCCCCGCTTCGGCGGGGCCGGGTTCACGCCGGGTCGTGAGGTGATGTTCAGGTCGCCTCAAGCGTGTATTATTCTTCCGGGTTGTGGATCCGGGGGCGGCCATGGGCTGGTATGACGACGAGGAAGCGGCTTGGCTGCCGGCGTGGGCTATCCCGCCGATGATCTGGATCGGCTGCCTGCTAGTCGCCGTCCTGCCGGCCGGGGTGATCGTCGGCGGCTGGACCCTGGTGTTCAACCAGGCGCCGCCGGGTGTCGTCGCGGTCGCCTATGCGGTGTCGCTGGGCCTGATGCTGGCGGCGGTCAAACCCTGGTCGATCCGTTGAGCGCCGCGCGCCGCATGTCGGATTTCGGCTAGCGCGGCTGGAAGACGACCATCAGGCCCAGGCCGATGACGGCGGCCAGGGCGGCGGCCGCCAGCAGGCCCGCCAAGCCGACGGGCGTGAGCAGGCGGGCGGTCGGGCGGCGTCTTGGCGGCATGGTTTGAACCTTAAGCATGGTGGGCGACCCGCGCTGCGGGCTGATTGACGCAGGCCGCGTCGAAGCCCAGCCCCAGTTGCTCGTCCCGAAGGGCAATCTCCTGATCGAAGTTCGACAGGGTGACCCCGACCAGGCGGATGCCCAGGCGGGGCGGATAGACCGAGCGGATCAGGTCCAGGCTCGCCTGACGCAGAGTCTGGCGGTCGGCGACGGGCGAGGGCAGGGAGCGGCTGCGGGTCGCCTGCTGGAAATCGGCCCATTTGATCTTCACCGTGACCGTTCGGGCCCGGGCGCCGGTCTTCTCGCACCAGGCCCAGACGTCGTCGGCCATGGCTAGGACGCCGGCCTCGATGGGTTCGGGTTCGGTGTGGTCCTGGTCGAAGGTGGTCTCCGAACCCGACGACTTGCGCACCCGGTCGGGATTGACGGCGCGATGGTCCTCGCCGCGCGCGATGCCGTAGTACCAAGGCCCCGACTTGCCGAAATGATGCTGCAGGAAGGCCAGGCTCTGGCGATGCAGGTCCTCGCCGGTGTGGACGCCCAGCCGCTTCATCTTGGCCTCGGTCACCGCGCCGACCCCGTGGAATCGGCCGATCGGCAGGGACTGGACGAAGGTCTCGCCCTTGCCCGGGGGCACGACGAACTGGCCGTTGGGCTTGCGCTGGTCCGAGGCCAGCTTGGCCAGGAACTTGTTGTAGGAGATCCCTGCCGAGGCGGTCAGGCCGGTCTCGGCCAGGATCCGCGCCCGGATCTCCTGGGCGGTGTCGGTGGCGGTCGTCAGGCCGCGGCGGTTTTCGGTGACGTCGAGATAGGCCTCGTCCAGCGACAGCGGCTCGATCAGGTCGGTGTAGTCGGCGAAGATCGCGTGGATCTGGCGCGAGACGGCCTTGTAGACCTCGAAGCGCGGCGGCACGAACACCAGGTCCGGACACTTGGCCAGGGCGGTCGTCGAGGGCATGGCCGAGCGGACACCGAACTTGCGGGCCTCGTAGCTGGCGGCGGCGACCACGCCGCGCCGGGCGCCATGGCCGACCGCCAGCGGTCGCCCTTTCAGGCTGGGATCGTCGCGCTGTTCGACCGACGCATAGAAGGCGTCCATGTCGATATGAATGATCTTGCGAATCCCGTCGCCGGCCATGATGGCGAGTGTAGCGGTGTCCGAACGAAAGGGGACCATGCTTGAGCGGTTTGCCTCAGGCGCGAACCGTCCGGAAGGTCACCGAATAGCGCAGGGCCTCGACTGGCGGGATGCTGTGCTGCCAGTCGCTGCGGGATGGCCCGCTCATCAGATAGGCCGAACGCGGTGCGGCGAGGATCGAGGCGCGGTGCCATTTGTCGCCGGTCTTGCGGCGCAGGCGGAAGGTACAGGGCGACAGCAGCGAGACGCCGGCGATGGCGACGGCCGGGGCGCGGTCGCGATGCCAGCCGATCCCGGCCCCCGGCGCATATTCGGTGATCAGGGCGTGCCGGAAGGTCTCGCGGGCCAGGCCCGTGAACGCCGCGACCCGGTCCAACAGGAGCATGAGGAAATCAGGCAGGGCCTCGCCGGTCTCGACCAGGGCGCCACCGGCGTCGCGTCGCCAGCCGAACGCGGCGATGCGCCGGTGTCCGAGATAACCCAGATGTTCGTAGGGCTTGAAGTCCAGGGCCGCGAACCGCCGCGCCAGGTCGCCTTCCTCCTCGGCGGTGATCAGGTCGGGCTGGTATCGGAAGCCCGCGGGCATGGCCTTGGGCGGAGGCGGCGGCAGGTCAAAGAGACTGGGCTGAAGGCTCATCAGGGAGCCTCGCGTTTCGCGGTCGACGAGGACGCGGGCGGATCGACTTGGCGCGCGGCGCGCCAATAGGACCAGGGAACCCCGGCCGTCAGTTCCATCTCGAACCAAGCCGTCTCGCCGGCGAAATCGGGGACGTGCTCGGGCGAGACGAACGTCACGCGGCTGCGGGCATGGCCGTTGGCGCCCGGGAAGGTGAAATAGAGCGTTCGGCTCGAAAGATCGCCCGTTCGCTCGCGCTGGCGGGTCAGCATCTCGATGCAGCGGCGCCAGACGCGAGGTGGCTGGCCGGTGGGCGCGGCGAGGCGCCCACGGCGAAGGGGAGGGGACATGGCGGATTTCCAGAATGTTCTCTAAATGTTCCAAATGATCGAGCGGAGTCAATCGACCGGAGCGCGAAACCTCGGCTGGCGGGGGCGGCGCGCGGCTGGTCTGGCCCGCGTCAGCGGTGATATGCGGAGGAGATGGCGGAGCAGGACTTGGATCTGGAGGCGATGGCGGCGGCCCTGCGGGCCAGCGGCGAATACCGGGTGCTGCGCCGGCTGGGTCCAAGGCCGCCGATCGTCGTTCCCGATGGGATCGCCACCCGCTGGGGCCTGTTCGTCGACGTCGAGACCACGGGGTTGGATCCGCGCCGCGACGAGATCATCGAACTGGCCATGGTCCCGTTCCGCTACGGTCTCGACGGCCGGATCTACGAGACCGGCGAGCCCTTCCACGGTTTTCGCCAGCCGGCCGAGCCGATCCCTGCGGAAATCACCGCCCTGACCGGCATCGACGACGCCATGGTGGCGGGCAAGTCCATCGACCCGGACGCCGTGACCGCCGCGGCGGCGCCGGCCGCCCTGGTCATCGCCCACAACGCCGCCTTCGACCGCCGCTTCCTGGAGCGGTTCTGCGAGGTGTTCCGGACCAAGCCCTGGGCCTGCTCGATGACCCAGGTCGACTGGAGCGCCGAGGGTCACGAGGGGGTGAAACTCGGCTACCTCGCCGCCGGGGCTGGCTTCTTCTACGACCGCCACCGGGCGGTCAACGACTGCGCGGCGGCGATCGAACTGCTGGCCATCGACCTGCCCAAGAGTGGCGTTCCAGCGCTGGCCAAGCTTCTCGAAACCGCGCGCACGCCCACCTGGCGCATCTGGGCCGAGAACTCGCCATTCGCGATGAAGGACCTGCTCAAGGCTCGCGGCTATCGCTGGAATGGCGACGATGGCGTGCCGCCGCGCTGCTGGTACATCGACGTGGCCGACGCGCAAAAGGACGAGGAACTGTCGTTTCTACAGAAGGAGATCTATCGCGGGGAGATCGAGCTGCTCAGCCGGCGGATCGAAGCCTATGACCGGTTCTCGGATCGGTGCTGAACCTGGCGACCTTTCCCGGTGTCGGCGCCGGCGCGCGGCTGTGGTCGCGCCAGGACGTCCTCGCAAGGCCATCCCTCGCGCCGGCGGCGGCAGGTGTCTACGCCTGGTACTTCGATGGCCCTCTAGGTGCGGTCGATCGGACCGGCTGCCACCAGGATGGCGATCTCTGCCTGCTCTATGTCGGCATCTCGCCCAAGGAACCGCCGGCCAACGGCCGGGCGCCGTCCCGATCGACCCTGCGCCAGCGGCTGCGCACCCACTATGCGGGCAACGCCGCCGGCTCGACCTTGCGCAAGACGCTGGGCTGCCTGCTCGGCGACACCCTCGGCATCGCCTTGCGGCGCGTCGGGTCGGGCGAGCGCTACACCTTCGGCAATGCCGGCGAACAGGTCCTGGATCGCTGGATGGACCAGCATGCCTTCGTGACCTGGCAGGAGACCGATCAGCCCTGGCTGCTGGAGCGGCGCATCCTCGCCTCGGGCCTGCCCTTGCCGTTGAACGTCAGGGACAATCCGTGCGAGGCCCACACCCGGCATGTCAAAGCTGTTCGCGCCGAGGCGATGCGGCGCGCCGACATCCTGCCTGTGCTGACCGACAACGGCGGGGCTCGCCGCCCGGGACTCGCCAAGCGTTCCTAGCGAAGGCCCCCGGGGCCGCGAACGCTAGAGTTCGTGCGGCTGGAAACAGGCCGGGTCCAGGCCCTCGGGCACGCCCCGGACATAGAGGCCTTCGGCATGGTGGCGCGCGAAGTCCTCGACCTCGTAAACTTGGCCGTTGAAAACGCCGAGATGGGGCAGGTCCGCGCCCGTGCGCAGCACCTGTTCTCCGGGCTCGAAGGTCCGCTCGATCATGCTGGGTCTCCCGTCCTCGTCCAGTCTCGCGGTCGATAACGCCTCGGGTCCGGATTGGTCGGCGGCCGTCATCCTCACGAATTCGTGGGTCAGGGCGTGGCGGGCGATTTCAACGGGACGGGCGTTGGGGCGGCCCATGCGCCGCGGCCCTCGGCGCGGGCCTTGGCCTCCGCCGCCGCATAGAGGCCCTTGCTGTAGCGGCGGTATTCCGTGGCCAAGCCAGAGCGGATCAGCGCCGCGTTCAGGTCGGGCGAAGCGTCCGACCAACAGCGGCCTACGAACCGGCCGTAGCGGTCCCGGTCCACGAAGCGGCAACCGACCCGTCCTCGCGTCAGGCGCACGAGTTCGTCGCGGGCCTCGTAGGCCAGGGGTTCGGCCGGTGTCGCGCCGCGGCGGACTTCCGGGGCGTCGACGCCGAACAGCCGGACGCTTTCCGATCCGCAGCGCAGCGTATCGCCATCATGAACCTTGGGCGCGTTGCAGGCGATGATGGCGGCGGCGAGGAGCAGGGGAGCAGGCATGGGTCCGCTTTATCGTGCTTCGCGTCTGCGGCCAGCGTCTTCGTCCTGCTGGGAACGGTGGACCGGCTTCGACCCACGGCGCCATAGGGTTGGAGAGCTCGGCTTGCTCTGGTCCACCCGGGTTTCATCGTTAAGCTTGGGGGCGAATCCTTAGGGTGGGCCCAAAGATGACCGACCAAGACGCCGAGGCGCCCGCCCGCGCCTTCATCTCCTACTCTTGGTCGTCGGCCATGCATTCCTCGTGGGTCCTGGCCCTGGCGACGCGACTGCGAGAAGACGGCGTCGATGTCATCGTGGACAAATGGGACCTCAAGCCGGGCCACGACGCCTATGCCTTTATGGAGCAGATGGTCACGGACAAGACCATCCGGAAGGTGGTCATGGTCTGCGACAGGATCTACGCCGAAAAGGCCAACGGCCGGTCCGGCGGCGTCGGCGTCGAAAGCCAAATCATCTCCCCTGAACTTTATGGGCGGAGTGCCCAGGACAAATACGCCGCGGTGATCAGGGAGTTGGACCCCGACGGCAAGGCCTATGTCCCGGTGTTTTATGGCGGCCGCATCTATTTCAATTTCCAGTCGGATGACCTCTTCGAGACCGCCTATGAGGAACTGCTGCGCTGGCTGGTCGACAAACCACAATATGTGAAACCCAAGCTCGGCAAGCTGCCGGCCCACATCGCCGCCAACGCGCCGATCGCTTCAGCCCTGGCTTCTCGAGCCAAGCGACTGGAGGATGCCGTTCGCAACGAGCGACCCCATGCCCTGGGCCTCTTGCGTGAATTTTATGAAGGCTTGAGGGACGAACTGGCACTGATCCAGCCCGTCGAAAAGGAAGGTCAGGCACGAGGGGACGACATCCTGGAGGCCGTTGGCCTGATGCGTCCGTATGTGCGGCAGGCCCAGGACGTGGCCCTGGCCGTGATGCGCTTCACCAACGACATCCGTTTGGCCGACGAGTTACTGCGCGGTCTGGAGGTTCTCGCTGACTTGATGGCGCGACCGGACCGCCCCGGCGCGTTTTCCGACGAGGACCAAGACGCCCATAAGATCGTCGTCGGCGAACTCTTCCTGACCACCATCGCCCTTGGTCTGCGCGAAGAACGCTTCGATCTGGTCGAGCGCGCTTTGTCGCGTTCCTATCTGATGCGTGACGCCGACTATGGCGTTGGACGCTCGGCGCACGACTTCACGGGATTCCAACGCCATTCGATGATGCTGGAGCGACGCAACGCGGTCTTGAACCTTGGCAGCGCCGACCCCCGCGCCGATCTCTACCGCGAGGACTATGAAGGCCATGCGATCAGTTTCGAAGACATCATGCAGGCAGAGTTCGTGATCTATCTGCGGTCCAACGCCACCCAGCGACCGCGCTCCCAATGGGGGAGTTGGCATCCCGAGACTCTGGTTTACGCCTCACGTCGTCGTCACCCCTTCGCGCTCTTCAGCCGGGCTGAATCCGCCGCCTTCTTCGCCCGTCTTGCTCCCGTACTGGCGGTACGCTCGCTTGAGGAATTTCAAGCGCTACTGATCAAGTTGGAAGCTGATCCGCAACGCAATTTGCACAAGGGCTTTTCACGTCCGTCGATCCCAATTCTCGCTAACGGCGAGTACCTGGGGACGGCTGCCTGATCAGATCAGCATGGCGTGCTGGCTGGCGAATGTCAGCGAACGTTCTTGAAAGTAAACGCGCATAGGCGGAGCCAGCTTGTAGGCGAAACTAAAGTGCGCGATCATAGTGATGTGTATTTGTCAAATGTAGAAATTCCTATTTAAAATCAAAACGCTATTATTTACCGGTATTGATCACGGGTAAACACAAACGCGTTATTAAAAAAGCCCAGTGATTTCAATTCACTGGGCTTAAAATCATGATTGAGTGGGAGTGACGGTAATATAATGCCGTATTCGCTGGATTTGCATCCGGCGTCTCACACTTACATGGGCGGCTCCGGCGACGACCGCTGGGAGATCGAGATCGATGAGTCAGGAGGGGCTACCGCGCCTGACTCATCGATGGCTCTTTGAAGGGGCCGCTTTCTGGCGTCGGCAACAACTCGCCGAGGCGGATCCCGCAGTCGGTGAGATTTAAGTCCTCTCAGCCAAGGTTGACGGGGTCAGGGATCGACCGCCGACCATCGACGCCCAGCAGCGGCCCCTTCGATTGCACCCTAACCTTGCCGTCGGGATAGGCGCGAAGGACATTGCTCGTGGAAGTGATGAACTGGCCGGTCGCCACGGGCGCGAGACATCGGCTGCGTATGTGCAATCGGAGCAGGCTACGCGCTCCCCTTGAGCCGGGCGGGGTCATCGCAGCCGAGCGACACCGCGCCCAACGCCCGGAGGAAGCCGAGCGCGGCGACCATGTCCCCGGCGCAGTACTGGGCCAGGGCTCCGAAGCCGCGCTCCATGTAGGTCTCGAAGGTTATGGGATGGGTGATCACCCGTAACGCGCCGTCCTCATCCACTCTCAGCGGTGACGGCAGTCGCCGTTGCGCCAAATCCGAGCAGGCCGCTCCCAGCCAGTCCAGGCAGGTCAGGGCCGTGAACGGGTCATTGACGCCCGGCGACAGCGCACGGCCGGCGATCTCGACGAGTTCGTCGATCAGGAACCGCAGATCCTGCAGCGCCGTGCGCCTGGAGCCGACCGCGAAAGCTTGGGTCACCGACCCGGCGCAGGCCTCGTCGTAGCGTTCCGGTGGCCAGGCCTCCACGATCGTACGACCCTCCTGGACGAAATCGCCCGGCTGATGCTGCAGGCGCAGCACCAGATCGTGCTGGCGGGCGAAAGCCATCAGGGTCTCGTCCTCCACCACCTGCAGGTAGCCGGTGCTTGGGGCGGCGATCAGGGCTCGGTTGGCGGCGTCGGCCACGCTGGCGTCCGGCCGGAACGCGGCGGGAATGGACGGCGGCGCGTTGTCGGCGGCGTGCGCGGGAGCCGGGGCGCCGACGACCCCAGGATAGCTGCGGCCGATACTCGCGAGCAGGCGGTCGCCAACGTCCTCGACGACGTGGTTGATATGCAGTTGGCGCGGCACATGGTGGATAAAGAAGATCAGGACAGCGATCGAACAGAGGGCCAGGGCCACCCCGACCAGAAGGGCGAGGTTCGGGACGAAGTCGCCTTGAGCGCCGGCCTCGTCGGCCGAACGGATCGTCCGCAGGATCAGCAGGCAATAGACGAAGGTCGCGATGAAGGTGCCCAGGGTGACTTGGTTGCCGCGATCGCTCATGAAGTTGCTGAGCAGTCGGGGGCCATATTGACCCGAGGCGTAGACGACCGCGGCGATGGTCACCGAAAACACCGTCCCGGCCACGGTGATCATCGAACTGCTGATCACCGAGAGCACCTGTCGCGCGCCGTTGGGGCGCGCGGCGTAGAGCCAGGGCAACCCGTCCATCCAGCCCGATCCAGCGTGGGTGTCGGCGAAGATCATCCCACTGGCAAGGCCGATAGCGGCCAGGACCATGATCGAGGGCAAGAACCAGTAGCTGCCCTGCAGGTCGTCGACCAGCTTGAGCAATTTGGATCTCATGGGCCGGACTCCTGGGCGTGTGGCGGGACGTGGCGCGCTCCTGGGAAGGCAACGCTTGGAGCGGGAAGATGCTGCACGCTTGGCCTGCTCCGTCCGGCTTCGGCGGGCATCGAGTCTTGAGCAGCCAACTAGGGTTTGGCCTGGCCGGGGGCGTGGGCGTCCTTGTCATGCAAGACGTCCTGCCGGTAGAGCATGGTGATGACGGTGTAGGCCACGAGGCACAGCGGCGTGGCGAACAGCACCCCGAGCGGCCCGAAGACAATACCCAAACCCACGACCGCGAAGATGCCGAGCACGACCGGAAGGGACGCCAGGTTCTTCTGCACCATCGGTGTGATGACATTGGCCTCCAGTTGCGACACCCCGGCATAAAGGGCCAGGGTCAGCCAGAAGGTCTGGCCGCCTTGCATCGCGGCCAGGATCAAGGCTGGCGCGGCCGAGGCGATGGGCCCCACGATCGGCACGAACTGGGCGACGCCGGTGATCAGGCCAAGCGCCACCGGCGCGGGCACGCCGATCGCCCAAAGCCCAAGGCCCACGAGCCCGCCGACAAGCGTCATCGACGCCAATTGGGCCCGCAGCCAGCCGTTCAGGGCCGCGCCGCATGCGTTCAGCACCGCGCGCAGCCGGGCTCGGCGCGCCATGGGAATCATGGCCAGCACACCCTCGCGGCTGGCTTGGGGATGGACGGCGAGGAACACCCCCGCCACCAGGACCAGCAGCAGCGTCGCAAAGCCGGAGACCATCGCCAGGGCGACCCCGGGGGCGCGCGCCAACGCGGGCCCGACCTCGGCCCCCAGGCCCTTCAATTGGTCGAGCACCACGCTCGCGAAGGGCCAAGCCGCCCACCGCGCCTGCACCGTCGCCCAGGCGCGGGGCAGGGTCGTGGAAAGATCCTCCACCTGATTGAAGATCTGGCGGCCAAACAGAAAGCCGATCCCGCTCAAGATCGACAGGACGATCAGAACGGCCAGGCCGACCGCGAGTCCGCTTGGCAATCTCAGCCGCTTGACCAACGGATCAGCGATGGACCGCAGGACCACCGCGACCACGATCGAGCCGAAGATCAGGATCCACAAGTTGGCCAGCTTCGCCGCGATATGGGCTAGGCCATAGGTGACGACCAGCGCCACGGCGGCGCGGACGAGCGTGCCCGTCGAGATCGTGCGGCGCGCGCCCTCGCTGCGCGAAGGTGTTTCTGAGGTCATGGGCCTGGCTCCCGGGGCTGTCGGACGAGAGCGTCGCAATAGGGCCGAGGTTCCGTCGGCGAATCGCCCGCGGGGCCGACCCACGGCGCGCTCGCCGGCTTGAGTGATGGCGCGCGCCCCGAGATCCGCTCGACCCCGGCGCGGGACGCCCGTCAGTTGGCCGCGGCCCGCAAGCCAGCGAGTTCCGAGACTTGGCGCTCGGGCATCACCACTTTCAGGTGCGGGAAGGGGATCTCGACCCCGGCCTCGTCGAAGGCCAGCTTGATCCGGCGGTTGTACTCGCGCCCGACGTTCCACTGTTGGAGGGGCTGGGTCTTGATCCGCGCCTTGAGCACCACGCCGCTGTCGGCCAGGCTGTCGACCCCGACGACCTCGATGGGCTCGAGGATCTTGTCTGCGAAGTCAGGATCGGATTTCAGGCGCGCCCCAACCCGCTTCATGATCGCCAGGGCCGCGTCCAAGTCCGAGCCATAGGATACCTGCAGGTCGAAGACGTAGTAGGAGAAGCTCTTGGTCAGGTTATGCAGCACCTGCGCCTCGCTATAGGGAAAGACGTGCACGGTGCCGTCGAAGTCCCGCAGCCGGATGGTGCGCAAGGTCATCTGCTCGACCAGCCCGCCGCTGTCGCCGATGCGAATGATGTCGCCGACCGAGACGATGTCCTCGACGATCAGGAAGATGCCGGTCAGGAAGTCCTTGACCAGGGTCTGGGCGCCAAAGCCCAGGGCCACGCCGACGACGCCGGCCCCGGCCAGAAGCGGGCCGATCTTCACGCCCAACTCGCTCAGGGCCATCAGGATCGCCACGATGACTATCGCCGTTTGGGCCACGCCCCGCAGCAGGGGCGCGAGCGTGGCCAGTTGGGCGCGCCGGCGCGGTTCCACCGCATGGTCGGCGAAGCCCTCCATGCCCCGCCCGATCGCCAGGCTGACCACCTCGAACACCGCCACCGTCGCGATCAGCAAGAGCCCCAGGCGGATCACGCCGGCCAACATCCGCGCCCCCAGCGGCGTCGCGGTCCAGGCCAGCAGGTTGAAGCCCCAGATGTCGGCGATGACCAGCACGGCGGCGACCCCGGCGAGGGCCTGGACGATCCAGCCGGCCAGCCGCGCCAGGCGGTTGGCGCGGACGGTCATCTCCGCGTCGGCGGGCCCGGGCAGGCGGTGGGCGCCGACCTTGGCGATACGCCTGGCCAAACGTCCGGCCGCGATCGACAGGCCGACGACGAGCAGGGTCAGAAGCAGATTGAGCGCCCAGGCCAAGGCGCTGAGCTGGGCGAAATGGGACAGCAGGCCGGTCAAGGCCGCCAGGATGCGTTCGCTGGCCGTCATCGGGAGCGGGTCTCCTTGCAGGGTGTGTGATTGGCGGGCCGGGTCAGGCCGGCGCGAACGCTTTGGCCAGCGCTCGGCGCACGCGCGCCACCTGCTCGTCGGGCGCCCGCCACCCCACCGTTTCGACCGCGGCGTGGGCGGTCTCGTCCAGCAGCATCGAGCGGACCCCCCAATTGTCGTTCAGGGTCTGAGCCAGCTGCTCGGCGCTGCGCTGGCCGGTGGTCTGGCTGGCCAGCAGCGCCACGGTGGGACCGGTGTGGGCCGTCACCGCCAAGGCCAGGCCCGCGGTGGTGAAGGGGCCGATGACGCTCACCTGCGCCTCGTCGAGGGCGGCCATCAGACGTGTGGCGCGATCCTCGTCGTCGCAGATCAGCAGAATGGTTTCGTTGATAGGATCGTCCATGTTCCCTCCAGCCGGTTGCGGTCAAGAAGCATCGTAGAGCGATCTAATCGGGCGCGGAAACACGATGGCCTGACAATATTGTGAGGCTTTGGCCGGGAACCTTGGCGGTCAGAACGGAAAGAACATCGGGATCACAGCCAGCCCCACCGCCCAGGTGATCAGATTGAGCGGCGCGCCGATGCGTACGAAATCCAGATAGCGATAACCGCCCATCTGGTAGACCAAGACGTTGGTCTGGTAGCCGAACGGCGTGGCGAAGGCGGCGCTGGCGGCCATCATCACCGCCACCAGGAAGGGACGAGGGCTGACGCCCAGGCTCTCGGCCAAGGCCACGGCGATGGGCGTCAACAGCACCGCCACCGCCGCGTTGGAGAGGATCTCGGTCAGCAGCAGGGTCGCGCCATAGATCAGGGCCAGGGCGTAGAGCGGCCCCAGTTGCCGCAGCCAGCCGACCAGCGCGTCGGTGGCCAGGGCCGCAAGGCCGGTGACCTCCATCGACAGGCCCACCACGACCATGCCGGCGATCAGCAACAGGATCTCGGGCCGCAGGCCCTTATAGGCGTCGTCGACGCCGATCATGCCGGTGACCACCAGCAGCACGGCCCCCGCGAACGCCGCCGCCGCGATCGGCAGCAGGCCCAGGGCCGCGACCGTGACGACCAGGACGAAGACGCCCAAGGCCGCGCCGGCCCGCAAGGGATCGAACGGCGCGTCGACCGGATAGAGGGCGGGGTCTTCACCGGCGAGGGGATTGATCCCCGCGAGCGGGGCGGGGGCGTCCTGCGCGTTGGGGGAGGGCGCGGCCGACAGCAGCCGAGGACCGAACACCACCATGTAGACGCCGGCGACGGCGGCGATGATCAAGGCCACGGGGGTGACCTCGAACAGGCTGAACGTCGGCTGGCCGGCGTTACGGGCCATGTCGTTGACCAGGAGATTGGTCGAGGTGCCGATCAGCGTGCAGGCCCCGCCCAGGATCGTGGCGTAGGACAGCGGGATCAGGAACCGTTTGGGCGACAGGTTCATCGACCGGGCGACATCGCGCACCACCGGCGCGCCCAGCACGACGATTGGAGTATTGTTCAGGAACGCCGAGGCCAGACCGCAAAGCACGATCACCAGCCACAGGCCTGTGGCGCCCAGGTGCGCGCACAGCCGCGTCGCCCTGCGGATCACCAAGCCCAGCAAACCCGACAGCTCCATGGCGTAGGCGATGACGAACAACGACGCCAAGGCCAGGATGGCCGGACTGGCGAAGGCGGCCTGCACCTCGACCGGACGCACGGTCCGCGTGCCCAACAGCACCGCCGCCCCGGCCAGGGCCACGACGTCCGAGCGCAGCTTACCGTGAATGAGGCCGGCCACGACCGCCGCCAACACGGCCAGGGCGATGATCTGACCAGGCGTCATGGCCGGCGCGCGGACCCGGCGGAGAGGACGTCAGGCGCGAACCGGGGCGAAGGCGATTGCAATCGGGACCTTGTCTTCTGCTAGGCTCAAGCCATGAGCGACAATAGACAGAGGTCCCCGGACCGCAAGTTCGCCCTGATCGCGCCCCTGGCCATCGGGGCCGCGGCGATCGTCGTGCTGGTCCTGGTGCTGACGCGCCCCGCGCCCGCGCCGCCGGCTCCTGAGCCGCCGCCGCCCGTGGTCGCCGCGCCGCCGGCCAAGGTCGCGCCCGCCGCGGTCGTCTCTCGCGCCGACCTTATCCAGGCGGCGGCCAAGGCCGCCGACGCCTACGCCTCGGGAGCGCCCAGCCAGGGCGCCGATCTGATCGGCCGACGGTTTTCCGTGCGTCTGGCGTTTGGTTGCGCTGGCCCTCTCGCCGATCCCGGCCCCGCCCAGGCCTACTACCAGGTCGACGCCAAGGCTTCGTCCCTGCGTCTCGTCGCCAGGCCTTCGATCTGGACGGACCTGCCGCTCGTCCGCGCCGCGCCCACGCCGGCGGGCACCGAGACCGTCGAAGGGTTCTGGATTCCGCGCCCGTGGCTGACGGGCGACCAGTGCCCCAAGCGGCGAGAGGTCGCGCCGCCCGCCACGCCCACGCCGGTCGAGCAGCCAAGCCTTGGCTTGGCGGTCCTGCATGGTCAGGACGCCGCCCGGACCGAGCGTCGAGGCCAGCGCCCCTATGAGCATGTCCTGAAACTGCCGCCCGACAGCACAGCCCAGGGCCGGGTGTTCGAGCTGGTCCTGGAGGGGCGGATATCCGGCTTCGCCGATGGCGCGGCGGCCCATTGCTGGAGCGAGTCGGCCGAGCATCGGCCCGTGTGCCTCTTTGCGATCGATCTCGATCGCGTCGCCTTCGAGGACAGGGACGGAGCGGTCCTGGCCGATTGGCCGCGATAGAGTTGCTCGTCTTGGATTACCGCGCGGCCGGCGCGGCGCGGTGAGCCGCCTCGATGATTTCGGCCAGGATGTCGGCGCCTTGCCGCAGTTGGCCCAGATTGCGCCTGGAGATGGTTTCCAGGATGTCCGCGCCGCGCGGTCGCAGCGCCAGAACCACCCGGCGGCGATCGGCGTCGTCATCGCGTCGCGAGACGAGGTCTCGTTCAATCAGACGCGCGACCAGTTCGACGGCGCTGTGGTTCTTGATCAACAGACACTGGGCTAGTTCGCCGATCGAGATGGGATCGGGGCCACGATGGGCCTTGATGGCGAGCAAAGCCTGATGCTGCTGACTGGTCAGGCCATAGGCCCGCGCGCCTTCTTCACTGAACGCCAGGAACTGGCGGATGGCCCGGCGAAACTCTCCCAAGGCTTGATAGTCATCGGCGGTGAGAGGCTGGCTCGGCTCGCCTTCTGCATTGCTATCGACGGGGCTATCGACAGGAGGGAAGGCGGGCTGGTCGGGCGCGGTCACGGGCAAGGTCCTGGCGCGCGAAACACTCGCGTCGCGCTGGGCTTTTTAGCATGCCTGCCGAGTCGCGGGAGAGGGGGCGGGCCCTCGATTTGACATCACATCGTGGCACGATATTCATGAGCCATGATTGATCGCACACCCCAGAGCGACTCGGTCACGGGGGCGCCGAGGCGGACGTTCATGGTCTGGTTCGCATCGGCGTTTCGGGGCAAACGCCTGATGATCGCCTTGGTCGGGGCCGTCCTGATGGCGGCCGCGGGCGCTTGGGCTGGCGCCCGGCTTGGCCTGGACGATCTAGAATTGCGACCGCCTCGCGGACCGCATCTGCGCGTGCTGCCCGGGCAGGGCGGTAAAGCCAGCGTCACTATCCCGTGACCCGTCTCCCATTCGCCACCCTGCCTGTTAGGCTGCGGCGGGTCCTGACGCTTAGGTCGGGACCTGTCACGCTTTCGTCGCATCGTGCGACAGGATCGCCTGCCCGCTCGGCCGATCCCTCATCGTTGGAGAACCACCGCGCCGCGCACGGCGCTCGCATTCACAAGGGGCCCGTCATGCCATCATCGATCTCGCCAGGCGAACCACGCCTTCCGCTCGCCCGCCGCCGCGCCTCGTCGCGCCCCGCCGGCCAGTCGCCCAAGCCTTAGGCCTTTCGATCGCTCGGCGCGCTTGCGCGCCGCCCCCTGAGCCGCCGTCGGTCTCCACCGGCGCGCCGGCGTTCTTGCGTCCGAATTTGACCATTCCGGCGCCTGCCATGGAGCTCGCCATGACGGCCCAAATCATCACCTTTCCCGACCCCTTGCCGCCGCCGCCGCCGTTGAATACCACCGGTTGCGCCTTGTTTCTGGATCTTGACGGCGTGCTGGCCCCGATCGTCGATAGGCCCCAGGACGTCGGACCCGACCCGCGAAGGACCTTCATCCTGCGCCGTCTGGCCGAGCGCCTGCAGCGACGGCTCGCCATCGTTAGCGGGCGCACCGTCGCCGAGGTCTCCGCGATCACCGAGGACGCCGTCGCGGCTGTCGCCGGCGTTCACGGCTTACAGAGACGCACGGTCTTAGGCGACGAGATCGCCGCGCTGCCCGACGCCGATCTGGCCGACGCCGCGGCGGTGTTCAGGGCGCTGGCCCGGGCCCAGCCGCTCTTGTTGGTCGAAGAGAAAGGCCTGAGCGTGGCGCTGCACTACCGCGCCTGTCCCAGCGCCTGCGAGGCGGTGCGCGAGGCCGCGCGGCGCCTGGAGGCGGCCACCGGCCTGGTCCTGCAGGAAGGCGACATGGTCGCCGAACTGCGAACGGCCGGCGCCGACAAGGGCCAGGCGGTGCGAGCCTTCCTGGGCGAATGGCCGTTCCAAGGCGCGCGGCCGATCTTCGTGGGCGATGACCTCACCGACGAGGATGGGTTCATGGCCGCCGAGGCCGCGGGCGGCTTCGGCGTGCTGGTCGGTCCCTCCAGCCGCCAGACCCTGGCGCGTCATCGTCTGCCGGACGTCCCCGCCGTGTTGGACTGGTTGGAGGCGGCCATTCCCGGAGGTGTCGCATGAGCCGGCTCATCGTGGTCTCCAACCGGGTCAATCCGCCCAGCGACGAGGGCGTGGGCACCGCGGGCGGTCTAGCCATGGCCCTGGCGGCGGCGCTGCGCGAATATTCCGGCGTCTGGTTCGGCTGGAGCGGTGAGACGACCGAGAGCTTCACCGGCCAGATCTCCATGCAGAAGGTCGGCGGAGTCACCGTGGCGCTCCTCGATCTGGAGGAGCAGGACCGGGAGGAATATTACGACGGCTACGCCAACCGCACGCTGTGGCCGATCTTTCATTCGCGGACCGATCTGGCCGCCTATGAGCGTTCGTTCGGGGAAGGCTATCAGCGGGTCAATCGCCGGTTCGCCGAGACCCTGGCGCCGCTGATCGGACCGGGCGACCGGGTGTGGATCCACGACTATCACCTGATCCCCCTGGCCCAGGAGCTGCGTCGTCTGGGCGTGGCCAATCGGATCGGCTTTTTCCTGCACATACCCTGGCCGAGCCGGCGGCTGCTGACGACCTTGCCCCAACACCGGGAGCTGGTGGAATCTCTGCTGGCCTACGATCTGGTGGGCTTCCAGACGCGGGACGCTCTGGAGGCGTTCAGCGACTATGTCGAACGCGACCTGAACCTGACGATCGCGGACGGCGTGATCGCGGCCGAAGGCCGCTCCACGCGGATCGGGGCGTTTCCGATCGGCATCGAGGGCGACGCCTTCGCGCAGCTGGCGTGCGGGGACACCGCGCAAGCGGCGTTCGAGCGGGTGCGGGTGAGCCAGACCGGGCGCAAGATGATCCTGGGCGTCGACCGGCTCGACTATTCCAAAGGTCTCGAAGAGCGTTTCCTGGCCTATGAGCAGCTTCTGGCCGACCATCCCGATTGGGCCGAGCGCGTGTTCCTGCTGCAGATCGCCACCCCTAGTCGGGACGCGGTGGAGGCCTATCAGGAAATCCGCGCTCGCCTGGACGGGGTGTCGGGGCGCATCAACGGCGCCTACGCCACGGTCGACTGGGTGCCGATCCGCTACGTCAACCGCGCCCATCGCCGCGACGAACTGGCGGGTATTTATCGCGCCGCCCATGTCGGCCTGGTCACGCCCTTGCGCGACGGGATGAACCTGGTGGCCAAGGAATATGTCGCCGCCCAGGACCCCGATGACCCCGGGGTCCTGGTGCTGTCACGCTACGCTGGGGCGGCCGAGCAGATGCAGGACGCCCTGATCATCAATCCGTTCAGCCGCGAGGAGACCTCCGAGGCGCTCGGCCAGGCCCTGGCCATGTCCCGCGCCGAGCGGATCGCCCGCTGGCGGCGGTTGATGGACGGGGTGTCGCGCGATGACGTGGCGGCCTGGCGCGACGCCTACGTCAACGCGCTCGACCGGGGAAAGGCCGATGGCGATCAAGAGCACGGCGACAGTCGAAAAGCATCGTGATACGATGTACTGATCGATCCTAAATCGAAAAAGGCGACCGTCAGTGTCGCCAGTCGGGAGGAAACGCTCATGAAGCGCAACGGCGGTGTTCCGCTTGAGGTGATTATCGTGGCCTTGGCCGCAGTGGGGTGCCTGGCGGCGATGTCGCTGCGCCTGGCGGGTTAAGAGCGCTGCAAAACAGGATTGGAGTAGACGTCGCATGACTCATCTTGACTGGGAAGATGCGCTCGAAATCGTCGTGGGTTTCCTGGAGTCGCCCCCCGACGCGGATACCGAGGACGGTAAGCGATTCGATCAGGCGCTCTTTCGCGTGTTGGCCGGCGCTCCGGCCGTGGGGCACGACGGTGGGGCCCAAGCCGACGCCACGGCCGGGCTCGACGCCAGCTTGAGGGCGCGACTGGACGACCTAGCCCGTCGCCGCGCGCCGGCCAATCCGTTCGGGGATCATCCCGACGGGATCGGCCCCACCTTGGGCATGGATTTGAGCGGGTCATAGGACGGGCGGTTCGCGTAGATTGCCAAGAGCCGGCGACGGAGCGGGGCTTTAGAGGCCGCGTTCGGGAAGTCCGGGCTTCGCCAAGGGGTCGTCGCGGCCATCCTCATCAAGAACTTGCCGCCCCGGCGCCGGCTGTAGGCCTGCCGGCTTGACCCCGACGCCGGGCGCCCCTAGGGCATAAACATCGTATGGCGATGCAATCGTCGCCAATGCTCTATTCCTCGCGCCAGGCAGCGAAACGTCCGTGTTAAAACCCTCGCCGCTCGAAAGGCTCGATCGTCAGCGCAAGCTCGTGAGCCTGCGCGCCCGGCGCTCGATGCGTACCGGGGCGGTGGTGGCCGCCGCCGTGGTGGCGGGCGCCGCCGCCGTCGGATTCGCCAAGCTCTGCGATGCGGCCATGGCCGCCCATGCTCATCTCGTCGCGGCCTGGCCCTGGCTTGGCCCCGCGCTCCTGATCGTGGGTTTGCCGCTGTGCGTCTGGCTGATGCGCCGCCTGGCGCCCGCCGCCGCCGGCAGCGGCATTCCCCAGGTGATCGCCGCCGGCGAAATCGGCCGGGGACGGGGTCTCGACGGCGAGAAGATCCATGATGACCGCGTTTCCATGCGCACCGCCCTGGTCAAGATCGTGCTGGCGGCCTTGCTGCTGGTTTGCGGCGGCTCGATCGGGCGCGAAGGACCCACCGTGCAGGTCGTCGCCGCGGTCATGGTGTTCCTGACCAGCTGGCTGCGCGGCGGCCCCGGGCGGCGCACCCTGCTGATCGCCGGGGGCGCGGCGGGAGTCTCGGCCGCTTTCAACACGCCCATCGCGGGCATCGTCTTCGCCGTCGAGGAACTGGCCCGCGGTTTCGACAAGCGCGCCAACACCGTGGTCATCCTGGCCGTGGTGTCGGCGGGGGTGGCGGCCTACGCGCTCGGCGGCAACTACGCCTACTTCGGCGACATGTCGGGCGCGGCCGGCTGGAAGGCGTGGTTCAGCGCGGCGCTGATCGGCGTGGTGTCGGGGCTGGCCGGAGGCCTGTTCTCGCGGTTGATGGCCGCCATACTGGTCGGCGACAATCCCGTGCGCCGGTGGAAGGATGCTCGACCCGTGCGCTTCGCCGCCCTTTGTGGCGTGGCGGCGGCCGCTGCGGCGGTCCTGAGCGGCGGCGTCACCTACGGCGCCGGCTATGCCGAAGCCAAGTCGCTGCTGTTTGGTCGCTTCGCTTCGGGCTGGGATCTGGCGGCCGGCAAGTGGCTGGCGACCCTTTCGGCGGCGGCCAGCGGCGCGCCAGGCGGGATCTTCGCGCCGTCTCTGGCCACGGGCGCGGGGATCGGGGCGCTGTTCGCGCACCTGGCGCCCTGGGCCGGCGGCCGCGAGGCCGTCACCTTGGGTATGGCCGGCTACCTCGCCGGCGTCGTCCAGGCGCCGCTGACCAGCGCGGTGATCCTGATGGAGATGACCCGCGATCCGGGCCTCGTCGGGCCGCTGCTGCTTTGCACCCTGATCGCCCGGCGCTGCTCAGAAGCGGTGGCCCCGACCCCGCTTTACCACGCCCTGGCCCGAGCCTGGACGGGGCCGCGCCGTCGCGCGGCCCAGGCCACGCCTGCGGGCGGCCCGGCGCTTCCTCCGGGAGACGGCGCGGCATGAGCCTTCTTCACCTGGCGCGAAGGCTCCTGTGCGCCAGCGCCTTGATCATGATCGGAGCGATCGGCGTCAGTGTCATGACCCATGACGCTTGGTTGATGGCGAGCCACATCGCTGGCGTCTTCAGCGCCGTGGTCGCCGCCGTCGCGGTGCTGGCCTTCGTCGTGGCGGGCTTGCGACGCGTCGCCGGAACGCTGCCGCCACGGCCGCCGGGTCACCCCGAGCTCGCCCCGTACGAGCGTGGGCTCACCGGGCTGGAGGCGGGGGCAGATCCGGCGCGCCCCTTGGCGTCGGATGGCTCTGCGGATCTCTGACCAACGCCTTCATCCGCCCGATCTCGCGCACTTGGGCGGTGAGGATCCCATCGGCCAGTTGGCGCACGCGGGGATCGCGGATATGGCCGCGTTCAGGCGCCGGTTGGAATACATCTTGCGCATGAACAGCAGCATGACGATCGCCATGGCCGCGCCCATCACCACAGCCATCCAGGCCCGGGTCTGGCTGAAGGCGACGTGATCGAGGCTGTAGGTGTTCAGATACATCAGGCCGTACATCAGCACCGTCGAGGTCGCGACCATCGCCGCGAAACGCAGATGGCTCATGGCTCCCTCCAGGCTTTGGCGCGGACCGCGCCCTGGCTCAATGATCGTGGAGCGATATATTTCCCGGCCCCAGCTCAAAAGCACGGTGTGGCCTAGACGGTGGTCTGGGTTCCCATCTCAACGACACGGCCCGGCGGGATCCGAAAGAAGCTGGTGGGATTAGCGGCCACGCCCATCATGAACGCGAAGAGCTTATCCTGCCAGATGGGCATGCCCTTGGGCGAGGGGATGATGGTGCGCCGGCCCAGGAAGAAGCTCGTTTCCATGATGTCGAACTTCAAACCCAATCGGCGGCTTTGGTTGAGCGCTTGGGGGAGGTTGGGGCTCTCCATGAAACCGTAGGTGACGATGAGCCTCTTGAAGTCGTCATTGACGGGCTCAAGACGCAGGCGCGCGGCGTCATCGACCCGTGGCATGGCGGCCGTGCGCACCGTCAGGATGACATTCTGGGCGTGAAGCACTCTGTTGTGCTTGAGGTTGTGCAACAGCGCCAAGGGCGCTTGGTCGGGCTCGGAGGTCAGGAAGATCGCGGTGCCGGCGGTGCGGTGCGGCGGCTTGGCCGCGAGGCTCTTGGCCAGCGCGGTCAGGGGGAGGGTTTCCTGCTGGGCGCGCAGCGCCAAGCGTCGCGCGCCGCGCGCCCAGGTCAGCATTGCCGTCACCAAGCCGCCGGCCAGCAGCAACGGCAACCAAGCCCCTTGCGGGATCTTCAGCAGATTGGCGCCGACGAACACCACGTCCAGCCCGCCAAACACCACCAAGGCGGCGACGGCGTTCCAGAGCGGGCGGTCCCACAGCCGGCGGATGATGACGAAGAACAACAGGCTGTCGATCAGCATCGCGCCAGTCACCGCGATGCCGTAGGCTGCGGCCAGGTTCGATGAGGTCTTGAACATCACCAGCAACATCAGAACCCCGATCAGCAGCAGGGTGTTGACGCCCGGCACGAAGATCTGCCCCGCCTGGGTCTCGCTGGTGCGCCGGATGACGATACGGGGCAACAGACCCAGCTGAACCGCCTGTTGGGTCATCGAGAACGCCCCGGTGATCACCGCCTGGCTGGCGATCACCGTCGCGGCGATCGACAGCAGCCAGACGGGCCAATAGACCGCGTGCGGGATCATCTGGAAGAACGGGTTGGTGCGGGCCTCCGGGTGGCTCAGCACGAAGGCGCCCTGGCCAAGATAGTTGAGCAGTAGGCAGGGTAGGACGAAGGCCAGCCATGCGATCCGGATCGGCGTTTTGCCAAAATGCCCCATGTCGGCGTAGAGCGCCTCGGCTCCGGTCACGGCCAGGAAGACGCTGCCGAGAATAGCAAAGCCAAGCAGGCCGTTGTCGAGCAGGAACAGCGCGCCGTAGTGGGGTGACAGGCCGCGCAGAATGCCCGGGTCGTCCCGGATGTGGAGCAGGCCAAGCCCGGCCAAGGTCAGGAACCAAAGCGCGGTGACGGGCCCAAACAGCCGGGCGACGCTGGCGGTGCCGCGCGACTGGACCATGAACAGACTGACCAGGACGCCAATCGTCAAGGGCATGATCAGGAATGACAAGGTACGTCCGAACTTGGGGACCTCCCGCAAACCTTCCATCGCGCCGAGCACCGACACGGCGGGCGTGATGATGCCGTCGGCGTAGAAAAAGGCGGCGCCCAAAATGCCCAGGACCAAGACCGCGAACGAGCGCCGCCGCCCCGGGGTCTTGGCCAAGGCGCGCTGGGCCAGGGCCATCAGGGCCAGGGTGCCGCCTTCGCCCTTGTTGTCGGCGCGCATCAGGAAGACGACATATTTGAGCGTCACCACGAGGATGAGCGCCCAGGTCACCAAAGACACCACCCCCAGCACCGCCAGGGGCGCGGTCCCGCCCGAACGCGAATGGGCCAGGGCTTCGCGCATCGCGTAAAGCGGGCTTGTCCCAATGTCGCCGAAGACGACCCCGATGGCGCCCAAGGCCAGGGGCCAGAAGCGTTCGGCCGACGGCGCGGCATGGCTGTCGGTCGCATCGGTGACGATCTGGGTCATGTCATCCTCGCCAGGGCCGCATCAGGCTGCCTCCAGCGCGCCAAGGATCGCGGTTCAAGCGCGCGAACCTTAAGGACGATGCATCAGGCGGGCTCATTCCGTCAGCACCCGGCAATCCTCGCCCTCGGCGGCCAGGAGGGCGCAGGCCGCGTCGGCGCCCTCGGCGGTGCGGGCCGCAAAGCGCGCCGCGAAGAGGCCGCCGATCCGGGCTACGTCCCGCGACCGCTCCCGAAACGGCGGGGATGACGTTTGACGACATCGGCCAGGCGCGCCTGGCCGCGCGCCTTGGAGCGGAACGCGCCAACCTGCACCCAAAGGCGAGACGGCGGCGAGG
This sequence comes from Caulobacter sp. GW821-FHT05F04, assembly GCF_059419665.1. NCBI lineage: Bacteria > Pseudomonadati > Pseudomonadota > Alphaproteobacteria > Caulobacterales > Caulobacteraceae > Caulobacter > Caulobacter sp. GW821-FHT05F04. Next base: position 139,460 of record NZ_JBWKSF010000007.1, read on the forward strand.
CGTCGCCCTGGGCCGTCGTCGGTTCGGCCTGGGTCAGGGCCGCCTGGATGACGGGCCGCGAGGCGACCTCGTCCGAAGCGACCGAGGCATACGAAAGAGGCGCGGCGGGTTGGGCCATCAGGTCCGCGACCGTCAGCTCGAAGCCGGCCGAGCGGATCGCGAGGCTGGAAAAGCTGGCCTGGACCAGTTTGGCCATGAACGCGTCGCGCGACCGCGCCGAGCGACCGCCCAGCACCACGGCGATCACCCGCCGACCGTCGCGCACGCCAGAGGTCAGCAGATTGTAGCCGGAGGCGTTGACGAAGCCGGTCTTGAAGCCGTCGATGCCCGGGCGGGACAGCAGGCGATTGTGCCCCTGGATCAGCCGTCCGCGGAACACCGTCTGCTCCTGGTCGAAAATGGCGTAGTCGTCGGGATGGTCGCGCAGAAAAGCCCGGCCCAGCAGCGCCAGATCCCGCGCGGTGCTGAAATGGCCCGCTTGGGGCAAGCCCGAGGCGTTGAGAAATCGGGTATGCTCCAGGCCAAGGCTTTTGGCCTTGGCGGTCATCGCGCGCGCGAAGGCGGCCTCGTTGCCGGCCAAATGCTCGGCCAGGGCCGTGGCGACATCATTGGCTGACTTGACGACCAGCACGTCCATGGCCTCCCGCATGCTCAGGCGCTCTCCGGCCCGCAGGCCAAGCCGCGAAGGGGGGCGGGCGGCGGCGCGCCGCGAAATGACCACCGGATCGGCCGATTTGACGCGACCGGCGTCCAGAGCGTCGAACGCCAGATAGAGCGTCATCACCTTCGTCAGCGAGGCTGGGTAGCGTCGCGCGTCGGCGTGGCGGGCATAAAGCGTCTCGCCGGTCTGCGCATCGATGACGATCGCCGCGAAGCGTTGCTCGACCGGGCTGTCGGCCATCGCTTGGGCTGGGGCGCAGACCATCACGACCATGGCGGCCAGGAGCTTGATCAGCGCAAGGCGCAAGCGCGACGACAAAATCATGGGCAGTCTGCCGGGCGGCGGTCCCTGAACTGGGCAAGAAGGTGTGGCCCATGTCGCCGGCAGCCTAGTTAACGTGATCTGAAGATTTGGGACAAAAATATCGCTACACGATGTTTTCGTGTTCACGAACCCTTGGGGCGGACCTAAGATGAATCCGTGGCCTGTTCACAAACCGCGCCGCCGGCTGTCGCGGCTGACCTGCGCGCCGGTCCTGAGTGTCTGGTCGTCGCCTGCGGCGCTGGCGGCGGACGCCAGGCCCAGCAAGAGGCCCGCGCCTGCGCCCGCGGCGATCCTGGCCAGGATGATCGAAGGGCCCGAGGGCCTGAAAAGGGTGGGGGCGTTGCATGTGAACAGCCTTTCTTTCCCCTTTTCCAATTCCTGGCGGCCCGGCCCGGCCCGGCCCCGTTCCGCGCGCGCCTCACGATCTCTTGACTGGCTAGGCGGTCGCTGGGTCGCTCAGGCGCCGCTGGCGGTCTTGGCGGCGGCGTCATCATGGCCGATGAGGACCGACAGGGTCTGGTGCGGCGTGGGGTCGGTCAGGCTGACCACCGCGCCATCGGCCCGCCAGGTCATGGTCACGCGCGGCTGGAAACTGGCCGAAAGGCGCACCCGAGCGCTTTTTGTCCGCGCCGGCGCGCCAAGCCGCGTCGTGAGCAGGTGCGTCACCGCATGGAAATTGTCAGGCGAGGTTTCGAGCGCGACCGCCTCGACGATCTGTCCACGAACAATCAGGGTGAGGCGGTCTAGTCGCACCTTGGCCGTGAGCGGCGCTGGGTCGTCGATCACATATTGGCCGTAGCGACGCGCCACGCGGCAGGCCTTGGCGCCATCGGGCCGCGGCGCGCCACAGACCAGAGGCGCGCGCGCCAGCGATGGCAGCTCTTGACCAATGAGGGCCTGGACGCCGGTCAGGCCCAGGGGCGCCGCGCCAGCCAGAGCTGCGCCGCCCTGTTGCTCGAAAGGCGCGCTCTGGGCGCGGGCTCCGCTCGCCAAGAGCGGCAGAACAAGCAAGAGGGCCAGGCCAGCTTTGCGGGTCATGGGTTGGCGCCTTTCGCGCTCGACGACGCCGGGCCGGGCAGGGCGTAGGCGACCAGGGCGTCGCCGATCGGGGTTTCCATGAAGTGGTGGCCGCCGGCCATGATCACCAGATATTGCTTGCCGCCGACCTCATAGGTCATCGGCGTGGCCTGGCCGCCGGCCGGCAACACGTCCTGCCACAGAGTGCGGCCGGTCTTCAGATCGACCGCTCGGATCAGATTGTCGGTGGTCGCGGCGATGAAGATCACTCCGCCGGCCGTGACGACCGAACCGCCATTGTTGGGTGTGCCGATGGTCAAGGGCAGGTGCGAGGGGATGCCGAACGGACCGTTGGTGCGCGCCGTGCCCAGAGGACGATCCCATAGAGTCTTGCCGCTGAGCAGGTCGATGGCCCGCAGGCCGCCATAGGGCGGTTGCTTGCACAAAAGGCCCGTGAGCGGCAGGCGCCAGCCGGCGTTGACGTCGATGGCGTAGGGCGTGCCGGCCTGCGGATCGCCCGCGCCCTCGGCGCCCTTCTTCATCGAGCCGCCGCGTTCCTGGCCGCGCGGCGCCCAGCCCTTTTTGTCGGCTTCGGCGCGCGGCACCAGACGATTGTAGTTGGGCATGTCGTTGTAGTTGGCGACGATGACGCCGTGAACGGGATCGACGGCGACGCCGCCCCAGTCCGAGCCGCCGTTGTAGCCAGGATATTCGACGTAGCGGCTCTTGGTCTCGGGCGGGGTGTAGAAGCCCTTGTAGGTGGCCAACCGGAACTGGATCCGGCAGATCATCTGGTCGATCGGCGACATGCCCCACATCGACCGTTCGGTCAGGTCGGGCTTGCGCAGGGTGTGATAGAGCGAAAACGGTTGGGTGGCCGAGCGCTCCTGAGGCTCGACGCCGCCCGTGGGCACGCGTCGCTCGGCTACGCCTGTCAGGGGCGCGCCGGTGCGACGGTTCAGGACATAGATGTCGCCCTGTTTGCTGGGGAGGATCAGGGCCGGAACCGAGCCCTGCCGGGTTGGGAAGTCCACCAGGGTGGCTTGCGATCCAAGGTCATAGTCCCAGACGTCGTTGCGCACGGCTTGGAACGACCAGACCTTGCGTCCAGTCGCCGCGTCCAGGGCCACCAGGGAGGTGGAATGGGCCTTTTCACGCGAGGTGCGCAGCCCGCTCCAATAGTCGACCGCCGAATTGCCGAGCGGCAGATAGACCAGGCCAAGGGCCTCGTCAGCCGTCGCCGTCGTCCACATATTGGGGGTTCCGCGGGTGTAGGTCTCGCCGGGAGGCGGCGCGCCGGTCCGCTCGGGCCGCACCATGTCCCAGGCCCAGGCCAGCTTGCCGGTGACGGCGTCATAGCCCTGGATCACACCGGATGGCGCGTCGCGCTTTTGCCCATCGAGCACCTGATGGCCCGTGACCACCACGCCACGCACGATGGTGGGCGCCGAGGTGATGGAGAACATGCCCGGCACGTGCTGGCCGATCCCTTGGGTCGTATCGACCTGGCCGCCGAACCCGAAGTCGGGGCAGGGGCGGCCGGTGGCCGCGTCGACCGCGATCAACCGCGCATCCAAGGCGCCTTCGATGATCCGGGTGGCGCAGACCTCGCCGGACTTGGCGCCGGGCACGGCGTAGTAGGCCACCCCGCGGCAGGCGGCGGTATAGGGGATGTGGATGTCGGCGACCTTGGGGTCGAAGCGCCAGCGCGTCCTGCCGGTGGCCGCGTCGAGGGACATCAGGATGTTTTTTGGCGTGCAGAGATAGAGGCTGTCGCCCACCTTCAACGGCGTGGTCTCCGCGCCGTATTGCGACCGCGCCTGGGCGGAGGCTGGTAGGTCGCCCGTGTGGATCAGCCAGGCGCGCTCGAGCTTGCCGACATTGGCCGGCGTGATCTGGGAGAGGGTCGAGTAGCGTTGGGCGCCGTAAGTACCGCCATAGGCGGGCCAGTCGGCGCCGGCCGATCCCGCCGCCAGCGGGCCTGGACCGAGCGTCGGCGTTCCAGGGGCGGGGGGACGCCCCGCCAGGAGCACGGCGATCACCAGCACGGCCATTAGCGCGCTGGCCCCGACCGCAACCCCCAGACTCACCTGCCGGGGCGTGCGGTCCCGCGTCAGGTTGGGCACGCTGGCCATGACCAGCAGCAGCAGAATGAAGGGCCCCACAAGCCTTGGGGTTAGCGCCCACCCGTTGAGTCCCGATTCCCAGAGCGCCCAGACCAGGGTCGCGGCGAAGACCCCGGCATAGAGCCAGGCGCCCCGGACGCGCCGGCGGACCATCAGCGCGCCGGAGCCGACCAAGCCCAGTCCGGCCAGCAGATAGTAGGGCGATCCCCGCACGAGCGCGAGCCAAAGGCCGCCCGCCGACAAGATCGCGCCGATCAACACCAGGATGACGCCCACGGTGCGTGCGAACCAGGCGTGGCCTTGGACCAAGGTCTTGGAGGTGTTCGTCATGGGACGTTCCGACTGGAATCTAGGACGCGGCAAAGGGCGCGAGCGACGTTGAGCGGCCGCGCACCACAGACAATGCGTGAGACCGCCAAGCGGCGCCAAAAAAGATCGCGACACGATGTAAGTGCTTTTGGCGGGGGTGCGCAAAGTGGCCGGCGCAGGCAAAACGAACCACCCGAAGCCGGTTTTGCTTGACCTTGGCGGAGGTTGCGACAAGTTTCCGGCCAGATATCAGGCTGCGGTTGCGGCCAGGCCGCGCCTTCGGGCGAATACGGTCCGGCGTCCGTCGATAACCTGACGCCACGACAGCTCGATCCAGTCTGGAGGCCGCCGTGGCAGAACACCTGACCCTTGCACGATCCATCTTGAAGCACCTCTTGGCCCTTAGAAGCCGAATGACGGATGGCCGCCTTGCGCCCTCGTTTCCTATTTCGGAGGCCTGACGCCATGACCCCTTTCCAGACGGACCGGGCTCGCCCCATGTCGGCGCTGCGCGCTTTTCTCCAGCACGAGGCGTCGGGCGGCTATGTCTTGATGGCGGCCGCCGCGCTGGCGCTCATTGTCGCCAATACGCCCCTGGCCGACGCCTATTTCTCGGTGCTGGGCCATCACCTGGGCTTTTCATTGGGCCCGGTGTCGCTCGACGAGAGCGTGCTGCATTGGATCAATGACGGCCTGATGGCCGTCTTCTTCCTGCTGGTCGGATTGGAGATCAAGCGCGAGGTCCTCGACGGACAGCTCTCGCGACCGTCGCGCATCATCCTGCCGGGGCTGGCCGCTCTTGGCGGGGTCGCCGCGCCGGCCCTGATCTATCTGGTGTTCAACGCCGCCAATCCCGATACCCGGTCGGGCTGGGCCATTCCCTCGGCGACCGACATCGCCTTCGCGCTCGGCGTTCTGGCCTTGCTAGGTCCCCGCGTGCCGACCTCGCTGAAGATCTTCCTGACCGCCATCGCCATCATGGACGACCTGGCCGCCATTGTGATTATCGCCATCTTTTACACCGCCCAGCTTCACCTGGGCGCCTTGGCGGTGTCGGCCGGCATCCTGGCGGTTCTGATCCTCCTCAACCGTCTCGGTGTGAAGGCGCTTTGGCCCTATCTGCTGGGCGGGCTTCTTCTATGGTTCTTCGTTTTGGAGTCGGGCGTGCACGCGACCCTCGCCGGGGTGGCGCTGGCCATGGTCATCCCGCTGCGCAGGAGCCCGGCCTGTCCCGACGACGTGACCTCACCCTTGCATCGGCTCGAGCACGCCCTCCACAAGCCGGTGGCGTTCGTGATCGTCCCACTGTTTGGTTTCGCCAATGCGGGCCTGTCCTTCACGGGCGTCAGCCTGGCCAATCTGCTGGACCCGGTTCCGCTCGGGGTGGCCTTGGGTCTCTTCGTCGGCAAGCAACTGGGCGTGTTCCTCACCGCCTGGACGATCGTGCGGCTGGGCTGGGCCGACATGCCCAAATACGCCTCGACCGGCCAGCTCTACGGCGTGGCTGTGCTTTGCGGCATAGGCTTCACCATGAGCCTGTTCATCGGCAACCTGGCCTTTCGGCAAGACCATCTGGTCGATGAGACGAAGATCGGCGTGCTGGCCGGCTCCCTGGCCTCGGCTTTGCTCGGCATGCTGATCCTGCGAGTTTCCAAGTCCGATGCGCCCGAAAGCGAACGTCACGCCGCAACCCTGGCGGACGACGGGCAACTGGACCTTCGATAAGACCCAACGCGCCGCTCCGACCATTCTCCTCGAGGCCGTAGACTTTACGAGGTCCCCATGACCGCCTTCGATCTTGCCGCGATTTTCCTGGCCCTGGTGGGGCTGGTTGGCTGGTTGGCTGGTTGAACGTCCGGTTCTTCCACTTGCCGACCGCCACGGCGATGGTCCTGGCCGGTCTTGCCGGCGCGGGCCTATTGCTCGCCGCGCGGGCCTGGCTTCCCGGCCCCAACGCCGCGGGGCAGCTCGTTAGCGCGATCGCGGGGGTGGATTTTCCCAAGACCGTGCTGGGCTACATGCTGGCCTTCCTGCTGTTCGCCGGCGCCATGCAGGTCAGTCTCGCCGAGCTTCGCAAGCGACTGCTGGCCATCGGCAGCCTGGCCACCGTCGGCGTGCTGGCCTCGACCTTGATCGTCGGCGGCGGCCTCTGGCTGACCGCGCGTCTGCTCGACTTGCCGCTGACTTTGCCTTGGGCGTTCGTGTTCGGCGCCCTCATTAGCCCGACCGATCCGATCGCCGTGCTGGCGGCGGTGCGACAGGGCAGTCTGTCAAAGACCCTGGAGGCGGTGCTGCAGGGCGAGGCCTTGTTCAATGACGGGATCGGCATCGTGGTGTTTACCGCCGCGGTCGCGATCGCCAGTGGAGGGGGAGAGCTCCACCCACTGCAGGCCATCGGTCAGGTCGCCGTCGAGGCGATCGGCGGCCTGGCCCTAGGGTTGGCCGCTTCGCTCTTGGTCATCGCCGGCATGAGGGCCATCGACGACTACGCGGTCGAGGTCGGGCTCTCCATCGCGCTGGCGGTTGGCGTCTACGCCCTGGCCGACGCGCTGCACGTGAGCGGTCCGATCGCGGTGGTCGTCGCGGGCCTGATGGTCGGCAATCTGGGCATGCGCACGGCCATGAGCGACATGACCCAGAGGCACGTGCACGGCTTTTGGACCCTGGTCGACGAAATCCTCAACGCCTTGCTCTTCCTTCTGCTGGGCCTGGAATTGGTGGTGGTGCCGTTCGATTCGAGGATGGCGGGCCTCTGGCTGGTGGCCATCCTGCTGGTGATCCTGGCGCGATTGATCGTCGTCGCGCCCTGGGGCGCCTTCTTCCGCCGCCGGGAACAGCAACGCGGCGCCAGTCTGCTGCTGGGGTGGGGCGGACTTCATGGCGCCTTGTCCCTGGCGCTCGCGCTAACCTTGCCGCCGGGTGAGGCTCGGTCCTTGATCCTATCGACGACCTTCGCGGTCGTGATCTTCTCGGTCCTGGCCCAAGGTCTCACCTTCGGATGGTTGGCGGCTAAATTCGCCACGCGACAGGACCGGTGATGGGCGCCGCCTTGCCCTTGCCGGCCAATGTCTTCGATGGAGACATGTCCCAAGGCGACGCCTAAGCCGATTGATCGTCACTTCAAGGCCGAGCGGTGTGGACACATCGCTCTAATGCATCGCTTGGAGTGTCCGTGCAGGGGGGGCGGCGTCATTGAATTCCGTCCTTCGATATCAGCTTCTCCATCACGACGTCGCCTCCAGACCGCCGCCGAGCGCGGCGTAGAGCGCTACCATGGCCGCCAGTTGGTCGCGCCTGAGCGACAGCAGAACCTGACGGGCGGCGTAGTCGGCGCGTTGCGCGTCGAGGCGTTCCAGCCGCCCGTCGAGCCCGGCGCGGTAACGCAGATCCGATAGCCGGAAGCGCCGGCGCGCGGCCTCGGCCACACCTTCCTGAACATGGATCTGGCTGGCGAAAGTGGCCTGCGCGGCCAAGCCGTCGGCGACCTCGCGGAAGGCGATCTGGATCTGGCGTTCGTAGGCCGCGACGGCGAGCGATTTGCGCGCCTCGCTTAGCGCCAGAGCGCCCCTCAACTGGCCGCTCCGAAAGATCGGTTGGGTGATCTGCGGCATGAACGTCCAGGCTTTGCTGCCTCGGTCGAACAGTGCGCCGAGGTCCGGACTGGCGCCGCCGATCGCGCCGCTAAGCGTAACCCTGGGCAGGAAGGCCGCGCGCGCGGCGCCGATGTCGGCGTTGGCGGCGCGCAGGACATGCTCGGCCTGGGCGATGTCGGGGCGCAGGGTCAGCAGCTCGGCCGGCAAGCCCGGCTCAAGCTGCGTCGGAAGCGGCTGACCGGCGAGGGGGATCGGCGGAGGCAGCGAAGCTGGTTCCGGCCCGCCGACAATGAGCTCAAGGGCGTTGCGCGCCTGGGCGAGCCCGCGCCGGCCCGCCTCGCGATCGGCCTCCGCCTGGCGAACCAGGCCCTCCGCCTGGGCGATGTCGAGGCCGCCGGCTTGCGAGGCCGCCTTGAGCCGTTGGGCGATGTCGAGAGAGGCCCGCCAGTCCGACAGCGTCGCTTCGCTCAACGCCAACTGCTCCTCGGCGAGCCGCTCGTCGAGATAGGCCGTGGCGACGGCCGAGATCAACGCGATCCGGGCGGCGCGCGCGCCGGTCTCGCTGGCCAGATAGCGCTCATAGGCCGCGCTGGACTGCGCCCGGAGCCGTCCGAACACGTCCAGTTCGAAGGCGGTGAGCCCAAGATTGGCCGCGTATGTCTCGGACCGCCCCTGGGCCAGCGAGCGCTCTTGGGTCCGAGAAAGATTGGCGTCGAGGCTTGGCCCCAGCGCGCCGCGCGCGATCCGGTTCTCCGCGCGGGCGGCCTCGACGTTCAGCAGGGCGGCGCGAAGATCGCGGCTCTGGTCCAGCGCCTGGTCGATGAGGGCCGCCAGCCTGGGATCGGTATAGACCTGCTTCCAGGCAAGCGACCTGGCCATGGGCATGTCCGCCGCCACGCCGCCTTCGACGACGGGATAGGCCGCCGCCACTGGAGCCGCTGGAAGGTCCAGACGCGGCGTGACGGAACACGCGCCGAGCAGCGCGGCGCCGCAGAGGATCAGACGACGCATGAATCAGGCCTCCATCTCAGGCGTGGCTTTGTTCCGTCTGGACAGGCGCTCCGCCGCGCCGACGACCAGGACGAAGAAGGTGGGAACCAGGATGATCGCGAGCAGGGTGCCGGTGATCATCCCGCCGAACACGCCGGTGCCGATGGCGTGCTGGGTCTCGGCGCTGGCGCCGGACGCGATCACCAGCGGGACGACCCCCAGCGTGAAGGCCAGACTCGTCATCAGGATGGGGCGCAGGCGCAGCTTGGCCGCGTGTAGGGCCGCCTCCGTCAGGCTCATACCGTTCGCTCGATTGGCCTTGGCGAACTCGACGATCAGGATGGCGTTCTTGGCCGACAGGCCGATGATGGTGATCAGTCCGACCTTGAAGAAAACGTCGTTGGGCAGGCCTCGCAGCAGCACCGCCGCCAAGGCGCCGATCAGGCCGAGCGGAATGGCCAGCATGACCGACAGCGGGATCGACCAGCTCTCATAAAGCGCCGCCAGCACCAGGAAGACGACCAGCATCGACAAGGCGAGCAGCGCGGGGGCTTGGGTACCCGCCAGTTTTTCCTGCAGCGACTGCCCGGTCCACGCGACGGCGTAACCCTGTGGAAGCTGCGCCGCCAGACGCTCCATCTCGGCCATGGCCTGGCCGCTCGAAACGCCGGGCGCGGCCGACCCCGTGAGGCGAACCGACGGATAGCCGTTGAATCGCATCATCTGGGCCGGCGCCCGGGTCCAGACCGGCGTGACAACTTCAGAGAGCGCGACCATGCCTCCGGTCTCGTTGCGGACGTAGAGCTTCAGCACGTCGCCGAGCTGCATCCGGAAGGGCGCGTCGGCCTGAACGATCACCTGCTGCAGGCGGCCGGCGTTGACGAAGTCGTTGACGTAGCTGGATCCCAGGGCGGTCGACAGGGTGTCGCCGATCGCCGCGAAGGAGACGCCCAGGGCTTGGGCCTTCTGGCGGTCGATATCCAGCCGCACCGTCGAGCCGGGGGGCAGGCCATCGGGATAGACGCCCGTCACCTGCTTGCTCAGCGCGGCCAGTTCCAGCAGTCGCGTCTGGGCCGCGATCAGGGCCTCCGGGCCGCGATTGGCGTGGTCCTGAAGCGCCAGGGTGAAGCCCGAGGAATTGCCCAGCTCGTCGATCGAAGGCGGCATCACCGACATGATCTCGCCCTCGCGCTGAGCTCCCATGGCCTCGGTCGCGGCCTGGACCTCGCTGGCGCTCGTCGCGCCGTCGCGCTTGTTCCAGTCCTTGAGCATCGTGAAGATGATGGCCGCGTTGGGTCCCTGGCCGGCGAAGCTGAAGCCGGTGACCGCCTGGGTGGTATCGATGGCGGGGCGCGTGCGCGCGTAGTGCTCGAAGCGCGAGACCGCTTCGCTGGTGCGCTGCGCCGTGGCGTCGGCGGGCAATTGGAAAGAGGTCATGAAGTAGCCCTGGTCCTCCTCGGGAAGGAAGGCCGAGGGCAGGAGCATGAACGCTGCCGCCACGATCGCGACGACCACGCCGAAGGCGGCCATGGCGCGACCGCCGCGTCGCAACACCGCGCCCAGCAGGCGGGTGTAGCCCTCGGTGAGGCGGTCGAAGCGCTGGTCGAACCAGGCGAAGAAGCCCTTTTTCGGCGTGTGGGCGTCGATGGGCTTCAGCAAGGTGGCGCACAGGGCCGGCGTCAAGGACAGGGCTAGGAAAGCCGAGAACAGGATCGAGACGGCCATGGACAGGGTGAACTGGCGATAGATCGCGCCGACCGAGCCATCCGCCAGGGCCATGGGAATGAACACCGCCGCCAGCACGGCGGTGATGCCGATGATCGCGCTGGTCATCTCAGACATGGCCTTGCGAGTCGCGTCCTTGGGAGAAAGTCCCTCGGTCGCCATGATCCGTTCCACCGCCTCGACTACGACAATGGCGTCGTCAACGATGATGCCGATCGCCAGCACCATGCCGAACATGGTCAGCACGTTGATCGAGAAGCCCGCGGCCAGCATCACGGTGAACGTGCCCATCAAGGCGATCGGCGCGACGATGGCGGGAATCAGCGTGTAGCGGATCTTCTGCAGGAACAGGAACATCACCAGGAACACCAGCGCCATGGCCTCGACCAGGGTCTGGACGACCTTCTCGATCGAGACGCGGACGAATGGCGCGGTATTGAACGGGACGCCCAATTGCATCCCGGGCGGCGCGGCTTTCTGCAGCTCGTCGAGACGGGTCTGGATCGCGGCGGCGGTCCGCACCGCGTTGCCGCCGGGCGACAGCTGGACGCCCAGGGCCGTCGCCGCCTGACCGTTCTCGCGGGTCGTGAAGTTGAAATTGGCCGAGTTCAGTTCGAGGCGGGCGACGTCGCCCAAGGTGACGCGCGAGCCCGAGGTGTTGGCGCGCAGCAAAATGGCGGCGAACTGTTCGACGGTCCGCAATTGGCCGTCGGCGGTCAGCGGCACGGTTACGCGCTGGTCCTCGATCGTGGGCTCGCCGCCCAGGGCGCCGGGGGCCAACTGCTGGTTCTGCGCCGCGATCGCTCCGGTGACGTCGCTCAGCGTCAAGTTGAAGCCCGTGAGCTTGTTGGGATCGACCCAGATCCGCATCGCGCGCTCGGAGCCGAACATCTGCACGCGCCCCACGCCTGGAATGCGCTTGAGCTCGTCGGCGATGTTGCGGACCATGTAGTCGCTGAGCGCCACTTCGTCGTCCCGTCCGTCGACGCTCCGCAGGCTGACCATCAGCAGGAAGTTGGACGCGGCGCTCTCGACGCCGACGCCGGTCTGCCGCACGGTCTGGGGCAGGCGAGGCTCGATGGTCTTCAGGCGGTTCTGGACGTCGACCTGGGCAAGCTCCGGATTCGTGCCCGGCTTGAAGGTCGCCGTGATCGTGGCCGAGCCCGAGGTGTCGGTCGAGGACTCGAAGTAGAGCAGGTTCTTGACGCTAGAGAGCTCACGCTCGATCAGGCTCACGACCGAGTCGTTCATGGCCTGCGGCGTGGCGCCGGGATAGCTGGCGTAGATGCTGACCGTGGGAGGGGCGACGACGGGATAGCGCGCCACCGGCATGCGGGGGATGGCCATCAGGCCCGCCAGAACGATGGCGATGGCGATGACCCAGGCGAAGATCGGCCGCTCGATGAAGAACTTGGGCATCCGACTAGCGCGCTCCCATCTGGAACGGAACGGTTTTGACCCCGGCGCCGGCCCTGACGCGGTCCTGGCCCTCGACGATGACGCGCTCGCCGACCTTCAAGCCGCGAGTCACCACGTAGCGGCCGTCCACCACGTCGCCGACCTCGACGGCGCGGGTCTCGACCACGCCCTTGGCGTTCACCAGGCTGACGATCGGTTTGCCGCCGCTGTCGCGCAGCACGGCCTGCTGAGGGGTCATGACCGCGCCATGGATCGGGGCGCGCGGCAGGCGGGCGCGGACGAACATGCCGGGCAGAAGCGCGCGGTCAGGATTGTCGATCTCGACGCGCGCGACCGCGTCGCCCGTCGCGGGATCGACCGCCACGCCCGAGAACAAGATCTTCCCTTTGCGGGGATAGGGCGCGCCGGACGGCGTCAGGATCTCGACCTCGCGGCCGGCGCCGCCGCCCGCCATGGCGCGCAAGGCTTCAAGGCGCGCGGTCGGCTGACGGACGTCGATATAGACTCGGTCGATCTGCTGGATGGTCGCCATCGGACCCACGCCGCCGACGGCGACCAGGGCCCCCTCCGTGACCTGGGCCTCGCCGATCCGGCCGGAGATCGGCGCCGTGACCGTCGCGAAACTCAGCTCGATCCCACGGCGGCGCAGGGTCGCGCGCGCTTCGGCCAGATCCGCCTCCGCCTGCGCCTTGGCCGAGACCGCGTCATCATAGCTCTGGCGGCTGATGGCGTCGGCCTCTACCAGCGGGGCCAGGCGCGTCACCTGGGCCCTGGCGCGTTCGGCGACGGCGATCGCGCGCGATAGCGCCGCCTGGGCTCCGGCGGCTTCGGCCCGATAGGGCGTGGGATCGATCTGGAACAGGGGCTGGCCGGCCGTGACATCACCCCCCTGGGTGAAGAGCCGACGGGTTACGACGCCCGACACCTGGGGGCGGATCTCGGCGGTTCGGAACGCCACGACGCGCGCTGGCAGCTCATCCACGGGCGTGACCGTGGCCGCCTCGGCGGTCGCCACCGCAACCTCGGGCGGCGGCGGGGCGGCGGCGACCTCGGGATGACGGCAAGCGGCCAGCATCGTGCTCCCCAGCAGGAGAGCCGCGGCGATGCGACGACGGTGGCGGTCCATGAAAATCAAGCTCCCAAAGTCGCGCCTTTTGGGGCGCTGGGCGGCTATGCCCGAGCGCGGTTGCGCGATCGTGGAGCGAATGTTGCGACTTCGTGGAGGGCCCTGGCGTCGCCCGCGGAAGGATGATTATTGCCTTGGCGATCCGGTCGCGGCCGCATTGGAGATCCCGTGAACGCCTTAGTTCTGATCGTCGAGGACGAGTCCGAGATCGCGGAAATCCTCGTGGGCTATCTTGAACGCGAGGGGTTCAGGACCGTCACGGCGCGGGATGGTCAGACCGCGGTCGAGCTGCATCAGGCGCTTCGGCCCGATATCGTCTTGCTGGACGTGGGTCTGCCCAAGCTGGATGGCTGGGAGGTCCTGGCGCAACTGCGCAGGCGCGGTGCGACGCCCGTCATCATGCTGACGGCCTTGGACCAGGACCTGGACAAGCTGCAAGCGTTGCGGATCGGCGCGGACGACTATGTCGTCAAGCCCTTCAACCCGCTGGAGGTCGCCGCCCGCGCCAAGGCCGTGTTGCGTCGCGCCACGGGAAGGGACGCGGCGTCGGTGGCGCGCTCAGGACCGCTTGACGTCGATCCCGTCAACCACATCGCGACGGTGAATACACCGGAGGGGCCGCGCCGGCTGACCCTGACCCTGACCGAGTTCAGACTGCTCCTCCACATGGCCCAGGCGCCGATGCGCCTCTACACGCGGGCCGAGCTGCTGGACGCCTGCCTCTCCGGCGGCGACGCGCTGGAACGGACGGTCGACAGCCATCTGAGCAAGCTGCGTAAGAAGCTCGAGGTGGCGGGCGCGCCCGGCATGCTCGGCAATGTCCGAGGCCTCGGCTATCGCCTGCTGGGGGACCAATGAAAGCCCAGAGCCTTTCGCAGCGCCTGAACCTCGCCGTCGTCGGCATCACCCTGGCGACCTTGATCCTCAGTCTAATCTTCATCGCCTTCGCCTACGGTCTGCTCTTCGAGTTCGCGCCCAAGCTGCTGTCGGCCGAGGACGCGATCCTGCCCGGCCCCGTGGAGTGGGCGATGTACTCGGTCTGCATCGTGCTGGGCAGCATCGCCGCCAGCGTCGTCGCGACGCGGGTCGCTCGACGGATGGTCGAACCGCTCGAGGCGCTGGCGCAGGCCGCTCGCCAGATCGCCGGGGGAGACCTGGCGGCGCGGGCGAACTTGACCGCCCCGGCCCCGACCGAAGCCAGCCAGATGATCGCCGACTTCAACGCCATGGCTGATCGGCTAGAGAAGGCCGTCGATGACATCGTCACCTGGAACAGCCTGATCGCCCACGAATTGCGGACGCCGGTCACGATCCTCAAGGGCCGGCTTCAGGGGCTCGCCGAAGGGGTGTTCCAACCCGAACCGGGGCTTCTCCAATCGCTGCATCAACAGGCAGACGCCCTGGCGCGGCTGGTCGAGGATCTGCGGGTCGTCAGCCTGCTGGACAGCGGCCGCCTGCATCTGCGGCTGGTCGAGATCGACCTGGCCTCGGAACTGGAAGGTCTGGCGCGGCTCGTCGAGCGTGATCTGGACAGGGCGGGCTTTGGCCTGCGCATGGTCCTTACGAGCGGCCGGTGCGTGGCCGATCCCGTCCGCCTGCGACAAGCGGTGCTGGCCCTCGTCGACAATGCGTTGAAGTATGCGGAGCCTTGTGTCCTGGAAATCGCGACGCACGTGTCGGACACTGAGGTCCTAATCAGCGTCATCGACAGGGGCCCCGGAATGCCGGAAGGCCTCTCGAAGCGCGCGTTCGAGCCTTTCCGGCGCGGAGACGACGTCGATCTCAAGAGCGGATCGGGTCTGGGCCTGGCCGTGGTGCGCGGCATCGCCGAGGCCCATGGCGGGCGAGCGACCTACGAGCGACGTGACGGCCTTTCAGCCTTCACGATCACGATGCCCGCGAACCAATGGCCGAGTGAAGCGCCCAGAGCGGCGACAAGGTCCTAGCCGCCGAATCCGGGGACGAGCGGGCCGAGCCGTTCAAGCCGATCGCTCCGCTGCGTGAAACTGAAAGGGTCGAGGAAAGCTCCCCGCCCAACACAGCGGCGGATTGACCAACGCTCCGGTCTTTGGAAAGCGCAAGAACATCATCGGTCTCGCGCGCCTACGGTCCAAACGCCCTTTGGAGGCGACGCCCACGGGACCGGTTTCGGGAACGTTCAGCTCGACGCGGACGCTCAAGATGACATGACGCGGCGCTTGCCCTAGCCTGACGGCGGTATTGGAGTTCCGAATGTCGCCGCGTGCAACGTCCCCCGAAGATCCCCGCTTGGTCTTTTGGAACCGCCGCTCGACGCCGCCTTTCACGGCCTTGCGTGCGTTCGCGGCCGTCGGCGAATTTGGCGGCATCCGTAAGGCCGCGGCCGTGCTGGAGCTGGACCACGCCGCGGTCAGTCGGCACCTTCGCGGTTTGGAGGTCTGGGCCGGCGTCCCGCTGGTCGAGCGCGGCGCCAACGGCGGCAAGCTGACGCCGGAGGGCGCCAAGTTTCACGCCCGCATAACTTCCGCCCTCAACGAAATCGCCGCGGCGTCCGCCGATCTCCTGCATGGCTCGGACGAGCGCACGTTGCAGATTTCCTGCATCCCCGGCCTGGCCTCCAACTGGCTGTTGGCGCGCCTGGCCGACTTTCGCCAATCCCATCCCGAGATCCAACTGGTGCTGCGTCCGTCGGACACCGCCCCGGACTTCACCCGCCGCGATATGGACGGCGACATCCGCTACGTGATCGACGCCGCGCCGGACAAGCCGCCCGCCGGAGAGGTCGAATCCGTTCAACTGGCCCGCCCACCGGTTCTGGCCGTCGCCAGTCCGGCGCGCCTGGAGGCCCTGGGCCAGCCCTCGACCGCGGCGGATCTCTTGAAGGGGCCGTTGCTGCACGAGGAAAACGCCCGGCAATGGACCGCCTGGTTCGAGGCCAACGGCGTGATCCCAGAGCCGGATCTGCCCGGGCACAGGCTCTGGCATGCCCACTTGGCCGTCGACGCCGCCCGTCGCGGGGAGGGCCTGGTCCTGGCCAACGCCTTCCTGGTCGGCGAGGATTTCAAGGCTGGCCGATTGGTGGATGTTGGCGCGTTGATCGGCGCGCAGCCGATCGTGATGGGGCGCTATATGTTTTCGGCCCGTCGGGACCGCTGGCGCACCCCGGCGCTGCTGGCCTTCCGGCGATGGCTGGTGCGCGAGGCCGCCGGGGAAGCGGCGCGCTGGTAGCCCACGTCGGTGACGTTTCGTCACCACTCGCAGCGGAGTTGTCATCTCCGCATCGCGCCGGTTGTGGCCGAGCATCATCTCAGGTGTTTTGTTTCCTGAGAGAGTTGCCTTGTCCGCCTTCGCGACCGCTCCCGTCTCCAACGAATCCCTTCTGGAGCGTCGCCGCGCGGCGGTGTCCTCGGGCGTGGCCAGCTCGACGGCCATCTATGCGGATAGAGCGCTCAATGCCGAGATCTGGGACGTGGAGGGGCGTCGCTACGTCGATTTCGCGGGCGGCATCGCCGTCCTCAACGTCGGTCATCGTCACCCTCGGGTGATGGCGGCGGTCCAGAACCAGCTGGAGCGTTTTTCCCACACGGCTTTCCAAGTGCTGGCCTACGAACCCTACGTGGCGTTGGCCGAGCGCCTGAACGCCTTGGCCCCGATCGACGGGCCGGCCAAGACGATCTTTTTCACCAGCGGCGCCGAGGCGGTCGAGAACGCGGTCAAGATCGCTCGCGCGGTGACCGGCCGGCCTGGGGTGATCGCCTTCACTGGCGCGTTCCACGGCCGCACGACCCTGTCCTCGGCCCTGACCGGCAAGGTCGCGCCCTACAAGCGCATGTTCGGGGGCGCGCCGGCCAATATCTTCCATGCGCCGTTTCCGATCGCGGCGCACGGCGTCGACGTCGAGGATAGCCTGAAGGCCCTCGACTTCCTGTTCGCCGCCGACCTGCATCCCAGTTCCGTGGCGGCGATCATCATCGAGCCCGTGCAGGGCGAGGGCGGTTTCCACCCCGCGCCCGACGCTCTGATGACCGCGCTGCGGGCGATCTGCGACGCGCACGGCATCCTGCTGATCGCCGACGAGGTGCAGACTGGCTTCGGCCGTACGGGCAAGATGTTCGGCGCCGAGCACTGGAGCGTGCGGCCCGACCTCATCACCGTGGCCAAGTCGCTGGCGGGCGGCTTTCCCCTGTCCGGCGTCATCGGACGGGCGGCGCTGATGGACGGTGTCGAACCCGGTGGCCTGGGCGGCACCTATGGCGGTTCCCCGGTCGCCTGCGCCGCGGCCCTGGCGGTGCTCGACGTGATGGAGGACGAGGCGTTGTGCGCGCGCGCCGACGTCATAGGCGCACGGCTGCGTGAGCGCATCGCGGGCTTCGCGGGCCGCAACGACCTGATCCCGACCCGTGGTCTGCGCGGCCCGGGCGCGATGATCGGCTTCGACATCGTCACCGCCGACGGACGGCCCGACGGCGCTGGCGCCAGGGCCGTGGCGGGGCGAGCCCTGGAGCGCGGCTTGATCCTGCTGACCTGCGGGGTCGGCGGCGAAACGATCCGAGTGCTGGCGCCGTTGACCATCCCCCTTGAGCAATTGGACGAGGGTCTCGACATCCTCGAGCACAGCCTGCGCCTGGACCTCGCCTGATGGACGGCGCGACCCACCTTCCGATCCTGGCGCTGAGACGGCCCGACCTGCTGCGCCAGGCCGCCTATGTCGACGGCCAATGGATCGACGGCCCTGAAGAGATCGTCGTGACATCGCCCGCCACGGGTCAACGTCTTGGCGGCGTGCCCGACCTTGGCGCGGAGACCGCGACCCGGGCGGTGACCGCGGCCCAAGCCGCCTTCGGGCCTTGGCGCAAGCTGAGCGCTAAGGCGCGGGGCGCCATCCTGCGGCGCTGGCGCGACCTGATCCTGGAGAACGTGGAGGATCTGGCCCGGCTGATGACCGCCGAGCAGGGCAAGCCCCTGGCCGAGGCGCGCGGTGAGGTGGCCTATGCGGCCAGCTTCCTCGAATGGTTTTCCGAGGAGGCCAAGCGCGTCTACGGCGATGTCATTCCGGGGCATGACGCCGGCAAGCGCCTGCTGGTCCTGAAGCAGCCGATCGGCGTGGTGGCGGCGGTGACGCCGTGGAACTTTCCGGCGGCGATGATCACCCGCAAGGTCGCGCCCGCCCTCGCGGTGGGCTGCACCGTGGTGCTCAAGCCGTCCGAGCTGACCCCGTTCTCCGCCCTGGCCCTGGCGGCCTTGGGCGAGGAAGCGGGCGTGCCGCGGGGCGTGTTTAACGTCGTGACGGGGCAGGCCGCGCCGATCGGCGAGGTGCTGACCGGCGATCCGCGGGTGCGCAAGTTCACCTTCACAGGGTCGACGCCGGTCGGGAAGATGCTGGCCGCCCGCTGCATGGCCACGGTCAAGCGCGTGTCGCTGGAGTTGGGCGGCAACGCGCCCTTCATCGTCTTCGACGACGCCGACCTGGACAAGGCCGTCGAGGGCGCGATGGCCTCGAAGTTCCGCAACACCGGCCAGACCTGCGTCTGCGCCAACCGCCTGCTGGTGCAGGCCGGCGTCTACGAGGCCTTCGCGCGGAAGCTGACGGCGCGTGTCGAAAAGCTGGTCGTGGGCGACGGGCTGGCCGGTCCTACCGACCAGGGGCCGCTGATCAACGCCGCCGCCGCCGCCAAGGTCGGTCGCCATGTCGAGAACGCCGTAGCGGGCGGCGCGGTCGTCCGCACCGGCGGCCAAGCGCTACCGGGGACGGGCTTCTTCTATGCGCCAACCGTGCTGACCGGCGTCACCGGCGACATGGCCATGGCCAGGGAAGAGACCTTCGGCCCAGTCGCCGGCCTGATCCGGTTCGAGACCGAAGCCGAGGCCGTCGCGATCGCCAACGACACCAGCGCCGGCCTGGCGGCGTACCTCTTCACGCGTGACCTGGACCGCTCGTGGAGGGTCGGCGAGGCGCTGGAATACGGCATGGTCGGGCTGAACACCGGCCTGATCTCCACCGAGGTCGCGCCCTTTGGCGGGGTCAAGGAGTCGGGCCTGGGCCGCGAAGGTTCTCGCCACGGCGTCGACGAGTTCGTCGAACTCAAACTTCTGTGCAGCGATATTGCGGGGGACTAGGCCATGATCATCAAATTCGCGCCGGCCGAGCTCTTCGCCGCCATGCCGCCGGCCAATCCCGCGCCGGTTCCGATCGGCGATCCGGTCTCGCAGATCGCCGTGCGCGGCTTCGCCTCGCAGGCCGCCGCCTCCACGCGCACCGGCGTCTGGGAGTGCAGTCCGGGACGCTGGCGCCGGCAGGTGCTGGCCGCCGAGTTCTGCGTCTTTCTCGAAGGCGAGTGCGTGTTCGAGCCGGACGAGGGGGAGCCGATCCGTATCGCCCCGGGCGAGGCGGTCTATTTTCCGGCCAACACCGCCGGAGTCTGGACGATCGAGACCAAGGCCCGCAAGGCCTATGTCATCTTCGATGAAGCGCGATGAACATGCGGCCACAACCTCTCACGGCCGTCGCGGAAACGCAGGCCTATCGCGACACCAGCTTCTGGCTGGAGACCTGCAACGATGATCTGACGCCCCGCGCCTCGCTCAAGGGCCAGGTGAGCGTCGATGTGGCGATCCTGGGCGGCGGCTTCTCCGGCCTGTGGACCGCCTATTATCTGATGCGCGACAATCCCGGTTTGCAGGTCGCGATCCTCGAGAAGGACGTCTGCGGCTACGGGGCCTCGGGGCGCAACGGCGGCTGGTGCTCGTCACGCTACCCGCTCGATGCGAGCACCCTGGCCAGGCGCTACGGCGTCGAGATCGGCCGCAAGACCCTTCTGGCCATGTATGACGCCGTCGAGGAGGTCGGGCGCGTCTGCGCGCGCGAAGGTATCGACGCGGAGTACCGCCAGACCGGCATTCTCAGCCTGGCGCGCGGCAAGGCTCAACTTCCGGCGGTCCAAGCCTCCCATCGCGCCTACGAACGCCTGGGCCTGGCGGATCAGAACCTGCTGCTCGGCGCGGAAGCCGCCCGGGAGAAGGTGCGCGCCACCGAGATCGAAGGCGCGCTGTTCTCGCCCAAGAGCGCCACCGTGCATCCGGCCAAGCTGGTGCGCGGTCTCGCCCAAGCGGTCGAGCGCCTGGGCGGGGTGATCTACGAGCGATCGCCGGTGACCCGCTTCGAGCCGGGCGAGACGCCTCGCCTGCACACCGACAGCGGCGTGCTGGTGGCTCGCAAGGCGATCGTCGCGGCGGGCGAAGCCTATCTGACCCAGCAACCGCGCTTCCGCCGCAAGCTTCTGCCGATGTCGTCGCTGATCGTGCTGACCGAGCCTTTGAGCGCCGCGCAGTGGGCCAGCATCGGCTGGGCGGAGGGGGAGGGGCTGGGCTCGCAGGTCAACATGGTCGACTACTTCACCAAGACCACCGACGGCCGCATTCTCTACGGCAGCCGCGGCGCGCCCTATCACCTGAACTCCAACATGGATCAGCCCTGGGACGCGGCCACGGCCAAGACCATGCGCGAGACCCTGGTCGAGTGGTTTCCCACCCTTGAAGGCGTCGCCTTCTCCCATAGTTGGGCGGGTTATCTGGGGGTGTCACGCGACTGGACGCCGACGATCAGCTTCGATCCGCGCACCAAGATCGGCCAGCTGTTCGGCTATACCGGCCGGGGCGTGTCGACGACGAACATCTCCGCGCGCATCCTGGCCGGGATGATCACCGGCAAGCCGACGGGCTTTGAGTTCCTGCCCAGCGTCGGGAACCGCTCGCCCGACTGGGAGCCCGAGCCGGCGCGCTGGCTGGGCGTGCGCTACGTCCAGGAGGGCTTCGCCCGCATGGATGCGGCGATGAAGGCCAAACGTCCCGCGCCGCTTGACGCCCCCCTGGTGCGCCGGCTCAGCAAGCAGTAGGGCAGGCCCGAGACGCGGCGGCGGGGATTCCATGGACGCTCAGGGCAAGACGGTTGTGCTGTTCGCCTGCTTCGGCGTCCGGCCCGAGCCATGGCTGGCGGCTTTCGATCAGACCGCGCCGGACTTCGACTGGCGCGTCTGGCCCGACAGCGGCGCGAAGGACGAGGTCGATTACGTCGTCGTCTGGGCCCAGCCTAACGGTTTCCTGCGTCAATTTCCCAATCTGCGCGCGGTGTTGTGCATCGGCGCTGGGGTGGATCGGATCCTGCAGGACAGCGACCTGCCGGACGTGCCGATCGCCCGCATGCGCGATGAGGGACTCACCCAGGGCATGGTCGAGTTCGTGCTCGCCCGGGTCCTGCACTATCACCGTCTGATGCCGGCCTATGAGGCCCAGCAGCGCGAGGGTGTCTGGCGCCAGCTGGCCGCGCCGCTGGCGGGGGAGCGAACGGTCGGCGTCCTGGGTCTGGGCCAGTTGGGCGGAGCCTGCGCCGCCAGCCTGGCCGCCAACGGCTTTTCCGTGCGCGGCTGGAGCCGGACACCAAAGGATCTGCCCGGCGTCGCCGCGTTCGACGGACCCATCGAGGCCTTTCTCGAGCCCTGTGAGGTGGTGGTCTGTCTGCTGCCCCTGACGCCGGCGACCCGCGGCGTGCTGAACGCCGGGACCCTGTCGCATCTGTCGGGCGCCAGCCTGATCAATGTCGGCCGCGGCGCGCATCTGGTTGAGGCCGATCTCATCCCCGCGCTCGACGCCGGCCACCTGTCCAACGCCACCCTGGACGTCTTCGCCACCGAACCCTTGCCGGCCGGTCATCCGTTCTGGTCGGACCCCCGCATCGCCGTGACGCCGCACGCCTCGGCCCTGACGCCGCCAGGGACGGCCGGGCCGACGATCGTGGCCAATATTCGCCGGCATCTTGCTGGCGAGGCGCTGCTCGACCTCGTGGACCGGGGCGCGGGCTATTAAGCCAGGCGTGCGCCACTGAGCCGGAAGAGCAGGCCGACCTGGCCGTTGTCCTGCACATCGAACCGCCCGCGCAGGCGGATTTCCTGGCTCTTCTGCTGCAGGACCGGCTCATCGGCGAAGACCTCGATGATCTCGTTGGGTCGCCCCTCGGGGCAGCACTCGATCGAGTAGCGCGAGACGATGAACTGCCGCGCCTGGCGCTCCATGGTCAGGGGCGTGATGAAACCGGAGATCTCGATCTCGCGGCCGCTCATCGTCAGGACGGCCGCGGGATAGCGCGCCCGGTAGGCATAGTCCGGCGGCGACTGGCTGAGCGTCGTGGCGCCCAGTACGGCCCAGAGCGGATCGCGCGAGATATCCTGCTCATCACCGCCGGGATGGGCCAAGGCGCGTGACATCGGCGCCAGGGCCGCCGTGGTCATGGCGCCGGTCAGCAGTTTGCGTCGATCGATCATGCCTGGACCTCCCGGCGCTAGAGCGGATTGAGAACCCGGTCGAGGAACACGCGCGTGCGCTCGACCTTGGGCGCGGTCAGGACTTCCCGCGCCGGACCACTCTCGACGATGCGGCCGCCGTCCATGAACAGAACACGGTCGGCGACTTCGCGAGCAAAGCCGATCTCGTGCGTGACGATGACCATGGTCATGCCCTCGTCGGCCAGGGTCCGCATCACCTTCAGCACCTCGCCGACCCGTTCGGGGTCCAGCGCCGAGGTCGGTTCGTCGAACAGGATCGCTTGCGGCTTCATGGCCAGGGCGCGGGCGATGCCGACCCGCTGCTGCTGCCCGCCGGAGAGCTTGGCGGGGTAGGCGTCGCACTTGTCGCCCAGGCCGACCCGTTCGAGCAGGTCTCGCGCCTCGGCCATGGCTTCGGCGATCGGCCGGCTGGCGACATGGATCGGACCTTCGGCGACGTTTTCCCGGGCCGTGCGGTGGGGGAAGAGGTTGAACCTCTGGAACACCATGGCGACCTTGGCGCGAATGGCCGGCAGGGACTTTTCGCCGAGCACGGACCCATCGACCACGATCTCGCCGCCGTCGTGCCGCTCCAGGCCGTTGATGCAGCGCAGGATGGTCGACTTGCCCGAGCCGGACGGCCCGATCAGGCAGACCACCTCGCCGCGCTGGATCTCGAAGCTGATGTCCTTCAGCACCTGGGTGTCGCCGAAGGACTTGCTGACGTTCTTGAGGCTGATCATTTGCGGGCGAACCTGCGTTCGAGGCGGCCGACGAGGTAGGTCAAGGGCAGGCTCATGGCCAGGTAGAGCAGGGCGATCAGGGTGTAGACCGACATGTTCTGGAAGGTGCTGACGGCCAGGAGCTGACCGGCGCGCGTGAGTTCGGCGACGGTGATCGTCGAGGCGATCGAGGAATCCTTGAGCAGCATCACCGCGGTGTTGCCAAACGGCGGAAGCGTGACGCGGATGGCCAGCGGCATGATCACGCGCAGCATGATCTTGCGCTCGCTCATGCCCAGGGACTGGGCGGTCTCGATCAACATCGGATCGACAGACGAGAAGCCGGCCCGGAAGTTCTCGGCCTGATAGACGGAGTAGGCCACGCCCAGGCCGATCGCGCCGGCCACGAAGGCGTCCAGCTGGACGCCCAGCTCCGGCAGTACGAAGTAGACGTAGAACAGCTGCACGATGATCGGAACGCCGCGGACGGTGTTGATCACCACCCGGCTGATCGCGCGCAGCACGCGATTCCTGGAGATGCCCATCAGGGCCCAGACCAGGCCCAGGATCACGCTGATCACGAGCGCGGCCAGGGTGACGGCGATCGTCACCCCAAGCCCCGACATCAGGATGGGCAGGAACTTCACCGCGTCGGTGAGGAACTGGTCCATCAGAGGGACCACTTGGTCAGGATCGCGGCGATTTCCGTCGCCTTGATCTGGCCGATGGCGGCGTTCAGCTTGGCCAGCAGGGCCGGATCATCGCGGCGCACCAGCAGGCAGACGTCCTCGCGCGAGGGGGGCGTGAAGTCCGGGGCCAGGCGCAGCGCGGCGCTGGGCGTGGTGCGCAACCGGTAGGACAGGATCGGCGCGTCGCCGTAGCCGGCCGCGATGCGACCGTTGCCCAGGTCCTGCAGGATATCGCCCAGATTGTCATAGGTCTTGACCTCGGTGACGCCGGCCTGGGCCAGTTGGTCGACGAAACGGGTGCCAACCTGGGCGCCGACGGTCAGGCCCTTGAGGTCCGCCAGCGCGCGGATCGGACGGGTCTGGCCCGGGGTCGTGACCACGCCGCCGCCATAGGCATAGACGGGATCGGTGAAGGCCACGACCTTCTCGCGTTCCGGCGTGCGCAAAATGCCGGCCGCGACCATGTCGATCTTGCGGGCAGTCAGCGACGGCACCAGCGCCGCGAAGGTGGTGGTCTGGATGCGGATGGCGAGTCCGGCCTTGGCCGCGACCGCGTGGGCGATGTCGATCATCGCCCCGGTCAACTGGTTGGTCTTGAGGTCCAGGAAGCTGAACGGAGCGCCGGTGGCGGTCGAGCCGACGACCAGCGCGCCAGGCGCGCCGGGCTTGCGGCCGCAGGCGCTGAGCGCCAAGGCGGCGCCGCTCATCGCCATCAAGGTCCGGCGGGTAGGAAGGGTTTGGGTATTCACTCGGGCCTCTTGGTGTCGGCGCATTTGGGCCGGGGGCGCTGGACCGGGCCGGGGAGGAGGCTCCGGTCCAGCGCCCCTGCGTCTGCCTAGTAGCGGGCGATGGCCTGAAGGCCGATCGTCCGGGGGCGAAGCGTGGCGCCGGTCCAGAGCGGACCGTTCACATAGGTCGACGACTCGGCGATGTAGTCGACATTGTTCAGAATGTTCTCCCCGTAAATGGAGAGGTTGACCCGGCCCAAGTCAACGCCGGCGCGCAGGTCCAGGGTCGTGGGCTCGGACGGCAGCGGGCGGCGAGGGTCGTAGGTCGTCGCGGTCGGGACCTGATAGAGGAACCGTCCGTCATTGACGCTGCGATAGTTGTACTGCGCGCGTACGAAGCTCTCGCGGCCGGCGACCGTGAAGCGGTACTCGGCGCTGAGATTGACCGTCCAGGGCGTCTGGCCCAGCGTCTGGCCGGCGATGACCACCGGGGCTGTACCGATCTGGATGGTCTTGTCGTAGGTCGCGTCGTTATAGCCCAGGCCCAGGCCGAGCAGCAGGTTCTCGACCGGTCGGACGTTGAGATTGACGTCCACGCCCTTGCTGGTGGCGCTGGCGGTGTTGGCCACCAGGCTGAAGGCGCAGGTCAGGCGCAGTTGCTGCTGGATGTTCTTCCATTCGATATAATAGGCGCTGGCCTCGAACTGGACCTTGCCGCCGAAGAGCCGGTTCTTAGAGCCGATCTCGTAGCTGTCGGTGGTGTCCGGTTGATAGGTGGCGGCCTTGCCCAGGCCCAGAGCCGAAGATTCCGCCGCGCAGACGTCCGGCAGCGCCTTGTTGACGCCGCCCGTCCGATAGCCGCGAGCATAGGAGGCATAGTAGAGCGCCGCCGGCGTGGCTTGCCACGACAGGGCGACCTTGGGCGTGAACGGCTTGGTGGTCATAGAGCCCGACGCGCGCGACACGCCGCCGGCGTAAGAAACCCCGCGTTCCAACACATCGAAGTCGAGGATGTCCTTGGAATACCGGCCCCCCAGGGTCAGGGTCAGGTTGTCGAGGATCTTGTAGTCGAGGTTGGCGAAGATGGCGGTGGTCTTCTCGACCGTCCATTCGTTGCCGTAGTAGCGGGCGACGCCATTGACCAGGGGCGAGACGCCCGCGGCCTGCGGCGTGCGCCCATAGCGGACCAGGTAGAGCGCGTTGTAATGCGGCTCGTTGATCGGCAGGTCCGAGCGCAGCGAGCTTCGCGAGAAGTAGGCGCCTACGCTCCATTTCAGGCGCGCGTCGGGATTGGTGTTGTTGACCCGAAACTCTTGGGTGAACAGGTTCTGATAAATGTTGGGGTTCTGCCAGGTGATCGACTGGGGGAAGCCCGGCGTGACAGGATAGAGATAGGCGTTGCCGAACGAGGTGCGGTCGTTGCCGTGGGTGGCGTCGTTCGTCTCCTTCACGTGGCGCTTGAAGAACGAGCTGACGCTGGTGAAGTTCAGGTCGTCGGTCGCGGCCACCATCTTCAGCGCCGGCACCGTGAAGTGGTCGCTGCTGGGCTGTGGGATAGAGGCGTAGCTGAGGAACTTGCCGTTGTCGGGGTCAGAGACGCCGAGCGGGCAGGGGTTCAGGGTCGGGTTGATCACCGAACCGGTCGTTGCTGGGCACCGCGTGGTCAGCGCCGTGCGGTCGTCGAACTTGCTGTTCTGGTGGTAGACGCTGGGCGTGATCGTCAACCAGTCGGTAGGCTGGATGGTCACAACGGCGCGGAAGACGGTCGCGGCGCTGCTGTTGACGTCCTCGTCGCGGCTGGCGGCGTTCTGCCAGCTCTGGCGATCGATCCAGCCGGCGTCCTCGCGATGGTAGAAGCTGATCCGCGCCCCGACCTTGTCCTGAATGATCGGGCCGCCGACGGCCACGCCCAGTTCATAGCCCTCGCCGCCGTTCTTGGTCTTGCTGACGGCGGCGCGGCCATAGCCGCTGTAGCTGGTCAGGCTGGGCGTGGGCGTGATGAAGCGGATGGCGCCGCCCTGCGAGCTGGCGCCGAACAACGTGCCCTGGGGACCCCGCAGCACTTCCACGCGCTCGAGGTCGAAGATGTAGGGCAGGGTGCTGCCGTTGTAGTTCAGGGAGGCGTTGCGGGCCTGGATCGGCGTGTCGTCGATATAGATCGCCGAGGTCGCCGCGCCGGCCGTAGAGTCGATGCCGCGAATGGTGACGCGGGTCGCGCCGCTGCGGGTGATGTCGACGCCCGGAGTCTGGTTGATCACGTCGCGGATGTCGCGAACGCCGCGCTTGTCCAACGCTTCCTGAGAATAGGCGGCGATCGAGATCGGGGTCTTGGAGAGAACCGTGCTTTGCTTGGTGGCGGTGACGATGATTTCCTCGATGCTGTCGGCTCCCGCAGCCGTCTGCGCCATGGCTTGTCCGCCGCCGATGATCGCCGCGGCCGCGCCGCACAGCAGCACCTGCTTTGAAATTCTGTCGCGAAGCATCGCTATCCCCCTTGTCATGCGCCAGTTGCGAACGCTGAGCCGGCGCCAGAAGGGTTCGGCCCTTCATCGGAAAGCCCACGAAGGCTCGCCTCTCAGTCCCCATGAGAGTTCCAGCAAGATCGCTTTGCGTAAGGTGAGAAACAGGACGGCGGTGGTGTCAAACCGACACCACTGTTCGATGAACCCCCTGATCTTCAGGAGCCTCTATTCGTCACAGGTCCCTGTGGTGCGCGGCTGTCTGGTCGGCCAGAAAGTCCATCACGGCGCGAACACGGGGGATCCTGGCCTGGTCGGCGTGCGCGCAGAGCCAGTAGCTGCGCTTCAGATCGAGGGCCTCTGGTAGCACCCTCACCAGCCGGGGGTCTTGCGATGCCGCAAATTTGTGCAGGACGCCGAAGCCGAGCCCCGACGCGATCGCCGCCTGCTGAGCGGTGATCGAGTTGGACCGGAACATGGTCGGCGCGCCGTCGGCGACCTGGTCCAGGTAGCGAAGCTCGGGCACGTCGATCAGCTCGTCGATATACCAGACCAGTGGCCGGCCGGGCAGGTCGGCGAGGCTTTCGAGGGCGCCGTGCGCCTCGAGATAGCTGCGCGAGGCGTAGAGGCCCAGGGTGTAGTCCGCCAGCCGCCGGGCGACCAGGCGGCCCTGGGTCGGCCTGCTGAGCATGATGGCGATATCGGCCTCGCGCCGGGAGAGATTCACCGACCGTGATTCCGGAACCAGCTCCAACTGCAGGCCCGGATACTGGTCGTGAAAGGCCTTGGCGGCGGGGGCGACCAGCCAGGCGCCGAAGGCCTCGGGCGTGGCCAGGCGCACCGTGCCGGAGAGGGGCTGGCCCTTGATCCCCAGTCGCTCGGCCGCCGCGATGGTTTCGGCCTCGATGCGCTCGGCATATTCCACCAAGGCCTGGCCCTGGCCGGTCAGGGTCACGCCGCGGGGCGAGCGGTCGACCAGCCGCGCGCCCACCGCCGCCTCCAAGGCCGATAGACGTCGGGCGACCGTCGTCTGATCCACGCCCAAACGCCGAGCCGCCGCCAGCAGGCCGCCCCCTCGCGCCGCCGCCAGAAAGAAACGAAGGTCGTTCCAATTGAGTGTTTGCATTTTTGCAGATTGCCACGCGATTTTGAGCACTATTGCTGCACAGGTGCGCATGGCTAGTCGAGAGGGGTAACCTCAGGAGCCGCCATGCGCACCATTCCCCACTTCGTCGGCGGTAGCGCCGTCGAGGGCACGTCCGGCCGTTTTGGCGACGTCTTCGACCCCAACACCGGCAAGGTCCAGGCGCGCGTCGCCCTGGCCTCGGCCTCGGAGCTGGACTCCGCCATCGCCAACGCCAAGGCGGCCCAGCCGGCCTGGGCGGCGACCAATCCGCAGCGCCGCGCCCGGGTGATGTTCGAGTTCAAGCGCCTGCTGGACGTCCACATGGACGAATTGGCGGAACTGCTGTCGTCCGAACACGGCAAGGTCGTCGCCGACAGCAAGGGTGACATTCAACGCGGCCTTGAAGTCATTGAATTCGCCTGCGGAATTCCGCACCTGCTAAAGGGCGAATACACCCAGGGCGCGGGCCCAGGCATCGACGTCTATTCGATGCGCCAGGCCCTGGGCGTGGTGGCGGGGATCACCCCGTTCAACTTCCCGGCCATGATCCCGATGTGGATGATGGGGCCAGCCATCGCCTGCGGGAACGCGTTCATCCTCAAGCCCTCCGAGCGGGACCCGTCCGTGCCGGTCCGCTTGGCCGAACTGATGATGGAGGCCGGCCTGCCGCCGGGGATCCTGAACGTCGTCCACGGCGACAAGGACTGCGTGGAAGGCATTCTCGACCATCCGGACATCAAGGCCGTCAGCTTCGTGGGGAGCTCCGACATCGCCCAGTCGGTGTTCCAGCGCGCCGGCGCGGCCGGCAAGCGGGTCCAGGCCATGGGCGGGGCCAAGAACCACGGTCTGGTCCTGCCCGACGCCGACCTCGACCAGGCGACGGCCGACATCATCGGCGCGGCCTACGGTTCGGCCGGTGAACGCTGCATGGCTCTGCCGGTGGTCGTGCCGGTCGGGGAGAAGACCGCCTTGGCTCTGCGCGAGAAGCTGGTCGCCGCCATCGGGTCCTTGCGCGTGGGCGTCAGCACCGACCAGGACGCCCACTATGGCCCGGTGGTCAGCGCCGCCCACAAGGCGCGGATCGAAAGCTACATCCAGATGGGCGTCGACGAGGGCGCGGAGCTGGTCGTCGACGGCCGCGGCTTTACTCTGCAGGGGCACGAGGACGGCTTCTTCGTCGGCCCGACCCTGTTCGACCACGTCGAGCCGACCAGCCGCTCGTACCAAGATGAGATCTTCGGCCCGGTGCTGCAGATGGTCCGCGCCAAAAGTCTGGCCGAAGGCGTCGCGCGGGCCTCGCGCCACCAGTATGGCAACGGCGTGGCGATCTTCACTCGCAACGGCGACGCCGCCCGCGAGTTCGCCGACCAGGTCGAGGTGGGCATGGTCGGTATCAATGTCCCGATCCCGGTGCCGGTCGCCTATCACAGCTTCGGCGGCTGGAAGCGCTCGGGCTTCGGCGATCTCAACCAGTACGGCATGGATGGCGTGCGCTTCTATACGCGGACCAAGACCGTCACCCAGCGCTGGCCCAAGGGCGGGGCGGTGCTGGACCAGAGTTTCGTCATCCCCACCATGCGGTGACGACTTCGAGCCATGGGCGGTGTCGAAACAACACCGCCCATGGCTCGAATGGCAACTCCGCCTCGGCGGCGGCGCGGGACATGATCGGCGTCATAGATTTGAAAAGATCAGGGGAGCTTCGCGTGCGCCGTCCAGCCCAATCCGTTCTCGTGGGCCTCGCCCTGCTGGCGACCTCGGCCCTTGGCGCGCCGGCGTTCGCCGCGCCGAAGGCCGACCTGATGTTCATCAACGGCAAGGTCATCACGGTCGACGACAAGGACACGGTGGCCACGGGCGTCGCGGTGGTCGGCAACAAGATCGCCGCGGTCGGCGACGTGACGGCCTGGCGCGGTCCCCAGACCAAGGTCATCGACCTGAAGGGTCGGGCGCTGCTGCCGGGGTTCATCGACTCACACTCGCATGTGGCGGGCATGGCCAATGTCGAGGCGCACTACATCAACATCCAGGTTCCGCCGCTGAAGGATGGAGCCGCGGTCATAGCTCGCCTCAAGGACGTCGCCGCCAAGCTGCCGCCCGGGGCCTGGCTGACCGGGCAGGGGACGTACAACCAGGTCATGCCGACCCGCGCCGAGATCGACGCGGCGTTCCCGGATAATCCTGTCGACCTGCAGTGGAGCGTCCACGACCACCTGATCAACCACAAGGCCGCGATGGTGATGGGCATGGGCAAGGCCTTCCCCGATCCTGCGGCCGGCGCGACGGGGCGCTACGAGCGCACCGCCGAGGGCGAGGTGGCGATCATCCGCGACGCGCCCGCGCCCTGGCCCAAGGACAAGTCGCCGGCCTTCAACCCCGCGGAACTCAAGGAGGCGGTGCGCTACATCCTCAGCGACTTCTACCTCAAGCGCGGCGTGACGACGGTGTCGGACATGTCGGACATGGACTCCTACAAGGCCTATGCCGAGCTCAAGGCCGAGGGCCGCCTCCCGACCCGGGTGCGCATGAACTACATGCTGCGCGGTCTCAAGAGCGTTCCCGGCGTCAATACCGCGACGGATCCGTCCGTCTCGCCTCTGGCCTCGCTACGGGCCGCTGGCGTCGCGCCCGGCAAGGGCGATGACTGGCTGCGCGCGGGCGCTATCAAGTACATCGCCGACGGCGTCTGGGGCACGACGGCGGCGGTCTACAAGCCGGTCTGGAATGGGGCGGGCACCACCTGGACGCCGAACAATTACGGCGGAACCGGCATGACCCAGGAGGAGATGACCGCGGCGGTGATCGAGGCGGCCAAGGACGGTTGGCAGGTGCAGATCCACGCCAACGGCGACAGGGCCCAGGACATGGTTCTGACGGCCTACGAGGCCGCGCAGAAGGCCTACCCGCGTCCCGACCCGCGCTATCGCATCGAACATTTCGGCCATTTCCTGGTCCAGGACCCGGAACGGACCGAGGCGCGGCTGAAGCGGATGAAGGACGACCACGTCATTCCCTCGCCGCAGCCGGCTTTCCTGTGGCGACTGACGGACGTCAACGTCAAGGAGCCGGACGTGAAGTTCTTCCCGATGAAGACCTTGATCGATCGCGGCTTCCACCCGGCGGGCGGCGTCGACACCGTGGGCACGCAGAACTTCGCGACCTATCCGATGTTCTCGATCGCCCGTGCGGTAAACCGCGACACCAAGTACGGCACGGTCACCCAGCCCGAAGAGGCGATTTCGGTGATGGATGGCATCCGCATGTTCACCGCCTGGGCCGCCTACGCCAACTTCATGGAAAAGACCCAAGGCAGCATCGAGGTCGGCAAATTGGCTGACTTCGTGGTCCTGGCGCAGGACCCGCTGACCGCGCCGAAGGCCAGGTTGGCCGACATTCCGGTCGACATGACGGTGTTGGATGGCAAGGTGGCCTATCAACGCTAGGTCCCGCCCGAGCAGAGGCGCGCAGGCGGTCCTGGCCTCTCGCCTCGGACGGGAGCGAGCGCCACCGTCTCGTCTTTCGAGCCGCTTCTGCAAGGGCTCGCTCGAAGGCCCGTCGCCCCTTTCGGCTCAAGGCGTGATCCGCGTCCCGCTCACGCCGGCCAGCAGGCCCGAGACGTCATCAAGCGAGCCGACAAGGGCCTCGCGTCCGGTCGCCAACGCGAACTGTCGGGCGGCCCGCACCTTTGGGCCCATCGAGCCTTCGGCATAGGTCTCCCCCGCGGGATCGTCGGCGCGGATTATTCTCAGAGGCGTCGCGTTGGGGCCGCCCCAGTCGCGATAGACCGCCTCCACGTCCGTCAGGATGACAAGTCGGTCGGCGTTCAGCCCTATCGCCAGCAGGGCCGCGACCAGATCCTTGTCGATCACCGCCTCCAGGCCGATCAAGCGGCCGGCCGTGTCTCTGGCGACCGGAACGCCTCCGCCGCCCGCGCAGATCACCAGCATTCCTTCGGTCATCAGGCGCTCGATGATCGACTGTTCGATGACCTCGATCGGCGCGGGCGAGGCGACGACACGGCGTTGACCGGCGCCATCCACGGCAAAGGACCAGCCGCGTGTCTCGCCCAAGGCCAGAACCTGCTCGGCTGTGTAAACCGGCCCGATCGGTTTGGTGGGGCGCTGAAAGGCCGGATCATGGCGATCGACCAGGGTCTGGGTCAGCAAGGCCGCGACCTGACGCTCGGGCCGCGCGTTGCGGAGTTCCTGGGCCAGCACGTAGCCGATCATGCCCTGCGACTCCGCGCCCAGCATGTCGAGCGGGTAAGCTGGCGCGGCCGCGTAAGCCTCCGCTTGCAGCGCGAGCAGGCCGATCTGTGGGCCGTTGCCGTGGACAAGCACGGTCTGGACGCCGTCGCAGGCCGTCGCCAGGCTGGCGGCCGCCCGCGCCACGTTGCGGCGTTGATTGTCCGCCGAGGCGACCTCGCCGCGCTTGAGCAGGGCGTTGCCGCCAAGGGCGATGACCTGGCGCATCAGGCCTGCCGCAGGATCGCCGCCGGCCGTTGTCCCGACGGCTCCTGCTGAGTGATGCAGTGGATGTTGCCGCCGCCCAGGAGAATTTCGCGGGCCGGAACCGGCAGGATTTTTCGGCCGGGAAAGAGCTTGGCCAGCAGCGCCTGGGCGGGCGCGTCCATCGGGTCGTCGAAGGCGGGGGCGACCACCACGCCGTTGCCGATATAGAAGTTGACGTAGGAGGCGGCCATCCGGTCGCCGGGCTCGCGGGGCAGGGTGCCCGGGACCTTGTCGACGCCGGCGGCCTCCGCGGCCGTGATCAGGACGGGGGCCGGCTGATGCAGCTTATGGACCCGCAAGGGGCGGCCGCGAGCGTCACGCGCGGCGGTCAGTCGCTCGAGCGCGGCGGCCGAGCGGGCATATTGCGGATCGGCTTGGTCGTCGGTCCAGGTCAGCACGACCTCGCCGGGTGCCACGAACCGGCACATGTTGTCGACGTGGCCGTCGGTCTCGTCGAGATAGACCCCCTGATCAAGCCAGATCACAGTCTCGACCCCGAGATAGTCGCGCAGCCGTTGCTCGATCTCGTCCTGACGAAGGCCGGGGTTGCGATTGGGGTTGAGCAGGCACTCCTTGGTCGCCAGGACGGAGCCCTGGCCATCGACATCGATCGAGCCGCCTTCGAGAATGAAATCCGGGCCGTAGCGGTCGTCACCCTCCAGCTCGACGACTTTCTCGCCGACCAGGTCATCTTGATCCCACGGGAAATAAAGGCCCCCGATCAGACCTCCCCAGGCGTTGAACTTCCAGTCGACCCCGCGAACCTCTCCGGCCGCGTTGACCACGAAGGTCGGTCCGCAGTCACGGATCCAGCTGTCGTTGCTGGTCATCTCGACCACGCGCACGGCCGGGTCGAGCATTTCACGGGCGATGACGTACTGCGCCGGCGAGACGCAGACCGTGACCGGTTCGCCTTGAGCAATGGCGGCGGCGACGGCGACGAAGGCATGCTGGGCCGGCTTGGCGCCGCCGCGCCAGTTGTCGGAGCGTTCGGGCCACAGCATCCAACATCCGGCGTGGGGTTCCCATTCGGCGGGCATGCGGAAGCCGTCGGCGCGCGGCGTGGTGGTGAGGAGACGGCTCATGGCGGGATCTTCCGAATGTGAGTGAGCGACGGGCTGAGAAATCAGCGCGGACTGACGGGTTCGGCGGGCGGGCGCGACTCCGGCGCGGGCGCGCGGCGATTGGCTTTCATCGTCCCGATCACCAGTTCGCCGAGCACCAGGGTGACAATGACGCCGCCCAGGATCGGCCCGGTCTTGCTCCAGTCGATCGCCACCCCTGGAACCCACAGGAAGAAGACGATCGCCTGGACGATGAACAGGGTGCAGACGCTCGCCAGGATTCCGGCGCCGATCGCCCCGCCGGGAACCCGGTAGGGGCGTGGCGTTGCGGGATCCTTGCGTCGCAAGGTGAGGAAGGCTGGAAACAGCACCAGGTAGGGCAGCAGGAAGATCACCGAACTGAAGGCGAACAGCGACCAGAACAGATCCTCGGCGCTACGGGCGAAGACGCCATAGGCGATGATCACCACCGTCGAGACCAGACCGGTGAGCAGGTAGGCCCCGATCGGCGTCTGGTTGGATTTGCGCTGCCAGCCAAAGACCTTGGGCAGTTCGCCGTCGGCGGCGGCGGACTGGGCCGCGCGGTTGGCGCCCATCGACCAGGTCACCAGATTGGCCAGGATCGTGAACACCGCGCCGACGCCGACGACAATGATGATCATGTTCAGGCCAGGCGCGCCGGCCAGCAGCGAGCGCAGGGTGTCCAGCAGACCCTTGATCAGGCCGATGTCCTTGACGGGCAGGGCGACCAGAATGCCGAACGTGGCCAGGAGATAGAAGGCCGAGATCAGCAGGCCAGCGGTGATCACCGCGATGGGCACGTCGCGGGCGGGATTGCGCATCTCTTCGCCAGCGCCGGAGACCAGTTCAAAACCCATGAAGTTATAGACGATGACCGGAAGGAAACCCAAACCCGCGCTCCAATGCGGGACCAGGCTGGCCCAGGACAGGTCGTTGGCCGCGCCACGGGTGACGAGGACGTAGATCCCGCCGCCGCCGATCAGCACCATGATGCCGGCCTTGATGAAGGCGCCGACATTGGGCACCCACTTGGCCGCGGCCAGACTGGTGACGCCGATCAGCACGGTCAGCCAGGTCGCGCCCACGCCGATCAGGATCTTCGACCACAGGCCCATCTCGACGCCGGCGATCTGCGCGATCAGGCCCGCCAGCAGGATGTAGCCCGATGGCATCCACAGCGCGACATTGACCCAATAGTACCAGGTGGTGCGCGCGGCCCAGCGGTCGCCGAAGGCGCGACGGATCCAGGTCTGGATGCCGCCTTCGCCGGGATAGGCCGCGCCGAGTTCAGCGGTGATCAGGCCGTAGGGAATGAAAAACAGGGCAAAGGTGATCACCCACCAGCTCAGGGCCGAAGGTCCAATCGCCGCTGATGCGGCCAGGGTGTCGATGACCAGGATCGCGCAGACCGTGAACAGGGTCACGTCGAGCAGGCCCATGACGCGGGCGAAGCGCGCGCGGACGGGGGCGGCGGGGGATTTGTCCATGGCTCAAGCCTCCTGAGCGGCGGCGGGCGTCGCCGCGCCGTCCAGTCTATGATCGTGAAGGAAGGCCCCGATCGCGTGTGCGTGACGGGCCGAGCGCTTTGCGCTGGGGAGTTTCAGGTGCGGCCGCACGAAGGCCACGAGGATCGCCTTCTCGGCGTGCAGCCGGTTCTCAGCCTGATCGTAGATGATGGCCCGAGGCCCATCCATGACGGCGTCGGTGACCTCGACGCCCCGCGAGGCCGGCAGGCAGTGCATGAACTTGGCGTGGGACGGCGCCTTGTCCAGTAGGGCTTCGTTGACCTGATAGCGCGGCATGAAGGCGGCCTGCCGCTCGGGGATCTCGGCCTCCTGGCCCACCCACCACCAGAGATCGGTGTAGATGAAGTCGGCGTCGGCGACGGCCTGGGCCGGGTCCTCGGTCACCGAGAACCGCCCCCCGGACTGGGCGCAATTGGCGCGGGCGATCGACTGCCAGGCCTCGGGCGCCTGGTAGCGCGCCGGCGCGCAGTGGACGAACTCCATGCCCATCTGGGTGCAGATCATCATCAACGAGGAGCAGACGTTGGTGGCGTCACCGATGAAGGCGACCTTGAGCGCCTCGAGCGGTTTGCCGGCCGGCCGATGCTCTCGCATGGTGAAGACGTCGCAGAGCACCTGGGTGGGATGGTTGTAGTCGGTCAGGCCGTTGATCACCGGCACGTCGGCGTAGCGGGCGAGTTCCGTGACCGTGGCGTGCTTGAGCGTGCGCGCCTCGATGGCGTCGACCATGCGGCTGATCACGCGCGCGGAATCCTTGATGCTTTCGCGCACGCCCAGATGGATTTCGCCAGGCTTGAGATAGAGCGCGTGCCCGCCAAGCTTGGTCATCGCCACCTCGAACGAAATCCGCGTCCGGGTGGAGGGCTCCTCGAAGATCATCCCCAGCGATGCGCCGGCCAGCAGCGGAGGCAGGGCGCGCTCGCGGTCGGCCGCTTTCAGCAGCCCGATGAGGTCCATGAGCCAGACCAGCTCGCTCTTGGTGAAATCCTGGGTATCGATGAAGTGGCGCACGGCGGGCCTCGCGACGATGACGACCAACCCTAGGTCGGCCAGAGCGCGTGAAACTGATCTGCGTCAACTGGCTTGCCAGGGATGATCATGACGAATGGTCGTTCGCCACGCCGCGTCTCAGCCGAGCCGCGGATCCCAGGCGGCGGTTGGTCCTGACAAGGCCAAGTCGACCCAGTGTCAAGCGGCCGGCGGGCGCGCCCCGTCGAAGCCCGGCAGGACGGCGGTTCGGCGGGCCACGGCGTCCAGCCCTCCGATCACCAGGTCCGCGTTGGCGGCCATCAGATCTTCAGGGCCGCGCGCCTTGGCCAGGCTGGCGAAATAACGCGCGTATCGTTCGCAACTTTGCGACCAGTCGCGGGCCATCTGGGTTTGGCCGTTTTGCGCGGCGGCGATCACGGTGTCGAAGACGGACTCCGCGACCTTTGGGGTATCGGTCTTGGCCATTGGACTATCTCCGGGTTGAGGCGGCCAGGATGCGCCGCTCAAAAAGGACCGTTTTGACGGGGATCAATCCGCACCGGCCAGCCAGCGCGATCATTGGCGTGCGCCGTTTGGGCGTGTCTTGCGCAAGGAACTTTCTAATGTCCCAGCCTGAGATCAAATCCACTCTGCCGACCATCGGACAACAGGCCAGCCACATCTTCGCGCCGCTTCAGCGCGAGATCGATCGCGTGTTCAGCGATTTCGGCCGAGGCTTCGGCATCGCCGAGAATTTCACCGTTCCCAGTCTCGACTTCAGCGAGACCGCCAAGGACATCGAACTGAAGCTCGATGTGCCGGGCTACACCGAGGACGAATTGACCGTGACGGTCGAAGACGACCGTCTGATCGTCCATGGCCACAAGACAGATCAGACCGAGAGCGGCGATAAGACCTATCGCGTGCTCGAACGGCGCTCCGGCGAATTCACGCGCCAGGTCACCTTGCCGCGGACGGTCGACGCCGAGGGTTTCACCGCCAATCTCAAGGACGGCGTGCTGACTATCGTCGCGCCGAAGACCAACGGGCACGCCGGACGCACCATCCCCATCCAAGCCGCTTCACCGGCCGCCTGACCATGCTGGCCATGGTCCTGCAGGACGGTCGGCTGACGGCGACCCTGCGCCCGGTTCCCGAACCGGGCGCAGGGCAGGTGCGGCTGGAGGTCCGCGCCTGTGGAGTCTGCCGCACCGATTTGCATCTGCTCGACGGCGAACTCTCCACGTCCGGCCCCGTCGTGCCGGGCCATCAGGTCGTCGGGACCGTCGCGGCGCTGGGCGAGGGCGTCACGACGCTGGCGCTCGGTCAACGCGTCGGCGTGTCCTGGCTGGGCAGAGCCTGTGGCCGCTGCAACCTTTGCCGCGAGGGGCTCGAGAACCTCTGCAAACGCGCCGAGTTCACCGGATGGACCCGGGACGGCGGCTACGCCGACCAGGTCTTGGCCGACGCCGCCTTCTGCCTGCCGTTGCCCGACGCGTTCAGCGACCTCGAGGCCGCGCCTCTGCTTTGCGCCGGAGCGATTGGCTTTCGGGCTTGGCGCATGGCTGGCCAGGGGCGCTCCATCCGACGCCTGGGTCTCTACGGCTTCGGCGCGGCGGCGCATCTCCTGGCGCAGCTGGCGATCTTTGAAGGCCAGGAAGTTTACGCCTTCACGCGGCCCGGGGACACCGCGGCGCAGGCTCTGGCGCGCTCGCTCGGCTGCGTCTGGGCCGGCTCTTCCGCCGAGCGGCCGCCTCAGCCGCTGGACGGGGCGATCATCTTCGCCGCCGACGGGGCCCTCGTCCCCTTGGCGCTGCGCGCGGTCGACCGAGGGTGCGCGGTGGTGTGCGCCGGCATCCACATGAGCACCATTCCAGCCCTCGACTATAACGACCTGTGGGAAGAGCGCCGGGTCCTGTCGGTGGCCAATCTCACTCGCGCCGATGGCGCGGATTACCTGAAGCGCGCCGCCGCGGCGGGAGTGCGCGCGCACATCACGACCTACGGGTTGCGCCAGGCCGGAAAGGCCCTGGCCGACTTGCGCGCCGGCGCCTTCACCGGCGCGGCGGTCCTCGCGATCAGGGGCTAGGACGAATCCACATTCACCGCAGCCAGAGCATGATGGCGGCGAGGTGTGCGAAGGCCAAGTAGTGTGTGGCGATGCGGTCGTAGCGGGTCGCGAAGCGTCGGAAGTGCTTGAGCTTGTTGAAGCAGCGCTCGATGCGGTTTCTGAGTTTGTAGATGATTGGATCGTGGGGGATGGGAACCTTGCGCGAGCGGGTTGAGGGGATGATGGCCTGGGCCCCGATGCGATCCAGAAGCCGCCTGAAATTGTTGGTGTCATAGGCGCGGTCGGCCAGGACGGCTTTGGGAGCTTGGCCTTCGAGCAGGGCGGGAACGGCGAGTATATCGTGGCTCTGGCCTGGCGCGATGAGCAAGCGCACGGGCCGTCCCAAGCTGTCGCAAGCCATATGAACCTTGGTGGTCAGTCCGCCTCGGGAACGCCCCACAGCCGGATCGGGACCCCCTTTTTTGAGCCGGAGCCCCGACCTGTGGTCGCCTGCTGATGAGCCCTGACCAGAGTGGAGTCGAGCATCAGATATTCGTTGCGCCGATCCTTGATCAGGTCCTCGAAGACCTTTTCCCAGACCCCGGCCCTGGCCCAACGCGTGAAGCGGGCGTGAACGGTCTTCCACTTGCCGTACCGTTCCGGCAGGTGCTGCCAGAACGCGCCCGACCGCAGGACCCACAAGACCCCGTTTACGAACAACCGGTTGTCGGCGCCGCTCCTGCCCGGATCGCCAACCTTGCCAGGAAGCAGCGGCGCGATCCGTTCCCACTGCGCCTGCGTCAACTCATAGCGCTTCACACCCACACCTAGACCTCCGCAAAAAGCGGAAACCTATGAATCACGCATCTGGCCCCGCGTGAATCCCTGAATGTGGATTGAACCTAGAGCATTTTTCGACGAAGTGGACGCCGGTGCGTCGGCAAAAAAACGCGCAAAAACAGGAAGCTAGAGCATTTTACCGATCCGGTTGGATCGGAGAAGGCTCTAGCCTGGGCCGGCGGTGAACGCGCGCAGTCCTGTCAGGCGCTGATAGAGGCGCGTCAGGTGTTCGAAGGTGGTGTCCCAGCGATATCGCTCGACGGCTCGCGCCCTGGCGCATGCTCCTAGAACCGACAGGTCGCGATCAAACAGCGCCGTGATCGCGCCGGCCATGGCCTCGGGCGTGGCCCGCGCGGCCAACTGGCCGAACGTCTCGTCCACGGTCTCGCCCACCCCCCCATGGGCGACCCCCACCACCGGCACGCCGCAGGCCATGGCTTCGAGCACCACCAGGCCGAGGGTTTCGAAGGGATTGGCATGCACCAGGGCGTCGCAACCCGAGAGAATCCTGGCCAGCCTTGCAGGGTCGTTTTGGAACGGCAGCGTCAGCACCTGCCTAGAGCGCGATGCGCCTCCGCCGATCAGGAGCAGGCGATAGTCCGGGCCCAGGCGCTCCACGGCCTCGACCAGCACGTCCAGTCGCTTCTCTGGCGCGGGCCTTCCGGCGAAGACCAGCAACCGTTCTCGCGCGCTCAGGCCAAGCGCCGCGCGCAGCGGCGCGCGGGCCTGCGGATAGGGATGGAAGACGTCGGTATCGACGCCCAGCGACACGGCCTGGACATCTTCCACGCCGGCTTCGCCGAGGATCTGGGCCATGTATCGACTCGGCGCCAGCACTTGGTCAAAGCGGCGAAAACGGCGCGCCCAAAGCTTGCGAAACGCGGTGGCCCCGCGCCCCTCCAGAAGGAGCCGGGTCAGGGCCGCCACGTCGCTGTGACAGAAGCCGACCACGGGGACGCCGAGGACTTGGCCGGCCCGTAGCGCCGCCTTGCCGGGTAAGTAAGGGTCCTCGGCTTCGATCAGGGCGGGCGTGTCACGCACGATGCGTTCGGTCCAGGCCGTCAGGTTCATCGGCCAGCGATAGCCGTGCGTGAAGGGCAGCTTGGCCGACTGAACAAAGGCGATGTGAGCCTCGTCACGATCGGCCGGCCCAGGCAGCACCTGCCGATGGCGCAGGCCGGGTCGGTGCTGGGCCAGCCAGTCCGTCTTGGCGCTCAGATAGCGTCGCACGCCGCCGCTGGCCGGCGCGTAGAGCATCGTCGTGTCGACCAGCCCGACCGAGCCAAGGGGGGCGGGGGCGGGCAAGTTGGTCGCTGCGATGGAGGGGGGAACATCACGCCACATGGCGCCTCCAATAAGCGCCGATGACCAGCATGCGACGAACGCTAGGCGTATTGGCCAAGTTGTTTTGCGTCAAACGCGACCTTGCCCCGATCTAGCGATCCTCGACGATCCGGCCGTCCAGCATGCGGATACGGCGATCGGCGGCCTCGGCGAAACCTTCGTCGTGGGTCACGCACACCACCGCGCGCTGTTCGGCATGGGCTAGACGCTGGAACTCCTCGATCACCAGGCGAGTGTTGACGCTGTCGAGATTTCCCGTCGGCTCATCGCATAGCACGATGGCCGGGTCGTTGGCCAAGGCGCGCGCGATCGCTACGCGCTGCCGCTGACCGCCCGAGAGGCGGTCAGGCCGCCGCCCGGCCTGTTGGGCCAAGCCGAGCTTCTCAAGCAGGGTAAGGACGGCCTGATCGATCTCTAGAGGACTGCGACGTCCCAGGCGTCGCATTGGCAGGGCGACGTTGGCGTGGGCCGTCAGCTCCGGCAGCAGGAAGTGGAACTGGAAGACATAGCCGATCCGCTCCAGACGCAGCCGCGTGCGGGCCGCTTCGCCCAGATTGGTCGTCGGCTGTCCGGCGATCAGCACCTCGCCCTGATCGGGTCGATCCAGGAGACCCAGCAGGTAGAGCAGCGAAGACTTGCCGCACCCGGACGGTCCCACGATCGCCACCAGGGCGCCGGCTTCGATCTTCAGGGTCGCCGCGTCGACCAGGGTGAAGGGCTCGGGATCCGCGAGAACCCGCGTGACCGCGCGCGCTTCGATCAGGGCGCTCATGTCGCCCCTCGGAGGATGGCGACCGGATCCACCCGCGCGGCCTTGCGCGCTGGCAGCCAGGCGGCGATCAGGGCCGCGGCGAGCGACGCGCCGCCGGCCAGGAGATACTGCGGCAGGCTGCGGTCGAGCGGTAGCACGAGCGGCTTGCCGCCCATGGTCAAAGGCAGGCTGGCCAGGATCTGCAGAAGGCCCGTGCCGACCGCGAAGCCGACGAGCGCGCCCAACAGTCCCACCAGCAGGCCCTCCATCAGGAAGATCGCCTGGATGTCGCCGGCCGTGAAACCCATCGCGCGCAGGATGGCGATGTCGCGGCGCTTGTCGGCGACGCTGTTGGAAACGGCGGTGTAGATGCCGAAGCTGGCCACGATCAGGATGGCCAGGATCACCGCGTACATGATGACGTTGCGCACGACGAGCAGGTTGAGGATGTCGGCCGAGCGCTCCTGCCAGGACTCCCACTTGTAGCCCCATCGACCTTCCAGGCGATTGGCCTGCGCCTGGGCGTCGTCGGACCGGGCAAGCCGGATGTGGATCTGGTTGACGATATTGGGCCGTGTGAACAGGACCTGGGCGGTGCGCAGCAGACCATAGGCCACAGTGTCGCCGGCATAGAAGCCGGCTTGGGCGTCGGGCTCGATCAGCGCCAGGATCCGCATGCGCTGGAGGGTTCCGCTGGAGGCGGTCACGACCAGGGTGTCACCCAACCGCGCGCCCAGACGCTCGGCCAGGGGGCGGCTGATAATGATCCCGTCGGGTCGAGCCTCCAGATCCGTCAGCGCGCCACCGACCAGAGTTTCGCTGATCTTGGCCAAGCGTCCTTCCAGCCGTGGGTCAACGCCATTGAGCGCCACCGCCGCGGTCCTGCCGGCGTAGGCGATGGTCACCGCGCCGCTCAGCGACGCGGCGGCCACGGCGCCGGGGATCGCGCGGGCGTCGGCGAGCATGGCGGACCAATCCTTCAGGCCGCGCACCTCCTCTTGGGGGCGCAGGCCGTGGATGGCGATCGCGGCGCCGGGAAAGGCGTCCAGGGCGGGCTGTCGAACCGGCTTACGCTGCTCGTCGCGGACGATGATGTGTGGCGCGGAGTCCACCAGCGTCTTGATGAAATCCTTCTGGGAGCCAACCATCATGCCCGAGACGGCCAGGAAGAACCCGACGCCGATCGCCACGCCCAAGGTGGCCACGAGGGTCTGACGGGCTCGAACTCGAACATGCGCCAGGGCGACCCCGGCCAGAACGCTGGCGACCGAACTCATGGGCGCGCGGCCACGCTCACGCGTTGACCGTCCCGCAGCCGGTCGGGCGCCACGATGACGGTGTCACCGGCCGCCACGCCTGACCTGAGTTCGGTCTGGGCCGCGCCAATCGCGCCGACGACCACTGGGACTTGGCGCGCGCGCCCATTTTCCACGCGCCACACCTTGCCGTTCTGGACCGCCGTGGCGGGGACGAGGATCGCATGCTCGCGCCGGGCGGCGACGAGGTTGGTCTCGACGGTCATGCCGGGCGAGAGCGGGCAGTCGGCGGGCAGGGCGATGCGGACGCGAAATACCCGGCCCGTGGCGTCCCCGGCCGGGGTGATCTGAGCGATGGATCCCTGGAATGTCCGCCCGGGAAAGGCGTCGGCGCGGATCAGGGCCTGGGCGCCTAGCTTCAGGCGGGCGATGTCACGCTCGTCGACATCGGCGGTGATGCGCAAGGTGCGCGGATCGGCCAGCAGGAACAGCATCGTTCCCACCGCCGCCAGATCGCCGGGCTCGGCCTCCCGCCTCAGGATCTGGCCGGCGAACGGCGCGGTCAGGCGATAGTCGCGCAGGCGGGCCATGGCGCCATCGGCGGCCGCCCCCGCGGCGCGAGCCTGG
The DNA here is from genome assembly GCF_059419665.1 of Caulobacter sp. GW821-FHT05F04. Lineage (NCBI taxonomy): Bacteria > Pseudomonadati > Pseudomonadota > Alphaproteobacteria > Caulobacterales > Caulobacteraceae > Caulobacter > Caulobacter sp. GW821-FHT05F04. Next base: position 182,726 of record NZ_JBWKSF010000007.1, read on the forward strand.
GCTTGAGCGTCGTCATCGGCGGCGCGCGCGGCGAAACCCGCTTCCAGCAGGCGTCGCGTACGACCGGCCACGATGCGGGCCTGCACCGCTTGGGCGGCTAACTGCAGAGCCGTACCTTGCGCCGGACCATCCTCGAGCTGGGCCAGTCGTTGGCCCGCTGTGACCCATTGGCCTTCGGCGACCATGACCTCGCGGATTGGCGCGCTGACGACGGGCGCGACGTGAGCCTGGCGCACATAGTCGACCACGCCAGAGGCATACACGACATCGACGGCCTGGCCCACGACGGCTCGAGCGACGACGACCCGCGGCGGCTTCAGATAGAACGCCGCGGCGGCGAGCGCCGCGATCAGCACGAGCAGGCACGCGCCAAAGACCCATAGCCGGCGCGATCCTGCCTTGGCGGAGATCGGCGCGGCCACCGGCGCGGGATTGGCCGTCTTTGGCGCCGCGGCGGAGCGTGGGAGGGGCGTGTCCATCAGGCCAAGGGCCAATCCAAAAGGCCGCCGGACGCCGGCCTTGGAGGGTGATGACACGGGCTGGGGCGGCCGGGATTGATCAAGATCATGCGGTCGAGCGCCAGGCGGCGCGAAGTTGACGAACCCCGCCGCGCGCCCTGGAGAAGCTCCCGCCATGCCCCGATGTCTCACCCGCAGAACCTTGATGACCTTGGCCGCGATCCTGCCGCTGGCGCCAAAGGCCTTCGGCCAGGGCCGTTCGGATACGGCGCAAGCCACATTCAGGGGCGAGAACCTGGCCTTGGTGATCGGCTATCAGTCCGGCTCGGGGCGGCTGACCTTCCGGGGGCGGCGCTATGACTTTCGCGTCAACGGCCTGGCTGCGGTCGGCCTCGGCGCCGAGCGTCTCGAAGGAACCGCCGAGGTCCGCAACTTGAAGTCCCTGGCCGATTTCGAGGGTGTCTATTGGGGCGCGGGGGCGGGCGGCGCCTTGATCCTGGGCCACGGCGCGGCGATCTTGCGCAACGGCAAGGGTGTGGAGATCCGCTTACGCCTCGAAGGCCGAGGACTGGCCTTGATGATCGCCGCCGGTGGCGCGAGGATCGCCTTTGGCTAGGTATCTGGTCGCGGGGGCCTTCGGTTCAGCTTAGCGCTCACGCCGGCGCTGGGCCTAGAAGATCCTCCCGCCGCGAGCTTGACCCAGCGCCAGGCGCTTCAGCCCCTCGGCGCAGACGAGATAGGCGCCCACCAGCCCGGCGATGGCCGCCAGGGTCGCCCCGGTCGGCGGCGCGAAGCCCAGCACTACGCCCCATGGCAGGAACGGCAAGGCCAGGGCGAGGGCCAGGCCGGCGAGCGCCGTGGCGGTCAGGGCCGGATGCGCGCGGCTCGCCAGGGCCGGACCCGCCGTCCGGATCACGAAGATCACCAGGATCTGGCTGGCCATCGATTCGATGAACCAGGCGGCGCGAAACTGGGCCACATCGGCGTGGAACACCCACAGCAGCAGGGCGAAGGTGGCGACATCGAACACCGAAGACAGAGGTCCCATGATAGCGGTGAACCGCAAGAGGCCGCGCATGTCCCAGGCCTTGGGACGCGCCAGATCCGAAGCGTCCGCCCCATCGAACGGAATGCCGACCTGCGCCAGATCGTAGATCAGGTTGTTGAGCAGCACCTGGACGGCGGTCAGCGGCAGGAATGGCAAGACCAGCGAGGCCAGCGCCATGGTCAGCATGTTGCCGAAGTTGGAGCTGGTGCCCATGCGCACGTATTTCATGATGTTGGCGTAGGTGCGCCGTCCCTCGGCCACCCCGTCGGCAAGGACGGAAAGGTCCGGCGCTAGCAGGATCATATCGGCCGCCTCGCGCGCCACGTCCGTGGCGCCGTCGACCGACAGGCCGACATCGGCGGCCTTGATCGCCGGGGCGTCGTTGATCCCATCGCCGATGAACCCGACCGTGTGGCCGCGCGCGCGCAAGGCGCGGACGATCCGCGTCTTCTGGTCGGGCGTGACGCGGGCGAACAGATCGGCGTGCTCGACCCTGACGGCCAGGGCTTGGTCGTCGAGCTTGTCGATCATCTCCCCGGTCAACAGGCCCTCGACCGGCAGGTTCAGCGTGGCGACCAGATGCTGTACGACGGCGGCGGCGTCGCCCGAGATCACCTTGACCCGCACACCGGCCGCCTGGAGCCGCGAGATCGCCTGGGTGGCGCTGGCCTTGGGCGGGTCGACGAAGACGCAGAAGCCTAGGAACACAAGGCCGGTATCGCCATCCTGGCCGATGGTGTCGCGTCCTGTGGCAGGCTTGAACGCCACGCCCAAGAGGCGCAGGCCCTGGGCGGCGCGGTCGGCCTGGAGGTCGGTCAGGCGCTGACGGAGCGCCGCATCGAGCGGCCGGATCACCCCCGAGCGATCCCGCGCGTCCGTGCAAAGCGTCAACAGGGTTTCGGGCGCGCCCTTGACGATCTCGAGCCGAACGCCGTCGACCGCGCGCTCGACGAGAACCGAGACCCGCCGCCGTTCGAAATCGAAGGGGCGCTCGTCAAGCTTGCGCCAGCCGTCGAGGCTGCGGCCGGACATGTGCAGGAGCAACGCCTCGTCCAGAGGGCTCTTCAGACCAGTCTCGAAGCGCGCGTTGATCGCCGCCCATTCGGCCACCTGGTCATCGTCGTCCCCGTCGATTCCGGGATGGGCGACTAGCGTGATGCGCGCCTGGGTCAGCGTGCCCGTCTTGTCGGTGCACAGTATGTCCATCTGGCCAAGGTCGTGGATGGCCGACAGGCGTTTGACCACCACCTTGGCGGCGGCCATGCGCTGGGCGCCGCGTGACAGGGCCACGGTCATGATCATCGGCAGGAGTTCGGGCGTCAGCCCGACCGCCAGGGCCATGGCGAACAGGAACGACTGCAAGGCTGGTCGGCCGAGCGCCAGGTGAGCCAGGAGCACGAAGAGCACCAGGAACAGGGTCAGGCGCACGATCAGGACGCCCAGTTGGTGAACGCCGCGCTCGAACGCGGTGGGCGGCTGCGTCTTGCCCAACGCGCCGGCGATGGCGCCAAGCCGGGTGCGCGGGCCGGTGGCGGTCACCAGCATCCTGGCCGTGCCGGCGACCACCGAGGCGCCTTCGAACAGGGCGTTGCGCGCGTCCGCCAGGGTGGCTTCGGTCGCGGCCGGCTCGACGGCCTTCTCCACCGGATAGGGCTCGCCGGTCAGCAGGGCCTGGTTGACCTGGACGTTGTTGACGGCAAGCACCACGCCGTCGGCTGGCACGAGGTCGCCGGCCGCCAAGTCGACGACATCGCCCGCCACCAGCTGGGCGACGGGAACTTCGCCGGCCTTGCCGTCTCGCCAGGCGCAGGCGCGCAACGCGATCGTCTGGCGCAACGCTTCTGCGCTGGCCTGGGCGCGATGTTCCTGGATCATGTCCAGTCCGGTGGAGGCCAGGACGACGGCGACAATGATCACGAAGCTGGGCAAATCGCCCGTCGCCCCGGCGATCGCGGCGGCCACCAGCAGGATGGCCACCAACGGGTTCGCCAGGCGACGCAGAAGCTCCGTCAGGGGATGGCGACGGGCGCGTTGGGCGATGGCGTTGGGACCGTCCACGGCCAGTCGGCGCAGGGCTTCCCGCGTTGAAAGACCCTGGAGATCGCTCCCCAGGGCCTTGAGCAGGACGTCGGCGCCTTGCCGCCAGAAGGGCGGGGGCTTGGCGCTCACCGCCGACGTCCGGTCAGGCGAAGCGCGAACAGGAAGAGGTTCAGCAGATCGAGATAGAGCGTCAGGGCGCCCATCACCGCCGGCCGCGCGTCGCCATCCCAGCCTTCGGCGGCGAGGCGCCGCAAACGCTGGACATCGAAGGCCGTCAGGCCGGCGAAGGTCAGGGCGCCCATCGCGCAGATCGCGAGATCCAGCGGCGAAGATCGCAGAAAGAGGTTGGCGAGCATGGCCACGAGCAAGCCAACGACGCTCATGGTCATGAAGGCGCCCAGGCCGCCAAGATCGATCCGTGTCACCGCGCCGAGCGCGGCCATGACGCCAAAGCCAGCCGCGACGGCGACCAGGGCCAGGGCCAGGTCATGGCCGGAATAGGCCATCACCATTCCGCCCAGGGACAGTCCGACCAGCGCGGCGTAGCCCAGGAACAGGATCGCCGCCGCGGTGGGGGAAAGGCGGGTGACCGAGGCGCTGAGGGTCAGCACGATCAGCAGGGGCGCCAGGGTCACCACCCAGCCGACGCCCGTCAGACCTTGGTCGGTGAACAGGACCCGCGAAACGGCCGGCAGATAGGCCGCGCCCCAGGCCGCGCCCGCCGAGATCAGCACGCCGCCAGCCATCCAGCACCAGACAGAGGTCATGAACCCCCTCGCCAGATCAGGCGGCGCCGACAAGGCCGCGCCAAGGTCCGGGTCGTCTCCGCGCCTGAACATCCCATTCTCCTCCGCTGTCGCCGCCGGCGCCAGACGAGCGTCGACGGGTCGCGAACCAGACGGACAGAGGGTGGTCGGGGCGACCGCCGCACCCAATTGGGAAAGCTACGTAGATTTGCGAGGTTCGCCCGAGCCGACGTCGCGGTAGGTCAAGCGCTCGCCGCCTTGGTGGAGGAGAGCCCGCCGTGACCGCCGCTCTTGCGATCGACACCCGCCACTCGCCAGCCGCAGAGGCCGACGACGATCCCTCCGAGGCTTGGGCTGAACGTCTGGATCGTCTGACCAGCGCGGGGTTGGCGCGGATGACTGGCGGGCTCTCGCCGCTGTCGATCCTGTCCGCCTATGCCGACTGGGCCACTCACCTGGCTCTTTCGCCCGGCCGCCAGTGGCGCATGGGCGTCAAGGCTGGACGCAAGATGTCGCGCTTGGCCGACTTCACCGGGCGCGCCCTTCTGGAAGGATCGGCCGCCGCGCCGGCGATCACGCCCTTGCCCCAGGACCACCGGTTCGATGATCCGGCTTGGCGAACCTGGCCCTTCAATCTGCTTGAGCAGGGCTTCCTGCTGCAACAACAATGGTGGGATGCCGCCTTGACCGGCGTGCCGGGCGTCACCGCGCCGCACGAGGCGATGGCGCGCTTCGCCGCGCGCCAGATGCTGGATGTCCTAGCGCCGTCGAACTTCGTGCTCACCAATCCCGTCGTCCAAGCCAAGGTCGCCAAGACGGGCGGCGTCTGCCTGGCCCAGGGCGCGGCCAATCTCCTCGACGATGTCCGCCGCGCGCTCTCCGGCGAGCCGCCGGCCGGGGCGGAGGCCTTTCGTCCCGGCCACGAGGTGGCGATCACGCCGGGGCAGGTGGTGTTCCGCAACGACCTGATCGAGCTGATCCGCTACGCGCCCGCCACCGAGCAGGTCCGGCCCGAGCCGGTGCTGATCACCCCGGCCTGGATCATGAAGTTCTACATCCTGGACCTGTCGCCCGAAAATTCCCTGGTGCGTTGGCTGGTGGATCAGGGCTTCTGCGTCTTCATGATCTCCTGGCGCAATCCTGGCCCTTCGGATCGTGGCCGCGACCTGGAGGACTACCGGCGTCAAGGTTTCCTGGCGGCGCTGGACGCGGTGGTCGCGGAGACCGGAGCCCGCGCCGTTCACGCGGTAGGATACTGCCTGGGCGGCACCCTGCTCGCCATCGCCGCCGCGGCCATGGCGCGCGACGGCGATGAGCGACTGGCGAGCGTGACGCTGCTGGCCGCGCAGACGGAGTTCAGCGAGCCCGGCGAACTGGGTCTCTTCATCGATGCGGGCCAGGTGCGGTTCCTGGAGGACCTGATGTGGTCGCGCGGCTATCTCGACCCCCGTCAGATGAGCGGGGCGTTCCAGATCCTGCGCTCCAACGATCTGGTCTGGTCGCGCCTGGTGCGCGACTACCTGATGGGCGAGCGCGCGCCCATGAGCGATCTGATGGCCTGGAACAGCGATGGCACCAGACTGCCCTACGCGATGCACAGCCAATATCTTCATTCATTGTTCTTGAACGACGATCTGGCCGAGGGCCGGTTCCTGGTCGAGGGGCGCCCCATCGCCCTGGAGGATATCCGGGTCCCGATCTTCGCGGTCGGCGCTGAATGGGATCACGTCGCGCCGTGGCGCTCGGTCTTCAAGATCCATCTGCTGACCGGCGCGGAAGTCACCTTCCTGCTGACCAGTGGCGGACACAATGCCGGTATCGTCTCCGAACCGCAGCGTCCTGGCCGGCGCTGGCGGCGCCGGACGCGGCCCACCGACGGCCGCTATGTCGATCCCGAGACCTGGCTTTGTCAGGCCGAGCAGGGGGAGGGATCCTGGTGGCCGCAATGGGCGCAGTGGCTGGCCGATCGCTCGGGTCCGGCCGTTCCGGCCCAGACGCTGGAACGGGCGGACCAGCCCGGGAAGGGCAGCCGCGCGCCCGCGCCGGGGCGCTATGTCCTCGAACGCTGACCTCCGGGAAGCAGCACAAGCCAAGCTCGCGCCGTCCTCGCGCCCGTCCCTGGGCCTCGGCGGCGCCTGGCGACGGTGGTCGCTCGGCGTCCTGACCGCGGCGGCCCTGGTCTGGGCTATTCTTCACTTCGGCGAGTTGGCGGCGTTCGGCCAGCTCCTGGCCCGGGCCCGGCCGCTCTGGCTCGCCGCGGCGCTGGGCCTTCAGGTCATGACCTATGTCAGCGTCGCCGGTGGCTGGGCCTTGGTGCTGGCCCGCGCCGGGGCGCCACAGAAGGTCTCACGCCTGGCCCCGATCGCCGTGACCAAGCTCTTCGCCGATCAAGCCGTTCCGACGGCGGGCCTGGGCGGCAATGTCGTGCTGATCGATCAACTGGTCCGGCTGGGCGTTCCGAAGGGCGCGGCGGTCGCGGCGCTGATCATGTCCCTGATCGGCTACTACGCCGCCTATGCCGCCTTCGCCGTCCTCATGCTGTTCATGTTGTGGCTGCACGATCACGCCACCCCTCTGATGGTGGGGCTGGTCACGACCTTCCTGCTGGTCGCCCTGGCCATACCGGCGCTGGCCCTGTGGTTGCGACGGCGCGGCAGTCAGCCCTTGCCAGCTTACCTTGAGCGTCTGGCTCCAGTGCGTCTTCTGCTCGACACCCTGGCGCAAGCGCCCGCGGATCTCCTGGCCGACAAGGCGCTGCTAGCCCGTGTGACGCTCTGCAATGGCCTGGTCTTCATGATCGACGCGGCGACCCTTCAGGCGTGCCTTCTAGCGCTGGGGGGAGGGATGGCGCCGGCCACGAGCTTCATCGCGCTGATCATGGCTTCGATCGTCGCCACCTTGGGGCCGATCCCGTTGGGGCTGGGCGCCTTCGAGGCCACCTGCACGGCGACCCTGCATCTGCTGGGCGTGCCACTGGAGCAGGCGTTCGCCTCGACGGTGCTGTTGCGCCTGCTAACCCTGTGGACGCCAATGGCGCCCGGCATGGTTCTGCTGCATCTTGGCGCGCACGGCGGGAAGAGCGGAACCGCATCGGGTCATGGGCCCAAGAATACCTAGAGCGCGGCGAGGGCGGCCAGCCGGGTAGGGGCCATCACGCGAAAGCGTCGGCAGCCTTCCAGGGCGATAAGACCCTCGCTCTGCAACTGGCTGAACATGCGCGAGACGGTCTCGATGCTCAGGCCCAGATGGTCGGCGATGTCCTGGCGGCTCATCGCCAACTCGCTCCAGACGGCCCGCTGTCGCTTGGCCACGTCGGACAGGAAGCCGGCGACTTTCTCAAAGGCGCTTTTGCGGGCCAGGAGCATCATGTGTTCGTGAGCCCGTTCCAGCTCCGAGCCGGTGGCCCGCCAGATGGCTCGTTCCAGGCTGTGGCCGGCCTCGCCGTGATGACGCATAGCTGAGCGCCGAGCGACCAGGACCCGGGTCGGCCCCAGCGCCTCGGCCGAGGACAGGTGCGCGGGCCCGGTTTCCAGGCCGAAGAGATCGCCCGGATAATAGAAGCCGGCGATCTGGCGGCGACCGTCGCTGGTCAGGCGCGAGGCGCGCACCGCGCCGCTCTGCACCTGATAGACGAGATCGGTCTCTTCGCCCTGGGCGTAGATCTCCTCGTCGCAGGCATAGGCGATGCTGACGCCCATGTCGCCGAACATGTCGGCCGTGGGCGGATACAGCGACGTCATCGCTGGAGCGGCGGCGGATCTCGGTAAGGCGTGTATCGACATCGTGGCTCTCCCTGCGGATCGATGACAGGGATAAGGCCGGGCGGCCCAGCCACACTATTGGGAACAATACTTAACCCTGGCGTGCAGACCTCCGTTGACGTGCACCGGTCCCGCTCTCGGACCGTCCGGTGCGGTTGACGGGACGCGGGCTACCAGATCGTCATGGCCCTTTGGGTCCAGGTCCATCGCGACTCCCAGCCGGTTTGGCCGTTGTTGATCGCCTGGGTGATCTTCCTGCTCGCGCTTTCTTCGTTGCTGTCGGTCTGCAAGATCTCCGAGAGGTGGTTCTTGTCCCAGAACCAGGCCGCGGCGAGGGACCCGATATCCGGGCCGGCGACCAACTCAGGCTTCAGTCGAATATCGCCAACATCGGGTCGTCGAGACGCCAACCAGGCGCCAAAGAGCGTGTAGTTGTCGCGCCCGGTCAGTTGCTTGGGGCCCCGGCCTCGGAAGTAATAGCCGTCGTCCGAACCCTCGCGATTGCCCATGCGGCCGTTGTAGACCTTGTTGGCGAGCGCCTTTGGGTTTCCGGCGAATGGCGTGGGGTCGACGGTCTTGAAACGCCCGGGCCAGGTCTTGCGAATTTGCGCGGCCGAGTACCACAGATCCTCCTCGAACGTGCGAAATCCCATGGACTCGTGGGCCATCTGGCCGAGCCAGTGAACGGTCGCGCGCCGGCCGGTGACGCCACACGTATCGCCTGCCCGCGCCAGCGCCGCAAACCAGGCCTCCGCGCTCTGAGGTCCGATCTTGGGTACGAATTTCCGGAAGGTGTCGTAGGTGATCAGAGACATGCGCCCACTTTCTCCTGAAGCGCCTTCGACTCGACACTGCTATTATAGCGTGTGTATGGCCGAAGTTCGCGTGATCACCATGAGCGATTGAGCTGGACCGTCAAGACCAGCGTTCTATCGTGACCGCCGCGGATAGACCGCCGTCAGTGGCGAGAGTTCGGGGAGGCGTCCTTCTTCCGGCGCGCCTGGAGGCGGTCGGCTACGGCGCGACGCGACGCATGCGGAGCGCCCTTGCGACGGCGGCGAAGGCGGCGGCGACGTGCTCGGTCAGCCAGCTGACGGGATTCTCGCCGGGGCGCCGGCGGCTGGCCATCCAGGTGGCGACGCAGATGATCGCGAAAAGCGCGGCCGGTCCGCCGACCGTGACCACCGCCGGCAGGTGAGCCGCCGACACCATGGCCTGGCCGAGGATCATCGAGGTCTCGAAGAGGAACAGCAGAATCCCGCCGGTGGCCATGGCCGACCCCGAGCCCGCGCGCTTGGCGCTCAGGCCGAACGGAACGGCCAGGAGCGGCAGCAGGGGCAGGATCAGCGCTCGCGAGGACCGAGCATAGAGTTCGGCCAGCAGGGTCTGTCGGGGGATGGCGGGCCGCGCGGCGCCAAAACCCTGCTGGGCAAGCTCGATCAGGGTCAGTTCGCTGACTTCGTCGCCCCGGAGCCGCAGCAGCTTGGCTGATTGCGACAGGGGAAGGTCGAACGCGAAACGCGAGAAGTTGGCGACATAGACCCGGGCGTCGCGGGTCGTGCTGACCTGTCGACCGTCGCGCAGTTCCAGCCTCACGCTTTGATCGCCCGCGTCCTTGCTGACCTCCGCCGAGATCGCCGTCAGGACGTCCTCGCGGCCGTCGGGGCCGATCTTGCGGATGAAGACGTGCTCGAGCCGGCGTCCGCTGGCGTCGGCGTCATCAGCGGTCAGGAAGACGTCGGGGCCAGCGGTGAGCAGGGCCTTAGGCCTGACGTCGCCGTTCCAACCGGCGTTCTCGGCGGCGTGCAGGACCGCGTGATAGGCGTAGCGGCTGTAGGGCTGGATGAAGCCGAACAGTATCACGCTGAAGACCATCAGCAGGACGCCAAGGCCGACGAAGGGCGCGGCGAACCGGCCCAGAGATATGCCGCTGGCCAGGATCGCGTCGATCTCCGAACTCTTGTTGAGCCCGTTGACGACCACGAACAAGCCGATGAAGAAGCCCCCGGGCAGGGTCAGGCCCACATAGTGCGGGACGAGATTGACCAGCAGTTCGGTCAGGAACTTGAAACCCTCCGTCGTCTGCGACAGCAACTGGAAGGACCGCATCAGACGCTCCATCAGGAACGCCACCATCGTGCTGATCAGCACGGCGGCCATCGGCGTCAAGGTCCGCCGCAGCAGGTAGCGGTCGAGCGTGGTCGGGATCATGGGCGATACGCGCGGGGCTTCAAAGCGCCGGCAGGCCGGCGGCCCGCGGCTCGACCGTGGCCGTCGAGCGCCACGCGCGCGCGCGGGATGCTTGCAGGGCGGGGCGCGCGTCCAGGGCCTCGGCGTAGACGTCCAGCACTTCGTCCAGAATCTCCGTCCAGCGATAGGCGCCGCTGCGCTCGAGCGCGGCGGCGCCCAGGCGCCGTTGTTCTTCCGGGTGGATGAGCAGGCCCGACAGGGCGTCGGCATAGGCGGAAGGATGATCCGCGCAGAGGAGGGCGTTGCGGCCGTGGCGCAGCAGCGCGCGCGTGTTGGGCGCGTCGGCGCAGACCATCGCCAGGCCGCAGGCCATCGCTTCCAGATTGACGTTGCCGAAGGTCTCGGTGGTGCTGGGATTGAGGAAGATGTCGCCGCTGGCCAGGGCCGTGGCCAGGGTCTCTCCGGTCAGGAAGCCGGTGAAGACCGCCGAGGGCATCCGCTCCTGGAACCACGACCGGCCGGGACCGTCGCCGATCACCACCACCTGCGGGGCGTGACCCGCCGTCTCCAGTTGGCCGATGGTCTCGGCGAACGCCGCCAGACCTTTTTCCATGACGATCCGCCCCAGAAAGACGATCACCGGACGATCAGGGGCGAAACCCTGGCTCAGCCGCCAAGCCTCGCTGCGACGTCCGGGATGGAACAGTTCGGGATCGACGCCGCGCGCCCAGGTTCGGATGCGGGCCGGAAGATTCTGGGCGCGAAGCTCGTCGCCGATCGCCTCGGTCGGGGCCAGGACATAGTCGCACGCCCCATAGAAGTTCCAGAGCTGGCGGCGCACCAGCGGGCGCAGCCGGCCAAGGCCGTAGTAGTCAAGATAGGTGTCGAACAGCGTGTGCAAGCTGGCGACCACCGGGACCTTCAGGGCGCGCGCCAACTTCAAGGCCGCCGAACCCAGAAGGTCCGGCGCGGACAGGTGGATCAGGTCGGGCTTGAACGCCTCGACATCGCGTCGCAAAGCGCGCGGCAGGCCCAGGGCCAGGCGATAGTCCCGCCGGAACGGGATCTTCACCGACGGCACCGAGATCAGCTCGCCCATCGGCTCGAACGCGGGGTTCGGTCCGGTCGGAGAATAGACCCGCACCTGCGCATCCACCGTGCTCTGCAGGTGGCCGACCAACCGGTTCAGCGACTTGTTCGCGCCATCGAGGGTGTAGTTGTAGTTCCCCGAAAACAAGGCAATCCGCAACGGGCGCACACCATCGGTGCGCGTCAACGCCTTGATATCCATATCAGTCCTTCCACGAGCGCGCTCTGGCCCCCCGGCCACTACGACGACGCGCTTGCCCCACCACCACAAGGAATCTCGAATGCGATGAGACCTACACCCGCTAACGTCGTCTTTTTGTGAAGGTCGTCAGCCGCATCACCGTCATGGTGATGCTTTAACGGTGAGGGCGGACTATTTTCGGGAAACGCGATGCGGGTAGTGGATGTCGCCGAGTTCTATTCGCCCACCGGCGGGGGCGTGCGAACCTATATCGATCGCAAGTTCGAGGCGGCCGCCCTGTTGGGTCACGAACTCTTCGTCATCGCACCCGGGCCGGAGGACGGATTCGAACCACGCGCCTCGGGAGGTCTGATCCAGGTTCGCTCGCCTCGGCTGCCGTTCGACGCGAACTATCACATGTTCTGGGAGGCGGAGCCGGTGCATCGCTGGCTCGATTCGCTGTCGCCGGATCTGGTCGAGGCGTCCTCGCCTTGGCGTGGGGCCTGGATCGTCGCCAATTGGCCCGCGCCCGTCGCCCGCGCCATGTTCATGCACGCCGACCCGGTGGCGATCTATCCCCAAAGGTGGTTGGCCTCCGTCGCCAGCCCGGCTTGGATCGACCAGCTCTTCGACTGGTTCTGGAGCTATCTTCGCAAGCTGACGGGACGCTTCGCCTCCGTCGTGACCGGAGGGCATTGGCTCGGTCGGCGCTTCGAGCAACACGGCCTGCAGGCCGTGACGAGCATCCCGCTCGGCGTGGATCGGGGCTCCTTTTCCCCGGGACTGCGGGACGCGCGTCTGAGGTCGGAACTGCTCAAGGCCTGTTCATGCCCCGGCGATGCGAAGCTGGCCCTGGCGGTGGGACGCTTCCATCCGGAAAAGCGCTGGCCGATGGTGATCGAGGCCGCGACAAGAGCCCGCGCCGATGTCCCGATCGGCCTCGTCGTGGTGGGCGATGGTATCGATCGCGTCAGGGTCTTGCGCGCGGCCGCCGGAAAGACTCACGTCCACCTGATCCCGCCGATCCGCGACCGGGGCGTGCTGGCCGCTCACCTGGCCAGCGCGGATGTGCTGGTGCACGGCTGCGACTCGGAGACTTTCGGCCTGCTTCCGGCCGAGGCGATGGCCAGCGGCCTTCCTCTGGTGGGGCCGGATCGCGGCGGCTTCGCCGACCTCGCCCAGCCGTCGACCTCGGAAGTCTATCGCTCCGGTGACACCAAAGCGGCGGCGGCGGCCATCCGTCGTCTGTTCTCGCGCGATCCGGGCGCGTTGAAGGCCGCGGCGATCGAGGCGGCCGCTGGGGTCCGGCGCGACACCGACCACTTCGCGGACCTGTTCGAGCACTATCAAGTCGTCGCGGACAGGGGCGGGTCGGTCGAGCCGCGCCCCGCGCCCCGACTCCCGCAGGCGGTCGGCGCGGGCGCTTGACTCGCGTGACGCAAGCCGATTGCGCCCCCTCCGGCGTCACCCCGGAGGTCGCGACGAACAAGGCGTCGCCTTGGTGGACTCTGCTGGGCGGCGCCCTGTCGGTCGGCCTGGTCGTCGCGATCGTCCTGCAGCTGGACGGCGCGACCTCGGACGTCCTGAAGACCATAGATCGGCTCCCGCTCCTCGTCTGGCCGGTCTTGGTGCTGCTCTACCTGACGCAGCCACTTTGTGATTTCGCGGTCTTCCGGCGTCTGTGGAGGCTGCCCCTGGCCGGGTTCGAGGCCCTGCTACGCAAGACCGTGATCAACGAGGTCGTGCTCGGCTACAGCGGCGAGGCCTATCTCTACGTTTGGGCGCGGCGCGCGGTCGGCGCCGCCGCGCCTTTCGGGGCCATCAAGGACGCCAACATCGTCTCGGCGCTGCTGGGTAATCTCCTGACCCTGGCCCTGGCGGCGATCAGCGCCACGCGGCTTCAGGATCTCGACTTCGCCCAGCGGCTGGGGCCGGCGCTTTGGTCGGGGCTTGTTCCCGTGGTGATCTCCGTCGGCCTTCTGGTCTTCGGGCGCCGGGTGTTCTCTCTTCGCCTGGGGCAACTGGCCTATATCGCCGCCGCCCACGGGCTCCGGCTCGTGGTGTCGACGGCCCTGATCGTTCTGATCTGGCGGATGGCGTTGCCGGACGTCGCCCCGGGGCTGTGGCTCGTCCTGCTGGCGATCCGCTATCTCGTTTCGCGCCTCCCGCTGATCTCGAACAAGGATCTGGTGTTCGGAAACCTCATGCTTCTGCTCTTGGGCGCGCAGTCCTCGGTCGCGGTATTGCTGGCGGCGCTGGCGCTCATGACGCTTGGCCTGCATCTTGCCGTCATCCTCGGACTTTCCGCTGTCGATCTGATCCGTGGCTTCTGGCGCGGGTCGGAGCGGCGCGCCCCCGACGCCTGAAGGCGGCGGAGGATCTCGTCAGGCTGCTCGCAACCGCTTGTTTGGGCGGTGGCGCCTAGGCGACGGAAGTCCGACGCCGCGTCCGGCTCGCCTCGAAGACGGCGAGATAGGCGTTCGCCACCGGCGTGATCCGATAGGCCTGAACCGCGGCGATCAGGGCGGAGGGCTCCGGCGGCGCGGCGACGAGTTCGGCTTCGAGCGCCCTGGCGAGGCCGTCCACATCGCCCGGCGCCGCGACACGTCCGCGCCCGGGCGTGTCGAGAAGGTCCCGGACCGCCGGGGTGCAGTCGGTGGCGACGACCGGGCGGCCGCGCCCTAGGGCCTCGACGATGACCGCGCCGAAGCCTTCGTGCCAGGAACTGAGCAGCAGCAGCCGCGCGCGGTCCAGCCATGGCCCGATGTCGGGCGCGTAGCCGGCGAAGGTCACGCGCTCCCGGACGCCGAGGCTGTCGGCCAGGGCCTCGAGCTGCGAGCGCAGCGGGCCATCACCGACGAAGGCCAGGCGGGCTTCCGGATCGGCGACCTTGGCGAACGCCTTCAGCGCGATGTCGTAGCCCTTCTCCAGCGCGAGGCGTCCGGCCGCGACGATCAACTTACCCGAGGCCGTCTCGGCGGGATGGACGATGTCGTCGAGCGCGGGAAGGGGGATGGCCGTGGCGATGCGGCGGCCCAGCAGCCGGTCGATCTGCGGAAGGGTCTGGGGTGACAACGTCACTATCGCGTCGGCGTCGCGCAGTCGGCGGCGGGCGCCAACCTCGAAACCCCATTGCTTCAAGCCGTCGCGACCACGCTTGAAGATCGGAGAGCTGACCTGGGCGACGACGGCCGGGCGGTCGTCGCCCAGGCCCTTGGCGACAGACCGGCAGACCGACCAGTGGAAGTTTCCCGGTACGAACAGCACGTCGGCGGGATGGCGGCGCAAATGCTCGGCCACCGCGCGACCCAGGCGGATCCGTGAGCCGAAGCCGCGCGGAATCGGCGGGGCGCACTCGACCAACTCGACAGCCTCCGACACCAAACCCGCCTGGGCGCCGGTCGCCGAGCCGCACAGCAGGGTGACCTGATGGCCGGCCTCGGCCCAGGCTGCGGTCAGGCGCAGGGCGACGCGCTCGGTGCCGCCTAGGGGCAGGTCGTGCAGGACGACGAGGATTCTCATGTCAGGCGCTCAGGCGCTTCAAGCGCTGGACGATCGCCGCGCCGCGCGCCGCGAACTGTTCGGCGCCGAAGCGCGCCTCGATCCGGGCGCGGGCGGCCTGACCCATGCGCGCCAAGCGCTCTGGATTCGACAGCGCCTGGGCGAGGGCGGCGGCCAGTGCGGCGGGGTCGCGCGGCGGAACGAGGAAACCCGTCTCGCCGTCCACGATGCTGTAGGGCAGCTCGCCGACCGCCGAGGCCAGCACCGGCAGGCCCGCCTGCATCGCTTCGTGGGCGGCGACGCACAGGCCCTCCGAGCGTGACGGCTGCAGGTAGAGATGCAAGGTCGCCAGGAAGCTGGGCGGATCCTGACAGAAGCCGACGAACCGGACATTGTCGAGACCGGCTTCCGCCCTCTGCGTCTCGAGCCGCTCCAGCTCGCCGCCATCGCCGGCGATCAGCACCTCGAACGGCGTGGCGGGCGCGAAGCCCCGGGTCTTCAACTGGGCCAGAGCCTCGAGCAGGATGTCATAGCCCTTCACCGGGTGCAGCCGGCCCAGCGCGCCGAGGCGCAGGGTCTGACCCGGACGCCACGGCGCGGCCTGGGGCGCGTTGGCGTCCATCGAGAAGATCGGCCAGCAGACCAGCTTGTCCGGATCGGGGGCGATCCGCTCGGCGGTCAGGGCGGTGACGCTTTCGGAATCGCCGATCCACAGCGCCGAGGCTGAGCGACGCCAGCGCAGCAGCGCGCGGTTGGCGGGCTTGAGGAAGGCGGCGTGCTGCCAGCTGACCACCGGCTTGCCCAGCCACCCGCCGACGATCTGGCCCAGCAGGGTGGCGCGGGTCAGGGACGTCCAGACGACATCGGGCTTCCAGGCCTTCAGCTCGGCGTGCAGCCAGCGCAGGGCGGTGACCTGCTGCCTTTCACTGGCCGGACAGACGCGCACGTCCAGGCCTGCGGCCTCCATAGCGACGGCGCCTCGGCCGTCGCGGCGGCTGAGCGCGAACACCGCGACCTCCGCGCCTTCGTCGCGCAGCACCCTGGCGATGGCGGGAACAGGCGATTGAGCGCCGCCGCCTTCGACGGAGTTGATCACATAGGCGATACGCATGTCAGGCGGCCAGGCTAGGCGGTTTGGGGCGTGCTCGCGGACGGGCGAGCCTGGGTGGCCAGCGCCGCGGCCAGCAGAGCCATGGTCAGCACCGCCTGCGCGACGATGCAAGGACCGATCGCGCCCTGGCCCCAGTTGGGCAAGGCGATCGACAGCATGGCGACCAGGCTGAAACTGCCCGCCAGGTTCATGCCGGCCGACAGGCCGGGACGGCCGAGGGCGGTCAGGGCCGCGCTTAGCGGTGGGGCGCAAAGCAGCAGGGTGCGGGCGATGGCCAGCCACAGCATCAGCCCGCCGGCCGCGGCGAACCCGTCGCCGCCCATCAGCCGGGCGAATGTGTCTCCGAACAGACCGAACAGGACACAGACCGGGACGGCGATAGCCATGGTCACGCCGCTGGCCCGGGCGATCGTCGAGATGACCAGCGTCGTTTGCCCCTTGGCCGCCAGCTTCGCCAGCTCGGCATAGGCCGCCTGGCCCAGGCTCTGGGCGGGTTGGGCGATCACGGTGGTGGCGCGCTGGGCGATGGCGAAGAGGCCGGCGGCGGTCGGGCCGCCCAGCCAGCCGATGGCCAGGGGCGTCGCCCGCGCGGCCAGTTCGGCGAAGGTCACGTCGGCGTTGGCGCCCAGCATGAAGCGGACGATGCCGGGGTTTTCGGCCCGCACGCCATGAAGGTCGGCGGTCACGGCCAGCCTGCGCAGCGAACTCGGCATGACGGCGAAGGCCATGATCCACATGACCGCCCATTCCAGCAACGCCGCGGCCAGCCAGGCCCACAGGAAGCCGACCAGGCCCCAGCCGCCGGCCCAGGCGACGACGGCGCCGATCAGGCGCACGACGGGCGGGACCAGGCTGTGGGCGCCCAGCAGGCCGAAGCGTCCGGTGACCTGCAGATAGCCGGCGGCCGTCGCGCGCACCGTGGCCAGCACCGCCAGGCTATAGGGCAGACTCAGTTCGATGGCGCGGGGCGACCAGCCGAGCTTGGCGCCGACCCATGGGGCCAGCAGCGCGGCGATCCCGACAGCGACCACGCCGCAGACCAGCTCCAGCGCCGTCGCGAGTTTCAAAAGGCGGCCCAGTCGCTGTTCGTCGCCGGCCAGCAGAGCCTGCGCGCCATAGCGCACCACCGCGTGCCAGCCAGGGAACTCGATAATCCCCCCGACGGCCAGCACATAGGTGTGGACCAGCACGAGAATGCCGTAGTCCTTCGGACCCAGGGCGTGGGCGGCCAGGGCGATATAGACAAGGCTGATGATCCCGGCCCCGGCCTTGCCGCTCAGGAGACGCAAGGTATTGCCGAAGATGCCGCGCAACGCGCCGCGATCCTCAGCCATTGGCGACACGGGCGAACTCGGCGATCGGCTGCAGAAGAGGCGCGGTCAGGCCCGCGAACGCCGCCACGGCCCGAGCCGCGCGACGGGCCGAGGGCTCTTCGGTCAGGTCGAAACTGTTCTCGAACTGCTCGCGCTGGACCTGGCTATAGCCGGCGGCGTGGTCGGCCGAGGCCGTTTCGAGCGCGCCGCCCAGCTGATCGACGCCGTTGATCACCCGGCCCATTTTCCAGTGTCCGAAGTTCTTGTCGTCCTGCCAGTCGTGGCCCTGCGGGTTCAGGAAGATGCAGGGACGCGAGCGCAGCAGGAACTCGTAGACCTGGCTGCTGGCGTCGCCAAGATAGATATCGGCGGCCTGGGTGTAGGTCATGGTCGTCGAGGCGCGGCTGCCCAGGTCGATATGGATGTTCGGCGCGTTCAGGTGTCGCGCCGCCATGCGGCCGGGCCGGTCGATGCGCAGCTTGTCGACGCTGATCACGAAGGGGCGCTCGAACAGCATGACATGCGGCGCGAAGATCAGCTGATACTCGGGGTGGTCGACGAACCAGTCGAGAACCTGACGGCCGACGGTGAACCACGACGACAGGTGCGGCGAGACGTGCGGGTTATACAGCACCAGCGGGCGACCGTCGTTCGGCAGCGGCCGGGTGGGCTGAGCCGAGGCCAGGTCGAATTTCGGATAGCCGACCACCGAGATCGCCTCGGGGCGCACGCCGGTGTCGCTGACCAGCCGCTCGCGAATCTTCGGACCCGAGACCAGCACATGGTCGAAGAGAGCGCTGGCGGGGTCGAAGCCGACGGCCCGGTCCCCAGCGCCGTGGCGGGTGTGAACGATTTTCAGGTTATCCAGACCGAACTTGGTCTTGAGGATCAGCGAGGTTTTCTCGGCGACCACCAGCACGTCCACCGAGCGGAAGAAGTCGAGGTTGTCGCGATAGAACAGCAGTTTCCCGGCGGGCAGCAATCGCTCCAGCATCTGGTTCGCGAGCTGGCTGGACCTGCGCGTCAGGCCCAGTTCCACGACGGGCAGGCCGGGTCGCCCCGCGCTCAATCGCGTCACTTCGGCGGTCAGCCGGGCGTTCGACGTCGCGATGATGATCTCGGCGTCGAGATTGGCGTCCAGCATCGCCAGGGCGATCGGCAGGCTGTGCGCCACCTGATGGACTTGGTCGTGATTGAAGAGGAAACAAATCCGCATACCAGTCAGACGACACCGATCGGGCGAAGCCGTACTGGTTCCTAAAAAAACCGTGACCGCGACGTCTCGCCGGGTCTCACCGTAGGGGGAAAAGCGTCAGGCGGAGCGCCCGGCCTTCGCCCCCCGCGCGCGGATCTTGCGGACGATATCGATAGCCAGACCGCGCGGCGAGGCCTTCAGCCGCTTGGCGTCGAACAGGGTCACAGGCCCGCAGGCGGCCAGGGTGTGGCGTCCGCCGGCGTAGCGGCCGGCGTCGAGCGGGGCTTTGAGGGGCGTCGTCGCCTCGGCCTCGAAACGGTCGGGGGTCAGGACGTTGACGACCAGCAGGCGCAGGTCGCCGCCATAGGTGCGGGTGCAGTCCTGGACCGGCAGATGCAGGCGGCTCTCGTGGATGAAGGGCGTGCCGCCCGGCCGGCTGCTGGCCAGGTCGATCCGCACCGGATTGCCCGGATGGGTCGTCCAGGGGCCTTCGAGGCGGTCCGCATGGGCCAGATGCAGCTTGCCCTGCTTATCACGCTGCGTGCCGTCCGGCGAATAGGCGCACCACCAGCGGCCCTCCCACTGGAAGAAGGTCGGGTCGATGGCGGGGGTGTCGAAGGCGATCTTGGCCGCCGGCTCCCAGACGTCGGGGAAGCGCTTGGCGCGATAGAGCGTGAAAGTCCCGGACCGGAAGGCCTCTGGCGTCATCCAGGTCTGGCCGTCGGCCTCGAACACCATGGGGTACGAGAGGTGCCAGGGTTCGCGGATCACCGTGCTGCGGCGGACCGGCCGATAGTCGGCGTCCAGTTCGAGATGATCGATGACGCCATGCCGTGTGCGGTAGTCGTAGGCCTCGGCGAACAGGTGCAGGCGGCCGTCGCGCCACAGGCCGAACGGATCGGCCAGGAAGGTGTAGGACGGCTCCTCTGGCAGCCAGCGCACCGGGGCGGCATGCAGGCCGCCGGCCGCGGCCACCGCCTGGATGGAGCTTTCGATCACGCCGACGCGCCAGATGTCCGAGAATAGGGGCATGCCCCTGCGCTAGCGCGAGGTCGTCCTGCTTGGCAAGCGCGGGCTTAGCGTCCGGCGGACCGCAGGCCTTGAGTCAGGGACTGTGCGGCGATGGCGGCCTGGGTGCGGTTGTGGACGTTGAGCTTGCGCATCAGCGCGGTCATGTGCGCCTTCACCGTGGCCTCGGCAATGCCGAGGTCGTGGGCGATCTGTTTGTTCAACAGTCCCAGATTGACGCCTTCCAGGACTTTCATCTGGGTCGGCGTCAGCGCGCCCAGCCCGGTCTCGATGCCTTGGTCCGCGCCGCGGATGTCCATCGTGGTCATGCGTCAACCCCTCTGTCTCTTCCCTGCGCCTCCGTGTTCGGAGGTGCGGCGACCGGCTTTCTCGCTGCCGCTGTGAGTCGGCTGGGCCCGGTTCGCCTATTTCAGATGTTAGCGTTATCTGTTGGACCAATTCAAGAGATTTTAGCAATGTGAGCGTGAACATCGCGTTGGTGTCGTCATATCTTCCAAATCTGTCATACAGGTTTTGGGGTGACGCACGGTGACGGGGCGCTGGGGTTGGCCTCGCGACGCGAATGGCCCGATGGTGGCGTCAGCAAAGGGGAGAGCGATGAGCGAAGGCCGCCTGGCTGATAGGGCCTATACGGGCATCGTCGAGATGATCAACAGCGACGGCCTGGAGGTCGGCGACCGGCTGCCGTCCGAGGCGCGGCTGGCCGAGATGTTCGGCATGTCGCGCACCGTCGTGCGCGAAGCCCTTGTGCGCCTCGCCGCCGACAGTATCA
Source organism: Caulobacter sp. GW821-FHT05F04 (assembly GCF_059419665.1). NCBI lineage: Bacteria > Pseudomonadati > Pseudomonadota > Alphaproteobacteria > Caulobacterales > Caulobacteraceae > Caulobacter > Caulobacter sp. GW821-FHT05F04. Next base: position 203,160 of record NZ_JBWKSF010000007.1, read on the forward strand.
CCGAGGCGCGGCGCGGCGCGGGGTCGTTCATCAAGAACCGGCCGTCGGACAAGCTGGGCGCTTACATGCCGCTGTCCGAGTTGCCGTCGACCATGGGCAGCTATGAGGTGCGCTTCGTGCTGGAGGCCGAGGCCGCGCGGCTGGCGGCGGTGCGACGCTCGGCCGAGGAGATGGTGGCGATCGAGGCGGCGCTGTCGAAGCTGCGCAGCGCCTTGATGTCCAGCGCGCCGGCCCACGCCGAGGACATGGCGTTGCATCGCGAGATCGTGCTGGCGACCGCCAACCCGGCCTTCCTTGCCGCCTTCGAGGCGCTGGAGGCCGATGTCGACCGCATCATGCGCGCCGGCGTCGACATCTCGCGGTCAAGGCCGCCGGAAGCGATCGCCGAGATGATGCGCGAGCACGAGATGATCGTCGAAGCGATCAGGGCGCAGGACGGCGACGGCGCGGCCCTGGCGATGCGCTGGCATCTATCCAGGGGGCGAAAGCGGCTCATGCCCTAGGCGCGTGGCGCTGACGGGCCGTGCTACGGTCTCCAGCCAGGTCTGCGCCAGTTCCCGCAGACGTTCGGGCGAGGTGGTCGCGTCGAGCGTGAGGATGGTCTCGTCGGCGTCCGGGCGCTCCAGGGTGGCCAACTGGCTGTCCAGCAGGCTGGCTGGCATGTAGTGGTCCGCGCGTTGGGTGAGGCGGCGCAGGAGCTCGTCCGGTTGTGCGTCCAGGAGGATGAACCGCGTGGGCGCGCCTATGGCCTCGCGCAGTCGCTCGCGATAGCCGCGTTTCAGCGCCGAGCAGGCCGCCACGACGCCGCCCTGCGTCGCCAAGGACTCGCCGATGGCCGCGCCCAGCCGGTCGAGCCAAGGCCAGCGGTCGTCATCGGACAGGGGCTGCCCCGCCCGCATCTTGGCGACGGCGCTGGCGGCGTGGAATTCGTCGCCCTCCAGGAACGGGCAATCCAGCGCGCCGGCCAGCAGGGCGCCCAGGGTCGACTTTCCGCAACCGCTGACGCCCATGACGACGACGGCGAAACCTGCGAAGCGTGCTGGGCGCGATGGCGGCAAGCGGTTTCCTCGACCGAAGGTGTCGGAGATCGACACGCCGAGGTTGGGGTTCTAGCGACGTCTCGACGGGCCGTAACTACGACCATGGTCGCGGTGGTCGCCAACGCCGACGGCTCTATCACTGGTCCCAAAGTAGATTTGGGGAGTGGCATGAGAGCGATCCTGTTGTCGGCGATCCTGGTGGCCGCGTGCCCCATCGTGGCGGAAGCCGCGGCTTCGAATTCCTTCCTGCCGAAAGCGCCGGAGGATCCCAAGGCGATTACCGTCAAGGGCGTGGGCGACGGCAAGGCCGACGACACCGACGCCGTCCAGAAGGCCATCGACGCCGCGCGCGACGGCACGGGTCATGGCCTGGTCTTCCTGCCGTCGGGTCGCTATCGCATCAGCCGAAGCCTGCTGGTGCCGCCGGGCGTCCGCGTTTTCGGCGTTGGCCCGACGCGTCCCGCCTTCGTGCTCGGCGCTAACACGCCGGGCTTCCAGGAGGGCGTGGGCACGATGGTCGTGTTCACCGGCGGCGACCAGTATCAGGTCGGCGACATCCCCGTGCCGGTGCCGACCGTTCGGCCCGCGACCGCCAAGGTCCGCGACGCCAATTCGGGCACCTTCTATTCGTCGATGAGCAATGTCGACATCGAGATCGGCGACGGCAATCCGGCCGCGGCCGGGGTCCGCTTCCGGATGGCCCAGCACGCCTTCCTCAGCCACATGGACTTCCGCCTGGGCTCGGGCTTCGCCGGCGTCTACCAGGCCGGCAACATCATGGAGGATGTGCACTTCCACGGCGGCCGCTACGGCATCGTCACCGAGAAGACCTCGCCCGCCTGGCAGTTCACCCTGGTGGACTCAACTTTCGACGGCCAGCGCGACGCGGCGATCCGCGAGCACGAGGTCGACCTGACCTTGGTCAATGTCGCGATCAGGAACACCCCGGTCGGCATCGAGATCGACAAGGGCTACAGCGACAGCCTTTGGGGCAAGAACGTCCGCTTCGAGAACGTCTCCAAGGCCGGCGTGGTCATCTCGGCGGAGGACAACGTCTTTACCCAGGTCGGCTTCGACAATGCCGTGGCGTCCAACACGCCGGTGTTCGCGCGCTTCCGCGACAGCGGCAAGACGGTGACGGGCAAGGGCAAGGCCTATCGGGTCGCCAATTTCACCTACGGCCTGACCCTGCCGGGCCTGGGGCACGTGGGCGAGTACAAGACGATCGCGGACATCGCGCCGGTGAAGGCGCTGCCGGCCGTCACGGCGCCGGCGCTGCGCGCCACACCGCCGATCGGCGAGTGGACCAACGTCAAGACGCTGGGCGTCAAGGGCGATGGCGTGACCGACGACACCATCGCGCTTCAGAAGGCCATCGACAGCCACCGGGTGCTCTACCTGCCGATCGGCTTCTACAGGGTCAGCGACACGCTGAAGCTGAAAGCCGACACCGTGCTGATCGGCCTGCATCCAGCCCTGACCCAACTGGTCATCCCGGACGGCAATTCCCGCCACGCCGGCGTCGGGGCGGTGAAGCCGATCCTGGAGACGCCGAAGGGCGGCGACAACATCCTGTCCGGCATCGGGCTCTTCACCGGCCGCATCAACCCGCGCGCCTCGGCGCTGCTGTGGCGGTCGGGCGAGAAGTCCCTGGTCACGGACGTCAAGATCATGGGCGGCGGCGGCACGCCCACCGCCGACGGCAAGCCGCTGGGCGCGGCCCAGGCCCGCAGCGGCGATCCCGTGGCCGACGGCCGCTGGGACGCTCAGTACCCCAGCATCTGGGTGACCGACGGTGGCGGCGGCACCTTCGCCAATGTCTGGAGTCCGAACACCTTCGCCTCGGCCGGGTTCTACATCAGCGACACCAAGACGCCGGGCCACATCTATGAGGTCTCGGTCGAGCACCACGTGCGCAACGAGTTCGTGCTCGACAATGTCGAGAACTGGGAGTTCCTCGCGCCGCAGACCGAGCAGGAGGTCGGCGACGGCCCCGACGCGGTGTCGCTGGAGATCCGCAACTCGAAGAACATCCTGTTCGCTAACTATCACGGCTATCGGGTGACGCGGTCGTACCACCCGGCCGAGACGGCGGTGAAGCTGTTCAACTCGACCGACATCCGCTTCCGCAACGTTCACATCAACGCCGAGAGCGGCGTGGCCCTTTGCGACACAATAGGCTGCGGCACGTATCTGCGGGCCAGCAAGTATCCGTTCGAGAACGCCATCCAGGACAAGACCCGCAAGCTGGAGGTGCGCGAGCGCGAGTTCGCGGTGCTGGATGTGAAGGATGACCAGCCGGCGCCGCCTCCGGCCAATCCGAACGTCAAGAAGCTGGAGACCGGTTTCAGGTCGATCTCGGGCGCGACGGTGGGCGCGGACGGGGCGCTGTACTTCGTCGAGAAGCGCTTCCAGCGGATCTATCGCTGGACGGCGGCCAAGGGCCTGGAGATCGTCCGCGACAGCTCGCTGGACCCGACGAACCTGGCCGTCGACCGCTCGGGCAACCTGCTCGTGGTGTCCTCGTACGGCCCGCAGGCCAGCGTCTATTCGATCGATCCGAACGGTCCCAAGGACCAGATGACGATGATCGCGCCGACGGCCGTGTCCTCGTGCGCCGGGACCAAGACGCTGCTGCCGGTCAACTGGTGGAACAATGGCGAATTCCGCGACCAGTACGACCCGGCCAGGGGCGAGTTCACGACCCTGGCGCAGATGTTCGCCCGCGATGTCGGAACGCCCAAAGCCCAGGAATATGTCTCGCCCGACGGCAGCGTCTCACTGCCGGCCTTCCGGGTCTGGCAGCAGGGGCCGCCGGACCATGTCGGCTGGCGCTGGGCCGACAGCCTGCAGACCCACGGCCTGATCGGCGGCGCGGTTGGCGAGCGCTTGTTCTTCACCAACGGCTCGGAGAACAAGACCTATAGCGGCCAAGTCGGTCCCGGGGGGACGCTGACCGATCTGAAGGTCTTCGCCAATCGCGGCGGCGAGAGCGTCGCGGTGGACGGGCAGGGCAGGGTGTTCGTCGCCAATGGTCAGATCTTCCAGTACGGCGCCGATGGCCAGCCGGCCGGTCGCATCGACGTGCCCGAGCGGCCGCTGCAACTGATCTTCGGCGGGGAGGGCGGCAAGACCCTGTTCGTCCTGACCCACCATTCGCTCTACGCTGTGAACCCTTAGGTCGCGGGTGAAGGAGGCTGCCATGAAGCATTGGCTTGTGTTGGGCGCGGCTTCGATCGCGTTGAGCTTGGCGACCGATCCCGCCTGGGCCTCGACCTCGGTCCTGGCCACGGTCCCCGACGACCCGGCCGCCATCATGGTCAAGGCCAAGGGCGACGGGAAGACCGATGACGGCGCGGCGATCCAGGCGGCGATCGACGCGGCGGCGGCCAAGCCGGGCGGCGGCCTCGTCTTCCTGCCCTCGGGGCGCTATCGGATCACCAGGACCTTGTTCCTGTGGCCGGGCGTGCGGGTGTTCGGCGTCGGCGCCACGCGGCCGCTGATCGAGCTCCCCGACGCCACGCCGGGCTTCCAGAAGGGCGTCGCTAACATGGTGATCTTCGCCGGCGCCAAGCGCGACCCGGCGGGCCGTCCGGTGGCCTTCCCGCCGCCGGGCAGCGTGCCGTTCGACAAGAACGTGCCGGATGCCAATCCCGGCACCTTCTACAGCGCGATGAGCAACATCGACTTCAAGATCGGCAAGGGCAATCCGGCCGCCACGGCGATCCGTTTCCACGCCGCCCAGCACGCCGTACTGACCCACATGGAGTTCGACATCGGCTCGGGCCTGGCGGGTCTCTACCACGTCGCCAATGAGGCCGAGGACCTGCACTTCAAGGGCGGTCGCTATGGCATCCTGGCCGAGAAACCGTCGCCGGCCTGGGGCTTCGTGCTGCTGGACTCGACCTTCGAAGGCCAGCGCGACGCGGCGATCCGCGAGCACGAGGCGGGCCTGACCCTGGTCAATGTCACGATGCGCGACACGCCGATCGGCATCGAGATCGACAAGGGCTATGGCGATTGGCTGTGGGGCAAGGACGTCCGCTTCGAGAACGTCTCCAAGACCGGCGTCGTCATTTCCAACGAGCGCAACGTCTATACCCAGGTCGGCTTCGAGAACGCCGTGGCGTCCAACACCCCGGTGTTCGCCCGCTTCCGCGACAGCGGCAAGACGGTCGCCGGCAAGGGGGCGACCTACCACGTTTCCGCCTTCAACCACGGCCTGACCGTGCCGGCGCCCGGCCAGATGGGCGAGTACCGCACGAACCTCCAGGCCGAACCCTTGAAGGCCTTTCCCAAGCCCAACGCGCCCGCGATCCGGGCGCTGCCGCCGACCGCCGATTGGACGAATGTCCGGACACAGGGCGCCAGGGGCGACAACGCCACCGACGACACCGCCGCCATCCAGAAGGCGATCGACGCCCATCGCGTGGTCTATTTCCCGACAGGCTTCTACCGCGTCACCGACACCCTGAAGCTCAAGCCCGACACCGTGCTGATCGGTCTGCATCCCAGCCTGACCCAGATCGTGTTGCCCCACGGCACGCCCGGCTATCAGGGCGTTGGCGCGCCCAAGGCCCTGGTGGAGTCGGCGAAGGGGGGCGACAATATCGTTTTCGGCCTGGGCCTCTACACCGACGGCGCCAATCCGCGCGCCACGGCGCTGCTGTGGACGGCCGGCGCGACCTCGATGGTCAACGACGTCAAGTTCCAGGGCGGCCACGGCACCAACCTGTTCGATGGGACTCGGGTCATCCCCTACAACGCCAACGGAACCGGCGACGCCGATCCGGCCAAGCGCTGGGCGGGTCAGTATCCCAGTCTGTGGGTGACCAATGGCGGCGGCGGGACGTTCTCCAATGTCTGGAGCCCCAATACCTACGCCTATACGGGCATCTACGTCTCCGACACCACGACGCCCGGCCACGTGTACCAGACGTCGGTCGAGCACCACGTGCGCACCGAGATCACGCTGAACCGCGTCGCCAACTGGGAGTTCCTGGCCCCGCAGACCGAAGAGGAGGCCGGGGAGGGCGAGGACACCGTCTCGCTGGAGATCCGCGACTCCCACAACATCCTGCTGGCCAACTATCACGGCTATCGCGTCACCCGGACGCGCAAGCCGGCGGCGGCGGCGGTGCGGGTCTATAACTCGCACGACATCCGGTTCCGTAACGTGGCGGTCAATGGCGAGAGTGGTCTGGGAACCTGCGACGAGAACGGCTGCGCGACCTTCCTGCGCCTGACCAAGTATCCCTACGAGAACGCGATCCAGGACGTCACCAACGGCCTGGAGGTGCGCGAGCGCCAGTTCGCGGTGCTGGACCTGCCGGCGGTCTCGAAGCCGGTCGCGCCCTCTGTTTTCCCGGTTGGCGCGACGGTGGAGAAGCTGGCCGACGGTTTCTACTCGCTGGGCGGCGGGGCCGTAGACGCGGCCGGGACACTGTACTTCGCCGATCGCAAACATCAGCGCATCTACAGCTGGTCGGACGCCCGCAAGCTGTCGATCGTGCGCGACAACACGCTGGATCCGGTCAACCTGGCGGTCGACGCCTCGGGCAATTTGCTGGTGCTGTCGTCGGACGGCCGCAACGGCTCGGTCTATAGCTTCAGGCCGGGCAGCCCGGACACCGAGGTGACGGTGATCCCCGCGACGCCGACCGCCGACCATACCGGCGCTGCGACCGTGCTGCCGGTCAACTGGTGGAGCAATGGCGAGTTCAAGGACCAGATCGACCCGGAGACCTACCAGTACCCGACCCTGGCCGAGCTCTTCGTCCGTGGCATGGCCGGCTCGAAGTCGCGCGAATACGTCTCGCCTGACGGCAGCCTGGTGCTGCCGGCCTACCGCGTCTTTCAGCAGGGACCGCCGGACTATCGCGGCCTGCGGTTCTCCGACTCGCTGGACACCTATGGCTTCACGACGGCGAAGCCGGGGCAGCGAGTGTTCCTGGCCAACAGCTCCGAGAACAAGACCTACAGCGGCGTGGTTGGGAAGGGCGGGGCGATCACCGACCTGAAACCCTTCGCCGACCGGGGCGGCGAGAGCGTCGCGACGGACGGCCAGGGCCGGGTCTATGTCGCCAATGGCCAGGTATTCGTCTACGCGCCGGACGGCCAGGAACTGGGGCGCGTCGACGTCCCCGAACGGCCGCTGCAGCTGCTGTTCGGCGGCCCCGACAAGCAGACTCTGTTCGTGCTGACCCACCACGCGCTCTACGCGGTTCGCCCGCGATAAAGCCCCGATGACGGACGGCAAAGCAGCCCCGGGCGCGCCGCGTGCGGGGCTGTTGGCGTTGGCCCGAAGCTCCAGCCCGCAGGGCATACGACCATGGTCGTATAGTTAGCGGTCCCATCGTCTGAGATAGTCCGATCAGACCATCGAACGATGGTCTCAATGAAAAATGGGAGGGTGTAGGATGAGCGCTGTCGGTAGCCTGCGGGGGCGATCGCCCGTTTTGAGCGTGTTGCTCGCGACCAGCGCGGTCGCGATGGTCTTGGCGGCCGGAGCGGCCAACGCCCAGACGGCGCCGGCTTCCGCCGGGGGATCGTCCGACTCGACGGCGCTGACCGAAATCATCGTCACGGGCACGCGGATCCGGTCGACCGGCTTCACCGCGCCGACTCCGACCCAGGTTCTGGGCACGGCCGACCTCGAGCGCGCCGCCCAGCCGAACATCTTCACCGCCATCACCCAGCTGCCCTCTCTGCAGGGCTCCAGCGGCGCCACCACCGGCACGTTCAGCACCTCGAGCGGTCAGCAGGGCCTGTCCTCGTTCTCGCTGCGCGGCCTTGGCACCATCCGCACCCTGACCCTGCTGGACGGCCAGCGGGTCGTGCCGGCCAATGTCACCGGCGTGCCGGACATCAGCCTGTTCCCCCAGCTGCTGGTTGAGCGGGTCGACGTGGTCACCGGGGGCGCCTCGGCCTCCTACGGCTCGGACGCCGTTGGCGGCGTGGTCAACTTCATCACCAACAAGAAGTTCGTGGGCTTCAAGGCCAACGTCATGGGTGGCGTCACCACCTATGGCGACAACCACCAGTGGCTGGCGCAGGTCGCCGCGGGCAAGAACTTCATGAATGACCGCCTGCATGTGCAGGTCAGCGGCGAATATGACTGGGAAGAAGGCGTTCCGGCGGGTGGCTTCGGCGAGGACGCGCCGGGCAGCCGCGACTGGTACACGACCGCCACCCTGGTCAATCGTGGGGTCACCAACGACGGTTCGCCTCAGTACCTCTATCGCGAGCACGCCCAAGCTTATCAGTACACCAAATATGGCCTGATCAGTAACGGCCCGCTGCAAGGCACGGCGTTCGACCAGGCCGGCAATCCGTTCCAGTTCCAGTATGGCGGTGGCGGCGTGCCGTCCAAGGCGGCCAACGGCGCGGTCAGCGGCTGCTACACGAACGGCGGCTTCTGCGTTGGCGGCGACCTGTCGGGCAATGTCGGCGTCGGCACCTCGCTGCAATCCCGGATCAAGCGGATGGGCAGCTATGGTCGCATCGGCTACGACCTGGACGACAACAACGAGATCTACGCGACCCTGAACGTCGCCCGTGTGGAAAGCAGCAACCAGCCTAACCCGGGCGCCGCCACCACCAACCTCTCGATGTCGTGCTCGAACCCGTATCTGCCGGCCTCGGTCGTGGCCGCCTGCGCGGCCAATGGCGTCACAACCTTCAACTTCGGCACCAGCAACGCGCTGCTGCCGCGGAACATCTCGGTCCATCCGACGCGGACCCAAGTCCGGGCGGTGATCGGCGCCGACGGCAAGTTCAACGCCCTGGGCAAGGAATGGCGTTACGACGCCTATTACACCCACGGCCAGAACACGACGAACATCCACGTTCGCGACATCCTGCTGATGCCGCGCTATCGCGCGGCCATCCAGGCCACGACGGTGGGCGGCCAGATCGTCTGCGCCGACCCGATCGCCCGCGCCAATGGCTGCGTGCCGATCAACATCTTCGGCGGCAAGCCGCCGAGCGAAGCGGCCCTGGCCTACATCACGCCCAAGAACGGCCCGTATCAGCACTCGGTGCAGAAACAGGACGTCGCCAGCATCAACTTCAGCGGCGAGCCCTTCTCGCTGTGGGCCGGTCCGGTGTCGCTGGCCTTCGGCGGCGAGTGGCGCAAGGAGCAGTACCACGTCAAAGGCGACCCCTACGGCGATGGCAACACGGACTCGCCCAACACCGCGGACTATCCCGCCGACCCGGTCCTGACCGCGTCGGGCTCCAACTGGTTCGCGGGCAACTACCACTCCGGCGCCGGCGAGTATTCGGTCAAGGAAGCCTATGCCGAAGTGAACATCCCGCTGGTCAATTCGGAAGCGGCGGGCAGGGCCAATCTCAACATGGCCGGCCGCTGGACCGACTACAGCACCTCCGGCACCGTCTACACCTGGAAGGTCGGGGCCACCTGGGATACGCCGATCGATGGCGTCCGCCTGCGGGCCGTCACCTCGCGGGACGTCCGCGCGCCGAACCTGTCGGAACTGTTCGCCGCGCCGGTGACGACCACGCTGCCGAACTTCACCGTCCCCTCAAACGGCACGCCCCCAGCCGGCCAGCCCTCGGGCGGCGCGCTGACGGTTCTGCAGAATGTGGTGGGGAACCCGGACCTGAAGCCGGAAATCGCCAAGAACGTGACCATCGGCGCGGTGCTGTCGAACCCGCAATGGCTGCCGGGCTTCAGCGTTTCGGTCGACTGGTACAACATCGTCCTCAATGGGGGCATCTCCAGCCTGGGCGCTCAGCAGATCGTCAACTTCTGCTATGCGGGCATGACCCAGTTCTGTGGCGCCTTCAATTTCAGCCCCTCTGGCGGCGCGACGGCCTTCGTCAACTCGCAGACGTTCAATCTGGCTTCGATCAAGACCAGCGGCTTCGACATCGAGAGCAGCTACCGCTTCGAACTGCCCAGCGTTCCGGGCCGCTTCACGGTCCGTGGCCTGGCCACCAACACCCACAAGTTCGTCACCAACCCCGGCATCCCCGGCGCGGTCGCCGTCGACTCGGCCGGCCAGAACTCTGGCGCCACGCCGGACTGGAAGTTCCTGGCCATTCAGTCCTGGGACACCGACCGCTTCGCCTTCAGCGTTCAGGAGCGCTGGTTCAGCGACGGCAGGTTCGGCGGCACGACCACCGACTACGTCGAATGCAAGGTCGGTAGCTGCCCAGTCTCGACCGGCAGCAACCCGACCATCGACTACAACCACATGAGCGGCGCGACCTACGTCGACATCAGCGCCTCGTACAAGTTCGGCAAGGGGCTGCAGATCTACGGCAAGGTCGACAACCTGCTGGACCGCGATCCGACGCCGTCGCCGCAGACCAACACCGGCCTGGACGCCAACCCGGCGCTCTATGACCTGCTGGGCCGCTTCTACCACGTCGGTCTGCGTTACGCATTCTAGACCCTGTCTCCGCCTCTCCTTCCCCAGGGCGGCCTCGCCCGGGCCCGAATCCGGCCAAGCGCCGGATCGTGGCTCGGGCGTCTTTCTTTGCGCTACAGACTGAAACCGGCTGGGGCGCCCGAGGCGGCCCAGCCGGGGAGATCGAGTTGATGATTCTGGTGACGAGAGAGATCAGCATAGGGGGCGCCCGTTGAGCAGGCCGGACCGCCTCCGGGACGCCACCATGGCCGACGTCGCCGAACGGGCGGGCGTCTCGCGGATGACCGTGTCACGGGTCATCAACGACGGCGCCAAGGTCCGTGACGCCACCCGGCGGGCGGTGCTCGACGCCATCCGCGACCTGAATTTCCAACCTAACCAGGCGGCCCGCAATCTGGTCACGGCCGGCGAGCTGCGCATCGGCGTCGTCTATTCCAATCCCAGCGCCGCGTTCATGAGCGACTTCCTGGTCGGTGTGTTCGAGGAGGCCACCAGCGCCGGCGCGCGGCTGATCCTGGTTCGCGGCGAGAACGGGGCTGTCCCTTCGCTCCACGAGCTGCGGCCACTGCTGAACGGCGGCGTTCATGGCGTGGTGCTGGCGCCGCCGCTCGGCGAGTCCGCCGTGGTGCTGGATGTCCTGCGCGCCGCCAATCTGCCCGTCGCCGTGGTCGCCGCGGGCCGTCCCCCGATGGACGCGATCAATGTCCGGATCGATGATCGTCAGGCTAGCCAGGCCATGACCCGGCATCTTCTGGATCTGGGTCATCGCCGGATCGGCTTCATCGTCGGCAACCCCAACCAGACCGCCAGCGCCGCGCGCCTGGACGGCGCCCGGGCGGCCATCGCGACCGTCGAAGGCGCCGAGCTTGTCCTGGCGCACGGCGCGTTCACCTACGACTCGGGTCTGCGCGCCGCCGAGGCGCTGCTGGACGGCGACCGGCTGCCGACCGCCATCTTCGCCAGCAACGACGACATGGCCGCCGCGGCCGTGTCGGTCGCTCACCGCCGACACCTGGACGTGCCGGGCGACCTGACCATCGTCGGGTTCGACGACACGACCGTGGCCACTACGTTGTGGCCGCCGCTGACCACCATTCGCCAGCCCGTCCGCCAGATGGCCGCGGTGGCCCTCGATCTTCTGCTGCGCGCGTTGCGTTCGCCCGCGCCCTCGGCGGAGGTCTATGCGGATCACGTGCTGGACCATGTACTGATCCAGCGGGACTCTACCGCTCCTCCCCGACGTCCTGACAAGAGGCCCTCGAATGTCTGATCCGTCTCCCGATCTGGAAGTCGCGACCGTCCGGCGGGTCACCGCGCGGCTGATGCCGCTGTTCTGCCTGATGTACCTGATCGCCTATATCGACCGGCAGAACGTCTCCTACGCCAAGCTGGACATGGTTCAGGCCCTGGGTCTCAGCGAAGCCTCCTATGGCCTTGGCGCGTCTCTGTTCTTCATCGGCTACTTCCTGTTCGAGGCGCCGTCGAACCTGATCCTGGCCAAGGTGGGAGCGCGGGTATGGTTCGCGCGGATCATGTTCACGTGGGGTCTGGTCACTCTGGCCCTGGGCTTCACCCAGAACGCGACGATGTTCTACGTGCTGCGCTTCCTGCTCGGGGTCACCGAGGCGGGGTTCTTCCCCGGCGTGCTCTATGTCCTGACGCTTTGGTATCCTCAATCGCACCGGGCGCGGATGGTGGGACTGTTCATGATCGCCAGCGCCATCGCCAACGCCGTCGGCGCGGTCGTGGGCGGCCTGCTGCTCGATCTGGACGGCCTGCTGGGACTGGCCGGCTGGCAGTGGGTGTTCCTGGCCACCGGCGCGCCGGCGATCCTCCTGACGCCCTACGTGCTGTGGAAGCTGCCCAATGGCCCGGCCCATGCCCGTTGGCTGCCGGACGACCAGAAGGCTTGGCTCGCCAAGGTGCTCGACACCGAGCGGGGCGGGGTGGTCGACGACCATCGCGGCGCCTGGAAGGCGATGTTCGATCCGCGCGTTCTGCTGCTGGCCGGCCTCTACATCGGCATGCCGCTGGGGGCCTACGGTCTGAGCTACTGGCTGCCGACCATCGTCAAGTCGTTCGGCGTCTCCAATACGACAAACGGTCTGATCAACGTCATTCCCTGGCTGATGGTCGCCGTGGCGCTTTGGGCGGTGCCGCGCCATGCCGCGCGCCATGGGGCCAGCGCCTGGCATATCGCCGGACCGGTTCTGCTGGGCGCCCTCTGTCTCGTCCTCAGCGTGATCCTGCCCGGCCCGGTGCTGAAGTTCGCCGCGTTGTGCATCGCCGCGCCGGCCATCTTCGCCGCCCAGCCGGTGTTCTGGAGCCTGCCGCCGAGCTTCCTCAGCGGTCCCAGAGCGGCGGCCGGCATCGCGGCGATCAACGCGATCGGCAATCTGGGCGGCTTCATCGCCCAGAACATGGTGCCGATGGTGCGCGACGCCACCGGCAGCAACCTAGCGCCCATGCTGGCCCTGGCGGCCGTGCTGCTGGTGACCAGTCTGCTGATCTTCTACGCCATGCGGAAGCTGGGTCGGCGGGCATGAGTGTTGGACGATCGCAAACTCCTGGCGCTCGGCCTGTCGCGACGCGCTGAGCTCCAGGCGCGGGCCAAGTCGCCGTCCTGGGGCGCGCCGCCCGGAGTCGGCCGACGGTCTTCGCCCGCCGACGCGCCGGCGGCGGGGAAGGGCTCCCTGATCTCATTTGGTATAGTCCAAAAGTAGAGTTTCTCGCTGATCTCGCGGAGATGACGAGGCATAGCGCGCACGCGCCTGCCAGCATGTCTGGTGGAGGAGGCGTCGCCTGGGCATGGATGTCGCGGCGCGGTGTTCATCCGTATGCGATGAAATTCGCCTGTGAGGGCCCATTCGATCGGATCCTGGGTCTCAGCTTGAGCTTGCGGCAAGGGCCGTTACTGGCGCGTCAGCCAGGGGGGCGGAATTTCCGGGGCTTCGACGCCGACTGTCACGCTGATGTCGTGGCAAGCGCTTAAAGCGCTCTGGTCCATACCAGTTGGGGCAGGGGAACCAATCATGTCGACGCTATATCCCGTTCGAGCCGCGCGCCCGAACCTGAAGAGCTTTTTGTTGGCGACCGTCGCGGCTCTGGCCGTTGGCGCTCATTCATCGGCCGCGTTCGCGCAACAGACCGCCAATGAATCGGCCTCGGCCGACACGGTCGACGCGGTCGTCGTCACCGGCTTCCGCAAGTCGCTGAGCGACGCGCGCGCCATCAAGCGCGACTCGGTCATCCAGAAGGACGTGATCGTCGCCGAGGACATGGCAAAGTTCCCGGAACTGAACCTGGCCGAGTCGCTGCAGCGCCTGCCGGGCGTGCAGATCACCCGCGAGGCCGGCGAAGGTCGCCGCATCTCGCTGCGGGGCCTGGGTCCCGACTTCGCGCGCGTGCAGCTGAACGGCATGGAAGTGCTGGGCAATGTCGACTCGGCGCAGGACAGCCGCGGCCAGCGCTCGCGCGACCGCGCCTTCGACTTCAACATCTTCGCTTCGGAACTGTTCTCGAAGGTCGAGGTCGAGAAGACCTTCCAGGCCGCCCAGAACGAGGGCGGCATGGCCGGCACGGTCGGCCTGTTCACCGGCAAGCCGTTCGACTACGCGCCCGGCGCCAAGGGCGCCATCTCGGTCAAGGCCGGCACCAACCAATATACCAAGGACACCCAGCCGCGCGTCGCCGGCCTGTTCAGCTACAACTGGGACAACAGGTTCGGCGTGGCGGTGTCGGTCGCCTACAGCAAGCGCGAGACCACCGAGCAAGGTCACAACACCTATAACTACGACAAGCTCAGCGCCTCTGACATGGGCAAGCTGGTCGCCAACGGCTTGGACATCTCCCACCTGTCCGCCGCGCAGCAGAGCAAGTTCCTTTCCGGCGACCTGTATATCGCGGACGGCAACCGCATCTCCTCCTGGAACTCAAAGGCCGAGCGCCTGGGTCTGACGGGCGCCGTGCAGTGGAAGCCGGCGGACAATCTCCTCCTGACGCTGGACGTGTTGCACGGCGAGTTCACGACCCACCGCAACGAATATCACCTGGCCACGCGGCCGCTGGGGTCGGGGACGAAGTCCTTCGCGTTCGACACCCCGGCGGGCGGCGTCTGGCCGTCGCAGTTCCAGAAGGGTTCGGTGCTCAACAACCTGGCGTGGGACAGCAGCAACTACGTCACCATGACCGATGTCACGGGCACGACCTTCGGCAGCGAGCATCGCCGGTCGTTGAACGAAAACCGCTTCAACCAGGTCGCGCTGACCGGCAAGTGGGACCTGTCCGATCGCCTCAAGATCGATGGTCACGTCGGCTACGAGAAGTCGACCTACAAGACCCCCTATGACGACAAGCTGTATATGCGCGCCAAAGGCAATATGGTCGCCAACTATGGCGCTGATGGCCAATCGGCGACGTTCTCCTACCCGAATTTCGACGCCACCAACCCGGCCAACTACGCGTTGGATTCCTTCTATTATCGCGGCTTCAACAACCAGTCGGAGCTGAAGGAAGGCGTTCTGAACGTCCAGTATGCGCTGAACGACGTGTGGACCCTGCGCGCTGGCGTGGCCTACCACAAGTTCACGCAAGGCGGCCGGGACCTGTTCTATGACGACAACGTCAATGGAACCCGGTCCAAGATGCGCGGCAAGTCGGTCGCCGACGTCACCACCGTCTTCACCAACGAGTTCGGTTCGTGGCTGGTTGGCGACTATGACAAGACCTTCGCCAAGTTCAACGAGTACCACCGGTTCGGCCCCAACAAGGACGGCACGGGCGGCGCGCTGCAGGACATCGAGAACGTCTACGAGACCTCGGAAGCGACCGTGTCCGAGTACGTGCAGGCGGACTGGGACAGCGACCTTTTCGGCAAGCGCTTCCGCGGCAATATCGGCCTGCGCGGCTATCAGACCGACACTCACGGCACCGGCTGGATCCAGGGCGACGCTTACGCCTATCTGGGCACGACGGACGTGAAGGGCAGCTATGACGGCGTGCTGCCGGCCATGAACTCGGTTCTGGAACTGACGCCGCAGGTGATGGTGCGCTTCTCCGCCACGCAAAACCTGAACCGTCCGGGTCTGGGCTCGATGGCGGCCAAGGGCAGCGCGTTCCAGGCCGACAGCGGCGATATCACGGCGTCGCGCGGCAACCCCAACCTGAAGCCCTACAAGGACAGCACGCTGGACCTGGCGGCGGAATACTACTTCGGCCAGGACGGGTTGCTGTCGGCGAGCGTGTTCCACAAGAGCCTGAAGAACTTCATCGGCACGCAGACGCTCGAGAAGATCCCGTTCAGCCAGACGGGCGTGCCCTACACCACGATCCCGGGTGCGACGGCCAACACGATCGTCAAAGAGTTCGAGATGCCGGTCAATATCGCCGGTACGAAGCAACTGACGGGTGTGGAACTGGCCGCGCAGGGGCAATTCTCGTTCCTGCCGGCGCCGTTCGACAAGCTGGGCGCGGTGGTGAACTATACCTATGTGGACGCCGACGAGGCGCTCACCGGCATCTCGAACACCAGCTATAACGCCACGCTCTACTATGAAACCGAGCGCTGGGGCCTGCGGGGCTCCTTGAGCCATCGCAACAAGTGGTTCACCGGCCACAGCGACAGCCTGATGAGCGCCAGCACGCGCGGGTTCCAGGGATCCACCTATGTGGACGCCTCGGCCTTCCTCAACGTCTCGAGCGCGCTCCAGCTCACGCTGAACGCGATCAACCTGACGAACCAGAAGGACACCCAGTTCTGGGGTCAGAACGAGTATCTCTATAACCAGACCCAGAGCGGTGCGACCTACATGGTCGGTCTTCGCTACAAGTTCTAAGACGATTAAACTTGGTCAATACCGCGCCCCGACCCGCCTTTCCGGCGGGGAGGGGCGCCCCTTTGCGTGGGCTCGAACGTGATTGTCTCGCATCGACATCGCTTCATCTTCGCCGCGGTGCCCAAGACAGGCACCCATGCCGTGCGACGGGCCCTGCGCGAGCACCTGGACGACGGCGACGTCGAGCAGGTGGGTCTTTTCGTCGACAAGCGCTTCCCGTGGGAGGACCTGGCGGCGATCCGGCATGGTCACCTGTCCCTGCGGCAGGTGCGGCCGTATGTCGGCGAGGCGGCCTTCGGCGACTATTTCAAGTTCGCCTTTGTGCGCAATCCATTCGACCGTTTCGTCTCGTACTGCGCCTTCATGCTGCGCGGTGGCGACGTCTTCGACCGGCAACCGCGCGAGGCGATGCGCCACTTCCTGTTCGTCGACCCGCCTGAACAACATGTCCTGTTCCAACCGCAAGCTTCACTGCTGGTCGACGCGGATGGCTACACCCTGCTGGCTGATGAGGTCGGTCGCGTGGAGGACATGCAGGGGTCCTACGACGCCATCTGCGCGCGGATCGGCATTCCCTCCCAGCCGCTCGAGCGCGTCAACGGCAGCCAGCACGGCGACTATCGCCAATACTACGATCAGGCCCTGACCGACGGCGTCGCGGCCCGCTACGCCCAGGATCTTGAGCTGTTCGGCTACACCTTCGAAGGCCTGCGATGAGCGCCATGCCGGCCGCCAATCCGCGCAAGACCGCGGCGGTCCGCAAGCTCGGCCTCGTCGACATCGCCGCCTTGCGGACGGCCGTGCTGGCGATCCCCGAGGACATCTGGGCGGCGGAGAACGCCGCCAAGCCGAACAGGTTCGAGGCGTTGGGCGCGACCCGTCACATCGTCTTCCGTTTCATCGACAGTCCGCGCGACTGGCGCGGGTCGCATGATCGTCGGGCCTGGGCCCCATGGCGCGACCTGCTGGAGCCGGTGCTCGCCCAGGCGGTGCGCGACTACGGCTATGCGCGCGGGGTGTTTCCGCGGGTGATGCTGGCCCGCGTGCCCTCGGGCGGGGTGATCCATCCACACATCGACGCCAACCCCGCCGCGAAATGGCCGCACAAGATCCACGTGCCGCTGACGACCAATCCCGGCGTCGTGTCGTTCTTCGGCGGCGAAGAACGCCATTTTCCGGTCGGCGAGGCGGTGGAGGTCGACAACCTCGGCCCCCACTGGGTGCGCAATGACGGCGCCACGGACCGCATCCACCTGATCTTCGAATATTACGACGCCGACCAGCCTGACCCTGACTGGCTGGCGCCGTTCCTGGCGGCGAGCGCGCCGCGGTGACGGAACGCGACGCCTTGCTGCGTGAAGCCCAGCACCTGCGCGCTGGGCAGCGCGTCCCGGACGCCCTGGCCACGCTGGCGCGGCTGGAGGCGCTGCATCCCCGGTTCAGCCGCCTCCACCAGGAGCGGGGTCACTGCCACATCCTGCTGCGCGATGGGCCGGCGGCGATCGCGGCGCTGCATGAGGCCGTGCGCCTCAACCCGAGCCTGCCGGCCAGTTGGGACATGCTGGAGCAGCTCTACCGCATGGCGGGCGACGCCGCCCAGTCGGCCACGGCGGCCCAGCATCTGGCGATCTTGAAGCAGCTGCCGCCGGCAGTGGTGATGGCCAGTAGCCTGCTGGCCGACGGCGACCTGGAACCGGCGGAGGCGGTGCTGCGCGACTACCTGCGCCAGGACAATCTCAATGTCGGCGCCTTGCGCCTCTTCGCCCGAATTCGTCTGGAGCGTGGCGATCTCGCCGAGGCAGAGGCGCTGCTGCAGTCGGTCGTCGAGCGCGCGCCGGACTACCATGCCGCCCGCTTCGACTACGGGATGGTGCTGCTGCAGCGGCAGAAGCCGGCCCAAGCGCGGCAGGAGGCCGAGCGCCTGCTGCGGGACGATCCCGACAACCGCGACTACCTCAAGCAGTACGGCGCGGCCTGCGTCGCGCTGGGTGACCACGAGCCGGTGATCGATCTCTATGCGCGGCTGCTGGACGGTCTGCCCCCGACGGGACCGGAGGTCGCCGACCTACGCCTGTGGCGGGCCAACGCGTTGAAGGTCACGGGCCGGCGGGAGGAGGCCATCGCCGACTACCAGGCTTCGCTGGCGGCGCGGCCGGACAATGGCGTGGCCTGGTTCAGTCTCGCCAACCTCAAGACCTATCGGTTCTCCGACGACGAGGTCGCGCGGATGGGCGCCCTGGAGGCTCGGAACGATCTCCCGGACATGGACCGCGTCTATCTGGGCTTCGCCCTGGGCAAGGCGCTGGAAGATCGGGGCGACTACGAGGCCTCGTGGCGATCCTACGCGCGCGGAAATGCGGTGCGTCGCGACCTCGCTCGGTGGCGCCCAGAGGCGGCGGAGGCCTGCGCCGCTCGGCTGAGGAAGGTCTTTACCGCCGAGGTCTTCGCCGAACGCGCCGGCTGGGGGGCGGACGATCCCGCCCCGATCTTCGTCCTGGGCCTGCCGCGTTCGGGCTCGACCCTGATCGAGCAGATCCTGGCCTCCCATTCCCAGGTCGAGGGCACGCAGGAACTGACCGAGATCGGCCGCTATGCCGGGGAGCTCTGCGGCCGCGATGCGGATTGCGGCTTGCCGCTGGAGCCAGAGGCGCTGCTGGACCTGACGGCCGGAGAAGCGAGGGCGCTGGGCGAGCGCTTTCTGACCGAGACGCGGACCTATCGCCGGCTGGGTCGACCGTTCTTCGTCGACAAGATGCCGAACAACTTCTGGCACATCGGCCTGATCCACCTGATCCTGCCGCGCGCGACGATCCTCGACGTCCGGCGCGAGCCGATGGCCTGCGGCTTCAGCAATCTCAAGCAGCTGTTCGGCACGACGAACCAGGAATTCACCTACGGGGTCGACGATATCGCCCGCTACTACCGAACCTATCTCGACGTCATGCGGCACTGGAACGCGGTGCTGCCGGGCCGGGTGCTGAGGGTCTCGTACGAGGACGTGATCGAGGATATCGAAGGCGGCGTGCGCCGGATGCTGGCCCATGCCGGGTTGCCGTTCGAACCGGCCTGCCTGACCTTCCACGAAACCCGTCGCAGCGTGCGCACGCCAAGCTCCGAACAGGTGCGCCAGCCCCTCGGCAGGGACGGACTGACCCAGTGGGAGCACTACGCGCCGTGGCTGGCTCCGCTGGCCGATGCGCTGGGCGACGCCCGGGCGACCTACAGGAGCTGATCCGATGCGGCTATCGCGCCCCTTCTTCCAGATTCCCGTGCTCTTCGACGTGGCGCGCCTGCAGGCCGAGGTCGCGGCGTTGCCGGGCGAGGCCTGGGTTGCGCATCCGGATCGCCTGCCGGGCAACAGCGCGGCGCGCCTGATCAGCGCAGGCGGGGGCGAGACCGACGCCGTGCACGGACAGATGCTGCCGACACGCTGGCTGCAGAGCATGCCCTACCTTCAACAGGTCCTGGCGGGCTTCGGCGTGGTCTGGAGCCGCTCGCGGCTGATGCGCCTGGCGCCTGGCGCGGGCGTGCCCGAGCACGCTGATATCAACTACCACTGGCACACGCGCGTGCGGGTCCACATTCCGGTCTTCACCCAGCCGGCGGTCCGCTTCCATTGCGACGGCGAGGCGGTGCACATGGGCGCCGGCGAGGCCTGGATCTTCGACAACTGGCGCCGGCACCATGTCGAGAACAACGCCGACGCCGAGCGTATCCACCTGGTCGCCGACACCACCGGCACGGCGGCGTTCTGGCGGCTCGCCTGCGGGCCGACGCCGCCGCGCGCGCAATGGCGGACGGTGGCCTGGGATCCCGGCGCCTCTCCGGACCTGCTCACCGAGGACGACCAGCGCTCCCCCGTAATGCCCGCCGCAGAGGCGCAATGGCTGATCGATGACCTGTGCGCGGAGCTGGCGCTCGCCGACGACACCGCCGACGCCAGGGCGCGCGCCGCGCGGTTCGGCAAGCTGCTGGAGAGCTTCATGTTCGACTGGCGCCAGCTGTGCGCTCTCCACGGCGTCGGCGGGCGAGGGCTGGAGGACTTCCAGCGGTTGGTCGACGCTGTGCGCCAGGCCGCCGGGCCGCTGGCCGAGGGGCTGGTGATGCGCACCAACGACGCCAGCGCCTTGCTGGTGCTGGAAAAGCGCGTGCTGCAGCACCTCGTCGTGGACTAGGTCCCGTCCGCGCGATCGATCAGGTCGCGGAGGAGACCCTGATAGGTCTCCAGGCCCGCGATCTCGGCGTCGGGCGCCTTGCCAGCCTCATCATAGCCGCGTAGCCGCAGGGCGGGCCGCGCCGCCGGATCTGCCAGAAAGTCCTCGATCTCGGCGGCGGACAACGGACCGCCCTGCAAGGCCAGACTCTGCAGCGAGGCGGGGCTGAGACTCTCCAGATAGGCCGGATCGACCGCGACCCGATAGCGCTTGGCCGCCACGTGCAGGCGGATCGGCTCGGTGACCGCCGGGCTGAAGGCGCGGGCCAGATAGCCGGCGCCGATGTGCTCGTGCCGGGTATCGATGCCGAGGTCGGCGGCGTTCTCGCCGACCTTCTGCATCATGTGGCCGACGTCGTGCAGCAGGGCGGCGGCGACCAGTTCCGGCGGCGCGCCGTCCAGCTTGGCATGGTGCGCGGTCTGCAGCGCGTGCTCCAGCTGGCTGACGCCCTCGCCGTAGTGCAGGCCGCCCAGGCGCGTGAAAAGGTCGGTCAGTTCGGCCACGAAAGCGTCGACCGCGGGACGAGAGGTCATCGAATATCCGTGAACTGAAGGCTTAGAGGCGCATACGGCCGATGCCGGGATCGGTGCGGCTGGCGCGGCCGGTTTCCAGGTGCCCGGCCAGGCGCTGGGTGAACGATGGATCGTCGGCCAGGGTCAGGGTCAGGTCGTACCAGTGGTCGCTGCCGCGCAGATCCCAGATCGAGCGGACGACGCCCCGGGGCTTCAGCATCACGGTCTGGCGCGCCTCGCCCTCGGCCAGCGGATAGTCCTCGGCCATGCGCAGGGTCGCCAGGCCGGCGCCTTGCAGGCTGACGACCAGGCGCGCGCGGGCGTCGGCGGCGACCGTGACGACCGGCTGCGGCCGTGACGTGTCGCCGACGAAGCGACGGTAGAAGCCGTTCGGGCCGTGGACGGTCAGGTCATAGGGGCCCGGCGGGAGGCCGGCCTTGTTCCAGTGACCGGCGGCGTATTTCCGGCCGGCCGCCAGGGTGAAGCGCCAGGGGCTTTCGCGGTCGGTGTTGTCGAAGACCTGGAAGACCGCGCCCACCCGCCCGGCATTGACCAGGTCGATCCACAGCGCGCCGCCCGAGACGCGAGCGTCGGCCGACAGGACGTAGGGCAGGGGACGCGCGCCACGCTGTGGGCCGTCCTGGGCCGATGGACCTTGGGTTTGGGGAATCCTCAGGCTCGGCGCCGCCTTGGAGTGGGCCACGCGCTGCATGTAGTCGGCGGTGGCCGGCAGGGTCAGGGCCGTCCAGTCCTGGTTCGGCGTGGCGAAGTCGAAGGCCGAGGTCAGGTCGCCGCAGACCGTCCGGCGCCAGTCGCTGATGTTGTCCTCGCGTACGCCGAACCGCCGCTCCAGGAACTTCAGGGTCGAGGTGTGGTCGAACACCTCCGAGCAGACGAAGCCGCCCCGGCTCCAGGGCGAGACGATGATGGCCGGCACGCGGATGCCCAGGCCCAGCGGATAGGCGCCCTTGTTGGCGCCCTCGGCGTCCGGGCCGTAGGTCTTGGCCTCGCCAGCCACCGACACCGAACTCCAGCCTTGCTCGGGCGTCAGTGGCGGCATCGGCGGCTGCATGTGGTCGTAGAAGCCGCCGGCCTCGTCGTAGTTGACGATGAAGACCGTCTTGGCGAACACCTCGGGGTGGTCGACCAGGGCCTTGATCAGTTCGGCGCAGACATGCTCGCCCTTGGACGGCTCGGCCGAGGGATGTTCGGAGAGGTCGGCGGCGGTGACGATCCACGAGACTTGCGGCAACCGGTCGGCGGCGACGTCGGCGCGGAAAGCCTGGACCAGCTGCTCGCCATCCGACCGCTTGCGATCGGCGCCGGACTTGCCTTCGCCCACCCAGGAGCGGCCGCGCGCGTAGAACTCGGAGTCCTTGGCGCAGGGGCGGAAGGTCTTGAACACCGACAGGATGTTGTCGCCGAAATTGTCATACTCCTGGTAGACCTTCCAGCTGACGCCGGCCGCCTGCAGGCGTTCGGCATAGGTCGTCCAGTCGTGCGGCCCCTTGGCCATGACCTTGTCTTCGGCCATGTCGGCGCTGGGCGTCTCGTCCTCGCCGTAGTTGCTCATTTCCGGATCGCCGCCGACCTTGCCGCCGCCGTTGCAGCCCGTCCAGAGGTGCAGGCGGTTCGGGTAGGTCTGGGTCAGGGTCGAGCAGTGATAGGCGTCGCAGACCGTGAAGGCGCTGGCCAGGGCGTGGTAGAAGGGCAGGTCGGAGGCCTTGTAGTAGACCATCCGCTTGTGCAGCTCGCCCGAGTGTCCCCACTGATCGTAGCGGCCGCCGTTGACGATGGTGATCGCCGCCTGATGGCCCTGGTCCGAGCCGTCGACGGTGTAGGCGTTGGTCGCCGAGGCGTCGCCGTGGAACGGGGCGACGAAGCCGTCGGGATGCTCTTGACTTGATTGTCGCCACACCGAGGCGCCGCCGGGCAGGCGCTGCGGACGCGGATCGCCCAGGCCACGCACGCCGTTCAGCGCTCCGAAATAGTGATCGAACGACCGGTTCTCCTGCATGAAGATCACGACGTGCTCGACATCCATGATCGTGCCAGTGCGATGGCGCGCGGGGATGGCCAAGGCCCTGGCGACGGTGGTCGGCAATAGGCTAGCCGCCGCGCTGGCCGTGGCGGCGGCGCGCAGGAAAGAGCGGCGGTCGGTCGTCATCGGCCCATCTCCCGAGATTCGATTTTTGGTATAGACCAGGTAGTTTGGGGCTTCGGCGAAACTTTCGTGACACCAAGGCGCGGGTCATGCTTGCGGGACCGTTGGTCCGATCCAGTTCCTTGACCCTGGGGGAGCGCCCTCCCATCCTCACGGCATGGCGGGATTCGACCGCTGGCCAGGTCGCCCGATGCAGCAACCCGAAAGCCTTCAGTATATCGGCGTGCGCGACGACATCGCCGCGCGCATCGCTGGCGGAGAGTTCAAGCCAGGCGAGCGCCTTCCGTCCGAGCGCCAGATGCAGATCGGCGGCGGCGTCGCTCGCGGCACCGTGCGCGAAGCCCTCTTTCAACTGGAGGCCGAGGGGGTCATCTACCGCAAGGAGCGCAGCGGCTGGTATGTCTCGCCGCCGCCGGTGGTGTATGATCCGACCCGCTGGGAAGGCTTCATGTCCTATGTCGAGGCGCAGGGGCGGCAGCCGTCGACCGAGACCCTCAGCAAGATCGAGATCGCCTGTGACGGCGTGCTGGCCGAGATCTTTTCGCGCCCGATCGGGGCGCCCATGTACTGGATCCGCCGCCGGCGTTCGGTCGATGGTCGGGCGGTGCTGTTCGAGAGCATCATCGTCGACGCGTCGCTGACGCAGGGTCTTATAGACCACGACCTGAACGGCTCGCTGACCAGCTTGCTGAAGTCGGTCTATGGCATCGGCGTGGCGCGCAACAAGGTCGATATGAGACCTTGCGCCCTGACTGGCGAGGAGGCCGAGGCCCTGCGGGTCAAGTCCGGTTTGCCAGGGCTTAATCTGGTCCGCACCTGTTACGACGCGCAAGGTCGCGTGGTCGAGTTCGACCGCGAGCACTGGCGTCACGACGCCCTGAAGATCAGCGTCGACATACGCGTGCGCTGACCCGTGAAGCGGGGGAACCCGGACCTACGCGGCCGTCATCCAGTTGTCGTGGACTTGGTCTAGACCAGTGCGCTCCAA
This sequence comes from Caulobacter sp. GW821-FHT05F04, assembly GCF_059419665.1. NCBI lineage: Bacteria > Pseudomonadati > Pseudomonadota > Alphaproteobacteria > Caulobacterales > Caulobacteraceae > Caulobacter > Caulobacter sp. GW821-FHT05F04. Next base: position 227,310 of record NZ_JBWKSF010000007.1, read on the forward strand.
AGAGGGCGTCTCATGACAACTGGTCCAAAGCGCTGGCTGGAGCGCGCCAATCCGCTGGCCTTCACCCTGTTCGCGGGCCTTGCCGGATTCTGCGCCTATTTCTCGATGTACGCCTTCCGCAAGCCGTTCGCGGCGGCGACCTTCGGCGCGGTCGAGGGCTGGAGCTTCGCGGTCGACTACAAGATCGCTCTCGTGCTGGCTCAGGTCGCCGGCTACGCCCTGTCCAAGATGATCGGAGTCAAGGTGATCTCCGAGATCGCGCCCCGCCATCGCGGTGTCGCCATCCTGGGCCTGATCGGCCTCTCGTGGCTGGCGCTGCTGGCCTTCGCGGTCGTGCCCGCGCCCTGGAACGTCGCGGCGCTGTTCCTGAACGGCCTGCCGCTGGGCATGATCTGGGGCCTGGTGTTCGGCTTCATGGAGGGGCGCCGCACCTCGGAGGTGCTGGGCGCCATCCTCTGCGCCAGCTTCATCCTTTCGTCGGGCGTGGTGAAGTCGGTCGGCAAATGGCTGATGGTCGACTTGCACGTTTCACCGTTCTGGATGCCGGCCGCCACCGGCGCGATCTTCATGCCGCTGCTGGCGATCTCGGTCTGGGCGCTGGTCCAGATGCCGCCGCCCAGCGCCGCCGACGAGGCCGCTCGCGTGCGCCGGGAGCCGATGGACAAGGCCCAGCGCCGCGCCTTCCTGGGCTCTTACGCGCCGGGCATCGTGCTGCTGGTGCTGGCCTATATCCTGCTGACGGCCTTGCGCGACTTCCGCGACAACTTCGCCGCCGAGATATGGACCGCCCTGGGCTTCGGCCAGGCCTCGGGCGTGTTCACCGCCAGCGAGCTGCCGGTCGCGGTCGTCTCGCTGGCCGTGATGGGCGCGGTGATGCTGGTGCGCGACAACCTGCGGGCCTTGCTGGTCATGCACGGCGTGATCCTGGCCGGCTTCCTGGTGCTGGGCGGCTCGACCCTGGCGTTTCAGGCGCACATGCTCACGCCCCTGACCTGGATGATCCTCACCGGCGCGGGGCTGTACATGGCCTACACCCCGTTCAACGCCATGCTGTTCGACCGCATGATCGCCTTCAGCGGCCAGGTCGGCACGGCCGGCTTCCTGATCTATGTGGCCGACGCCTCGGGGTATCTGGGCAGCGTGGCGCTGCTGGTCTGGCGCAACTTCGCCATGGTCGACCTCGACTGGCTGAGCTTCTTCGTCAACAGCGCCTATGCGACCAGCGCCGTCGGCGCGGTCTGCACGCTGTTCGCGGGCCTCTATTTCCTGCGCCGGCGGAAGACGTCCGTCAGCGGGCAGGGCGCGGTGGCCTTCCCGGCCGCCGGTCAGGTCGTCGAGCCGTGACCTTGGAGCGCCCCTTCGATCTCGCCGTTGTCGGCGCGGGCATTGTCGGCCTAGCCCATGCCCTGGCCGCCGCGCGCCTTGGCAAGCGTGTCGTGGTGATCGACCGCGACGCCCAGGCCAACGGCGCCTCGGTGCGCAATTTCGGCTTCGTGACCGTCACGGGCCAGGCGCGAGGCGAGGTCTGGCGACGGGCGCGGCGCTCGGCGCGGGTCTGGGCCGAGATCGCCGGGCCGGCCGGAATCGAGGTCGTGCAGCGCGGCCTGACCATGGTCGCCCGCCGGACCGAGGCCAAGGCTGTGCTGGAGGCCTTCCTTAAAACCGAGATGGCCGAAGGCTGCGCCTGGCGCGACGCCGGCGACCTCGACGACCGACTGCCGGTTCGGGGTGAGGTGCTGGGCGCGCTGACCAGTTCGGTCGACCTGCGGGTGGAATCCCGCACCGCCATTCCGCGCCTGGCCGCCTGGCTGGAGGCGGCGCATGGCGTGACCTTCCTGCGTGGCGTCGCCGTGCGCGGCGTCGAGACCGGTCGCCTGGAGGCCTCCGTCGGGACGATCCACGCCGAGACCATCGTGGTCTGTCCGGGGGACGATCTCGTCACCCTGTTTCCCGACGCCTTCGCCCAGGCCGAGGTGACGCGTTGCAAGCTGCAGATGCTGCGCCTGGCCGCCCCGGGCTGGCGGCTGCCCGGGCCGGTCATGTCCGACCTGGGTCTGGTTCGCTACCTCGGCTATGCCGCCTTGCCCGAAGCGCCGGCCCTGCGCGCGCGGCTTGAGACCGAGCAGCCGGCGCACCTGGAGCACGGCGTCCACCTGATCGTGGCGCAGAGCGCCGACGGCTCGCTGGTGGTCGGCGACAGCCACCACTATGCCCCCACGCCCGATCCCTTCGCCCGGGACGACGTCGACGCCCTGATCCTCGACGAGTTCGCCAAGGTGTTCGGCCAGGCTCCGCCGCCGGTTCTGGAGCGCTGGACCGGCACCTACGCGTCGGCGGCCGGTCACAGCCTGATCGAGGCCCCGATGCCGCGCGTTCGCCTGGTGACCGTGACCGGCGGCACTGGCGCCTCGACGGCTTTCGGTCTGGCCGAGGACGTGATCGCCGGCCTCTATGACCTTCCCCGGCAAGGAGCCGTCGCATGAGCCCGATCCAGGCCGTCATCTTCGACTGGGCCGGCACCATGATCGACTTCGGCTGCCGGGCGCCGGTCATGGCCCTGCGCGAGGTCTTCGCCGAGGCGGGGATCGAGATCTCGGAGGCGGACGTCCGCGCCGACATGGGCAAGGCCAAGCGCGATCATGTGCGGGCGTTGCTGGCCTTGCCGCGCGTCGCCAGCCTCTGGACGACGCTCCACGGCGCGGCCTCGACGGAGGCCGATGTCGACCGCCTGCACGACGCCGTCGAGCCGAAGATGCGCGCCGCCGCTCGCGACTGCGCCCGGCTGATCCCCGGCGCGGCCGATCTCGTCGCCGACCTGCGGGCGCGAGGCGTGAAGATCGGCTCCACGACCGGCTACACCCGCCCGATGATGGCCGACATCCTGCCGCTGGCCGCCGAACAGGGTTATGCGCCCGAAGTGGTGGTCTGCGCTGGCGAGACGGCGGCGGGACGGCCTTCGCCCCTGATGATGTGGAAGGCCCTGGTCGAACTGGGCGCCTGGCCGGCGCGGACCTGTGTCAAGGTCGACGACGCGGTCGTCGGCATCGGCGAGGGGCTGGAGGTCGGCGCCTGGACCGTGGGCCTGTCGGCCTCGGGCAATGGTGTCGGACTGTCGCGCGAGGACCTCGACCTGCTGCCGGAAGCCGAGCGCGCCGCCCGGATCGAAGCCTCCGCTCAGGCCCTGCGCGACGCCGGCGCCCACTACGTGGTCGAGAGCGTCGCCGGGCTAGGGCCCGTCCTGGCCGATATCGCGACCAGGATCGAACGCGGCGAGCGCCCGGCGGCCTAGGCTCCCGGCGGCGTTACTCGGCCGCCACCGCCGCGCCGCCGAAGCGCTGGGCGCGGGCGGCGCTAGAGCGCAGGTCCGAGAAGCTCTGGGCGACCAGCGGATAGTCGGCGGGCAGGCCCCACTTGGCGCGGTACTGCTCTTCGCTCAGCCCCAGCTGGTTCAGGTGCCGGCGCAGCGAACGATAGCGGCGGCCGTTCTCGAAGCTGACGATGGCGTCGGGGGTGATGCTGGCGGCGATCTGGTCGGGCGTCGGCGGCTCGATCGGCGGGGCGATGGTCCCCGGGCCGGCGAAGACGGCTTCAAGCGCGGCGTAGGTGCGCGCGCTGAGGGCGGGCAGATCGTCCGCCGACACGGTGTTGCGGCTGAGATAGGCGCACAGCACCTGGGCGGCGATCTCGGCGGCGCGTTCCTGGGCCTTGGTCATGAGAATAGCTCGGGACGTTGAGAAGAAACCCAGGGGCGCTGGGATCGCGCCCCTGGGTCAGTTGGCGGGCGAACGGTGGGTCAGTGCGCGCCCGCGGCTCGGAGACGATCGCCGAAGGCGCAGGCTGGCGGCAGCTCGACCTTCACCCCGGCGCGCGCCTTGCCTTTCAGCCAGTCGCTGAGAGCCTCGGCGACGGTGTGGTCCAGGCTGGTGAGGCCGCGCGTGTCCAGTTTCACCCGGCCATTGTTCGGCGCGCCGTCGAGGACCTTGGCGATCTTCGGCAACTGAATGAACGTGGCCGCACCCTCCAGTCGGATCTCGCTCTCGTCGGGACCCAGTTCGTGCTGGGAGACGCTGAGGCGCATCTTCTTGAGGTTGGGGACCAGCTCAAGCAGCGTCAGGCCCATGCCGACCAGCACGCCGGTCAGGAGGTCCGTCGCCACGACCATCACGAAGGTCGCCGCCCAGATCATCGCCGGTAGCAGACCGTAGCGGGCGAAGAGGTGGCGGACATGGTCCAGGCTGACCAGCTTCCAGCCCGTGACGACCAGCACGCCGGCGAGGGCCGCGCTGGGCACCATGCGCAGCAGCCAGGGCAGCAGGGCGACGAAGGCCAGGATCCAGACGCCGTGCAGGATCGCCGACAGGCGGGTCATGGCGCCGGCCTGGACGTTGGCGGAGCTACGCACGATCACGCCGGTCATCGGCAGGGCGCCGACCAGGCCGCACAGCATATTGCCGACGCCCTGGGCGCCCAGCTCCTTGTTGTACTTGGTGCGCTCGCCGTCGTGCATGCGATCGACGGCGGCGGCCGACAGCAGGGTCTCGGCCGAGGCGATGAAGGCCACCGCGATGGCGGTCACCAGCAGCATCGGATCGGCCATGCGGGCGAAGTCGCCGACGCCAGGAATGGCGATCGCCGCGGCGATCGATTCCGGCACGACGATCTTCTGGACGTCCAGGCCCAGGACCGTGGCCAGCACGGTGCTGGCGATGACGCCCAGCAGGGCGCCCGGGACCAGCTTCAGCGCCTTGGGGCGGAATTTCTCCCACAGCAGGATCGAGCCGATGGTCACCACGCCGACCGCCAGGGCGGCTTCGACCTGGGTCAGGGTGGCGAACTGAACGCCGGCCAGGGCCGACGGGATGGCCGCCAGATTCTGCAGGCCGTGGGCCTTGGGCGAGTCGCCGAACAGAACGTGGAACTGGCCCGCCACGATCAGCACGCCGATGCCCGCCAGCATGCCGTGCACGACGGCGGGCGAGATGGCGCGGAACCAGTTGCCCAGCTTGGCGGCGCCGGCGATCAACTGGATCAGCCCGGCGACGACCAGGATCGGACCCAGCATGGATAGGCCGTGCTTGGCGACGATCTCGAAGACGATGACCGCCAGGCCGGCGGCGGGGCCGCTGACCTGTAGCGGCGAACCAGCCAGGGCGCCGACGATGACGCCGCCGATGATGCCGGTGACGAGGCCGCGCTCGGCCGGGACGCCCGAGGCGACGGCGATGCCCATGCACAGCGGCATCGCCACGAGGAAGACGACTATCGAGGCGATGAAGTCACGCGACAGGATCGTCGAGAAGCCAGGCTTCACGCCCTGGGGAGAGGAGGCGACAGCTTGGGTCATTCGGCGGCGATGCCCAGGTGATCGGCGGCGACCATGCGGCGCGAGGGGCGCTGGGCGACGGGCAGCGGAGCGCCTTCGTAGACCTGCTCGAACTGGCCGGTGTCGCCATTGTAGGCCTGGATCTGGCCGGTCTCGATCTCGAAGAACCAGCCGTGCAGGGTCAATTTGCCTTGGGCGATGGCCGACGCCACCGACGGGTGGGTGCGCAGGTGGTTCAACTGGACGACGACGTTTTCCAGCGACAGGGCGCGGGTCGTGCCGTGCTCGTCCAGGCCGTGATAGGCGTTGCAGACGACGCTGTGGGCGGCGTGGGCGTGGCGCAGCCAGGCGGCCACGTTCGGCATCTTTTCCAGAGCCGCCGGGTTCGAGAACGCCTTCATCGCGCCGCAGTCGGAGTGGCCGCAGACGACGATGTCGCGAACGCCCAGGGCCATGACGGCGTATTCAACCGCCGACGAGACGCCGCCATTGGCTTGGCTGAACGGCGGAACGATGTTGCCGGCGTTGCGGCAGACGAACAGGTCGCCGGGGGCGGCCTGGGTGATCAGTTCGGGGACCACGCGCGAGTCTGCGCACGAGATCATCAGGGCCGAGGGGCTCTGGCCGTGGCTGGCCAGGCGTTCGTAGAGGGCGCTCTGGGCGGGGAAGACCTGGCCGCGAAAGAGCGCGGCGCGTTCGAGAAACTGTTCCAAGGGACCTCCATGAACTGATCGCCGCGACGCCCAAAAGGGGGGGCGGGCGCCGCGGCGAGCGTCACGGCGAGAAGCGCCGGATGCGTCGACGAAGGTCGTTTGGGGTCTTTGCTGCGGTGCAGCGGCTTTGTGACAAAGGATGTCTTGGGAGATGTCTTTGGGAGGGACGTCTTGGGCGCGCTAAAGCGCGGGTAGGCGGATCTCGACGCGCAGTCCGCCTTGAGGGCGGTTCTTCAGGGCCAGGGTTCCATTCTCGCGTTGCAGGATCTGCTGGACGATGGTCAGGCCCAGGCCGAGACCGCCGGTGTTGCGGGCCCGGGCGTCGTCGAGACGATGGAACGGCTGCAGCACATGAGCCAGCTCGGCCTCGGGGATGCCGGGACCGTTGTCCTCGATGGCCAGCACCGCCGCGTCGCCCTCGCGTGTCAGGGTCAGCGTGGCGTCGCCGCCATAGTGCAAGGCGTTCTCGACGATGTTGCTGATCGCCCGTTTCACCGACAGCGGCCGGGCCAGCACGGGCAGGTGGTCGAGGCCGGCATAGGTCGCTGGCCGCTCGGCGTCGGCGGCGTCGTCGACGACGGTCATGGCGATGGCGGCCAGGTCCGTCCGTCGCCGGGGCTCGGGATCCTCCTGGCCGCCCAGATAGGCCAGCAGGGAGTCCAGCATGGACGTCATCTCGTCGACGTCGGCCTCCAGGGCTTCGCGAGCGTCGGCGTCCGTCACGAAACCGGCCCTCAGCCGCAGGCGGGCCAGAGGCGTGCGCAGATCATGGCCGACCGCGGCCAGGGCCTCGGTGCGGGCTTGCAGCAGGCCGGCGATGCGGTCCTGCATGGCGTTGAAGGCCTTGGCCACCAGCTTGAGATCGCCGGCCCCGCTCTCGGCGATGCGGACCTGAGCGCCCTTACCGACCTTGTCGGCCGCCTCGGCCAGCGCCCGCAAGGGGCGGCTGAGATTGCGCAGCACCAGCGCCGCGGCGATGATCACGCCAAGGCCCAACGTAAAGGCCGAGCCGAAGCCGCTCAGCAGCACGGCCCAGGGCGCGACGCGTATCTTGGTGCTCAACGCCATCCAACTGCCGTCGCGCAACTTGACGGCCACTTTCAGGTGCGTGTCGCGCGGCAGGGCGCGGTCGATGTCGGCGTGGACGCGCAGATCGCGGTCCCGCAGGCTTGGCTCGGCCTCGAACAACTCCTCGCGGTAGTCGTTTTCGACCGCTCTGCCGCCGTCGACCAGACTGGGCAGGACCGACCAGGTCAGCTGAGTGGCGCGATTGGAAATCACCGCGGCCCGCACCCCGCGCTCGTCGGGGGACGACGACTCCAGGATGCCCGTCGCGGCCACCAGTTGCTCGGCCACGCGTCGGATCTGGTTCTCGCGGTCGGGATAGAGGCGGCTGTTCTCGAACAGGATCGAACTGCCGATGAACTCCAGGGCCACGGCCAGCATCAGGACCAGGGTGACCTGGCCGACAAGACGCTGCGGCCATAGCCGCCAGGACTTCATCGGCGCTCGACGGCGGCGGTGAAGATATAGCCGACGCCGCGCACGGTGCGCAGCAGAGGTTCGGACTGGCCAACGACGGCCAGCTTGCGGCGCAGGCGGCTGACCAGCACGTCGATGCTGCGGTCCGAGGCGTCGGAAAGACGGGCGCGGGACATCTCGAGCAGGCGCTCGCGGCCGATCACCCGCTGGGGCGAGCTGACGAAGGCCAGCAGCAGGTCGAACTCGGCGCCCGACAGGTCGACGAAGGCCCCGTCCGGCGACAGCAGCTCGCGGCGGCCGGGATCCAGGCTCCAGCCTGAGAACGTCATCCGCTGGTGGCCGCGTGGCTGGCTCGATTGCGAGCCGGCCTGAGTCCGGCGCAGGATGGCGCGGATACGGGCGATCAGCTCCTTCTTGCTGAAGGGCTTGCCGATATAGTCGTCGGCGCCGAGCTCCAGGCCGATCAGACGGTCGGTCTCGTCATGGCGGGCGCTGAGCATGACGATCGGCACGTCGCTCTCGCGGCGCACCAGGCGGCAAAGATCGAAGCCGTTGCTGCCCGGCAGCATGACGTCCAGCAGAATCAGGTCGACCGTGTTGGTTTCCAGAACCCGGGCCATTTCCGCGCCGTGGGACGCGCTGAGCGGCTGGAAGCCTTCCTCGCGCAGCAGACGCATCAACAGCGTGCGAAGGGCCGGATCGTCCTCGACAACGAGCACCGTGGAGGCGAGCGGCGCGGTCGCCAAGTCGCGCGGCAGCGCGATCATTCCGTGGCCTGAAGTATCCATATGCTCGGGCTAGTTAGGCGCCATGGCGCCGGGAACAAGGCCGGAGCCGACGATTTCTCGCCGGCTCCGCGCCTAAACTGGGGATACCCTGGCATCCCAGCGAAACTGGGCCCTCGCGCGCATTTTGCAGGTAGGGGAGCACGCGAGGGCGGGCCGCCGCCGACGATGAAGCTACGGCGACCGTTCTGTACGCCGCGCTAGCTGGCGCGGCAGGTGTCGGGGGTGACTCCTCCGGGCGCGACGTTGGTCGCGGGAGCCTTGGGCTTGGCGCAAGCGAGGGCCGTCTGGGCCTTGGCGGCGCGCTTCTGGAGGTTCTTCTTGGCGACCTCCTCGGTGAAGGTCAGACCGGTGCCGGCGGGACCCGCCAGGGCCGGAGAGGCCAGCAGGCAGGCGGCGGCGAGGCCGAGGGACGCGAGGACTTTCATACGAAACAGACTCCGGGAACTTGAACGAGGAAACTCAGCCGCCAGCGGCGGTGTCGACTTGCGCCTGGATGGCGGGCAGGGCGCGCCGGTAGGTGTCGACGGCCTTCAGCAGGCCCTCGATCTCGGCGTGGGTGATGGCGGTACGGTGCTCGTAGCCCTTGGCCGAGGTGAACTTGAAGGCCCAGGCGCCCGGCGTCGCGGCGGCGCGGCGCAGTTCGTTCTCGGCGACGCCGAACGAGACCTCCTCGCGGCAGACTTCCGGCGCTTCGAACAGGAAGCAGTGGCTGGCGTTGTCACGGATCTTGGTCAGCGGCGCCGCGACCGGCCATTGGCCCGTCTGGTGCGAGACTTCGCTGTAGCCGCGGATCGAGCCTGGATAGGTCAGGGTCTGACGCACCTCGAAGCGCGTGGCGCCCGAGCGCTTGTCGACGATCGCCCGCAGGTGGTTGTCGTTTCTGGGCGACTTGAAGACACCCTTGCCCGTCTGGAAGCCGCGCTCGGTGCTGATCACCGTCTCGATGTCCAACGGGTCGTCGATGACTTGAGCGCGGGCGTGGAAGTGGTCGGCGGTCAGGGCGGTCTGCTTGGCGGGCAGGCGGACGGTTTCGGCGCTCGCGGCGCCGGCGACGGCGAGTCCTGCGACGGCGGCCAGGGCCAACACGCGGGTGTGGGTCTTGCGCATCCTTGTTCTCCCGAACAGGGGCCGCGCCATCGGGTGCGGCCTTTCAACGGTTCGAGAGTGGCGAGGTCGCCTTGCGGCTCTGCATCGCGATTGTGACAAAGCGTGACAGGCGAGGCCGGCTCGCCGAAAGGCCTGAGGCTATGCCGGCAGGCGCACCGCTCCGGCCTCGCGCAGGGCCTTGATCGTCGGGAAGCCGTCGACCGCCATCAGCAGGTCCGCCTCGGCCAGCAGCGAGCGCAGGACATGGACCGCGCCTTCGGTCCCGCCCAGGGCCAGGCCGTACGAATACGGACGGCCGACGCCGACCGCTGTCGCGCCGATCGCCAGGGCCTTGGCGACGTCGCTGCCCGAGCGGACGCCGGAGTCGAACAGCACCGGCGTGTCGCCCGCCGCCTCGACCACGCCCGGCAGCATGTCGATCGCGGCGATGCCGCCATTGGCCTGCCGGCCGCCGTGGTTGGAGCAGTAGACGCCGTCGACGCCCTCGTCCTTGGCGCGGCGTACGTCGTCGGGATGGCAGATGCCCTTCAGCACGATCGGCAGCTTGGTCAGCGACCGCAGCCACGGCAGATCGGTCCAGGTCAGCACCTTGCCGAAGGTCGCCGCCCAGGTCATGATCGAGGTCTGGAGGTCCGACTTCGGGTCCTTGCCGACCATGGCGCGAAAGCGCGGGTCCGAGAAATAGTTGGCCAGTACGGCGCCGCGCAGTTGCGGGAAGTTGGAGTCGTTAAGGTCGCGCGGGCGCCAGCCGGTGACCCAGGTGTCGAGGGTGACGACGATGGCCTTATAGCCTGCGGCTTCGGCGCGGCTGACCAGGCTGGCGGCCAGTTCCGGGTCCTTGGGCGTGTAGAGCTGGAACATCCCGGGCGTGTCGCCCATGGCGGCGGCGACGTCCTCCAGCGGGTCGTTGGTCAGGGTCGAGACCACGAGCGGCACACCCGTGGTCGCGGCGGCCCTCGCGGCGGCCAGGTCGCCGTGACCGTCCTGGGTGCAGAGCCCGGTCACGCCGATCGGGGCCATGAACAGCGGGCTGGCCAGCTTCATGCCGAACAGGTCGATGGAGAGGTCGCGCGCCGAGCAGTCGACCATCATCCGCGGGATCAGCCCCCAGTGCTTGAAGGCCGAGGCGTTGCTGTCCTGGGTGTGCTCGTCGCCGCAGCCGCCCTGCACATATTTCAGGGTCGAGGGCGGCATCGCCGCCTGGGCCCGCGCCAGGAGGCCGGCGAAGTCGACGGGATACTTCGGCAGCACGCCGTGCAGACCCTGAAAATAGATCTCGGTCTGGTAGTCGCCGTAGTGCGGCATGGTTCGCTCCCCAGGGCTGCTCGACGGTCTGGGCGTCGATGCGTCGATCCGATTTGACGCGATCGCGCCGTCGGCCGCTAGCCCCCTCAAGCGCGTGATCGTCGCTCCAGCCACCATAGTAGGCCGAGCACGGCCAGAAGGCCGACGGCCCAGGGCCAGGACGAACCCGGTGTCCTGCGGAGGACGCGGGCGTCGCGCGTGACGCTGGCCGCCACCGCGTCGAGCGTCGCCTGGCGGTCGGCGGCCCGCGCCAGCGAAGGCGCGGCGTCGGCGGGATGGACGTAGAAGCTCGCGCCGTCCGAGACCCTGCGCCATCCGGCCTGGCGAGGCCAGTAGGCGGCGCAGGCGGAGGGGCCGGTCGCCGGATCGACGACAGGCCGGCTTTCGACGCCATCGGGGTCGACGACTCGGATCGGTCCGGTGACGCCGCAGAGCGCCGCGCGTTGGCCCGCCCGGGCTATGCCGTCCAAGCGCACGCCCGGGGCATCGCTGGGACGCGCCACGGCCGAGAACAGTTCGCTCCAAAGCTCTCCGTAGCGATCGGCGTGCCCGGTCAAGGCAAGACTGTAGCTGTCGGCCACGATCCAGAGGCCCACGCGGCCCAGGCCGCGCGGCCGCCAGGCGGCCAGCGGCGCGCCGGCCTTGTCGCGGATCAACGGCACGCCCTCGCGTTCGGCTTGCGCCAGGTCGTAGCGGCTGAGTTCCAAGTCGGTCGGACCGCCGAGCCGGAAAGCCCGGACCTCGCCGTCGCCCGAGGTCGCCATGCCGAGATTCGTCCAGTCGCGTCGGGTGGCGGCCGAGAGCGGGCCAGTCGGACGCAGCAGCAGGCCGAGGCCGTCCTGCGTCGCCGCGGTCAGGTTGGTCCGGGCGTCGGGCGACAGGCTTTCCCAGCGCCGATCGTCGACCACCACGAGGTCGATCTCGGCCAGGCTCGCGCGCGTGACCGGCGTCGGCGGATCGCCCAGGACCACGCCGCCGCCAACGTCGACGTCGAGGCTCAGGGCGACGCCGGCGTCCTGGGCCCAGCGGCGCAGATACTTGGTCTCGGCGCTCGGCGCGCCGGCCAGGACCAGCACGCGCGGCTGGCGCTGAGCGCGGGTCTCGACCGGGATGTCGATGTGCTCGACCAGACGACCGGCGCTGTCCCTCAGGCGCAGGTCGAACAGGGCCAGGCCGGACACGCGGGCGACGGCCGACAGCTGGAAGCGGCTGTTGGCGGTCACGGTGATCTGGTCGACCACGGCGCCGGACGGATCGAGCAGTTCGACGGTTCCGGCGCCCCCGACCTGTCCGGCGACCGTGAAGCGCGCGCCTGGAGCGACGGGCTTCGGCGGCATCAGGTCGACAAGGCCGCGCGGGGGCGGCGAAGGCGCGAACGCGGCGGGGCGGTCGAGCGGAATCCGGTCGCGCGGCGTCAGGCCGTCGCCCTCGATCAGAAGGCGGCCAGGCTCGGGATAGAGCCGCAGGGCCGAGCCGAGGTCGGGCAGGCGGACCGCGCCGGGCAGCGGGCCGGCTTCAGGCAGGGCGACGAGCACGTCGCCCGAGGCGCGCGCCGCCGGCTTCGCGCCGTGCGTGGCGACCACGAGGCGACCGGGCGCGGCTCCCACCGAAGGCGGAAAGAGCGTCGGGTAGAACAGCGCGCCGCCCAGGACCTGCAGAGCGATCAGCGCGGCGAACCGCCAGGCGGGGCCGCGGGTGTCGGTTGACCTCCGCCGCAGAATCGTTCGCGCGATCCCGCCCATCGTGGCGACCGCGATCAGGATCGCCGTCCAGAGTTCGAAGCCGCCCGTCATCGCAAAGCGTCCAGATAGCGCCGGCCGCGCGCGTCGGCCGGATCGCGGCGGCTGACGGCGGCGGGCGGGCGCTCCAGCGCGGTCCACAGCAGGGCGCGCAGTTTGCGGCGGCAGTCCTGGCACTGGGGTTCGTTGCGGACCGTATCGATCGCGGCGGACAGGGCCAGAGGATCGGCCAGGCGCTTTTGGTTGGCGTTCACCCAGCGGGCCAGGGCCTCGAGCTGCAGCGGTGCGTCGGGGCGGTCCCCCAGCGCGCGCCAGACCTCGCCGGCCGGCGCATCGGCGGGATCGCGCGTCGCTGGCGCCAAACGACCCGGCGCGATGCCCTCGCGCTTGCCGGACAGGCGGCGGGACAGGTCGACCGGCGGCAGCTTCGGCGGCGTGCGCGCGAGAAAGATGCGTCCGGCCTGCTGGGCGGTCTTCAGCAGGTTCAGGGCCTTGTAGGCGTGGGGCAAGGCGTCCTTCGGCCTGCCCTGGCGCAGGGCGCGCTCGGAATCCCACATGGCGTCCAGCGCCTGGGCTAGGGTCGAGCGCGTGCCCGGGTCGAACAGCGTCGCGGCGTCCCCCGTGTCGTGGGCGTGGCCGTACTTGGCGACGACGTCGGTCATGTCGTTGAGATTGGCCCCGCCGCCATGGTCGTGGCCGTCATCGTCGTCGTGATGCTCGGCCTTGGCCGGCGCGGCAGGAGCGTCGTCGGTCGGCAGGGCGGGAGCGTCATTGGTCGGCAGGTCGAGGCCGCCGCCGCCGCTTTCGCCTTCGGCCTTCTCGCCCATGAACTGGCCGTAGCGCAGGCGCAGCTGGGCCTGGTCGGCGCCAAGGCTGTTCGAGCGGTCCAGGAAGGCGTCGGGCGTGATCTTGCCGCGCTGGGCGACCAGGGCCTCGGCGTCGATGATGATCTGGCGCTGGCTGCGGAAATAGACGGGCATGACCTGCTTGGCCATGCCGTCCAGACCCTCGGCCAGGCCCATGGCGGCGGGCCAGCGCAGGATCACGCTGGGGCTCTCGACCGTCTGGCGGCGCGGGCTGCGATTGTCGCTGACCACCAGCTGCACGATCATGTCGCCACCCGGCGCCAGGCCTTCGCGCGCCAGGTCGAGGGCAGCGGTGAAGCGCTTGAGCCGCGCGGCGCCCTGGCCGGCGAGAGGCTGGAGCCGCTGGGTGGTGGTGATGTTCTCACCCTCGCCCTTAGTGACGGTGATGCGCAGTTGGGCGGCGCCGTCGACGCCGTAGTCGTCGCGGACCTCGAACACCGGCGCCCACCGGCTCTGGCCGGGCGCAATGAGGGATAGCGAACTGTCGGGCGTCACGACGCGGACGACCGGCGGAGCGTCGGGGACGATCTCCAGGCGGTGCAGGCGCTGGCGGGCCAGTCCAGGGGCCTCGACGCGATAGAGCGCCGAGCGCTCGAACGCACGCCCGCCCAGCCAGCGTCCGCCGTCGCGGCGCAGCGACAGCGAGGCCTCGCCTGGGAAGTTGAGGCTGGCGGCGTCGGGATACGGCCGGAGGGTGATCGTCCACTCGATGCGCGACCCCTCCGGGGCCCGCGCGTCCAGGCCGCCCTGGTCGTAAGGGCGCTGGCCGGTATAGGCCGGCGGCGTGACCCGCAGCTTGGCGTTGGTGACCCTGGGCGCACCGGGCACCGCCGCGGTTTCGGCTTCCTCTGGGCCGAGAGCGATGCCCGATGCGGGCGGCCAGAACAAGGCGGCGAGGATCACCAGCGCGCCGAAGCCGGCGGTCCCGGGGATCCAGCGACGGGACCAGTCTGGCCGCAGGTCCACGGCGGCGGCTTCGGCGAGGCGGGCCTCCAGGCGGGCGCGCTGCAGGGCGGCCAGGCCGTCGACGGAGGACTCGAACAGGAGGGCGCTGCTGTCCTCCAGGCCGGGCGCGTGGGCGTCGAGGGCGGCGATGAGCCAGGCCTGGTCGAAGCGTCGACTGCGTCGGATGGCGATCCAGCCCAGCACGAGGGCGCCGATCACGAGCGCGACGACCGCCCCCACGACCTCGAACCCGCGCAGAGCCAGCGCGGCGATTGCCAGGACGACGGGCAGGCCGACGGCCAGCGTGTCGAGAACGCTCCGTTGTCGGGCCGCGCGTAGATGATGGGCGAGAGCGGCGATCATGCGGCCACCGGCCGGTCGCGTCGCGTCGCCAGCCAGCGCTCGACGGCGAAGATCAGAGCGATGATCAGGGCCAGCCAAGGCCTCAGGCCGACGGGATGCGGGTTGTAAGTCCCGCCGCCCGCCGCTGGGCGAACGCCGGGGGCATAGTCGACCGCCGCGACCCGGCTTGGCGCGGGCGGCGGGGCCAGCAGCGTCCAGAGCTGGATGGGGAAGTCCGGCTCGACCAAGACCGGCATGGCGCTAGGTTCGAGGGGGCGGGTCAGGCGCAGCACGCGGCCCTTGCCGAAGCGGCCGGCCGTGGCCTGCGGCGCGCCTTCGGCGTCGCGCCAGATCGTGGGCTGGGAACCTTCGACGGGCGAGGGCGCGTCGTGAGCCAGCAAGGCGACGCCGCCAGCCTCGATCCAGTCGAGCGTCGCCGCCGGCATGGGCGCGCCGGAAAGCCAGACGAGATAGCGCGCATCGCGCGGCGGGGGGCTGTCGACGAGCGCGGCGTCGAAGGCGGGCGGCTTGCCGGCCTCGGCGTAGGCGGTCGCCGCCGCGCGGAAATAGCCGACGGCGCGTTCCTTGCCCGGGGCGTAGCGCACCGTCAGCGCGGGCGGCGCGGGCGCGGTGACCGTCTTCGCGCGCGCGGCCGCCGCGCCCACCCGCCAGTCCACCTTGCGTGACAGGTAGAGCCGTTCAGCGTCGCCGGTCAGTTCCGGCGGCGCGACGATCGTGATCGCCGTCCTGCCGGGCGTCTCGGCGTCCAGTTGGCGCACGAGGCTGGCGAAGTCCGCCGATGGCGCGGGCGCGGGTCGGTCGAGGCTAGGGAAACCGGGCGCGAGCCAGACGCGCCGCTCGCCATGGTCCGGGACGCTCCTGGCGTCGACGGCCGGCGAGACGGCGATCACGGCGCGGCCATCGCCGGTTGGCCGCAGCGCGGGCTCGGCCAGCGCTAGCACGATGGCGACCACCAGCACGATCCGCACCGCCAGCAGCAGCCTCTCGTCGAGGCGCAGGCGACGGACCGGCCTGGGGTTCGGGTTCAGCCAGCGCAGGGCGGCGAAGTCGATGACTTGCGTCTCGGTGCGGCGGGCGATGTGGATCGCCAGCGGGACCAGGACCGCGAGCAGGGCGCCCAGCGCGGCGGGGGCGAGCAGGGCGGGGATCATCCGCGCGTCGCCGGGCGGGAGAGATCCTGGATCGGCTGGTCAGGATCCCGATCGCTGAAGTGTTCGACGAACCGCGCGCCCTTGGCCTCCAGCCGCGCGCGCAGAGCGGCGCGAGCCTCGGCGAAGCGCGTCAGGAAGTCGGCGCGCAGGCCGCGGCCGTCGCCGGCCAGTGCGATGTCGCTCTCCGGATCGCGGAACAGCAGGCTCCGATCGAACGGGAAGTCGCGCTCGTCGCCGGTCAGGAGTTGGACGAACGAGACGTCGCGACCGGACGCGGCCAGCCGTTCGGCGGCCGCGACACAGGTGTCGTCGAAGCCGTCGGAGATGAAGATCGCCAGGTCGCCGGGCGCGATCCGTTCGCCCAGCAACTTCAGGTCCCGATCCCATTGGGGGACGCCCTTGGGATGGAGCGGACTCAGCGCCAGCCGGATACGGTCGCGATGGCGGCTGTCGCTGGACGGCGGCAGAACGATCGCGCCCTCGGCCTGGGCGACGATCACCCCGAAGCGGTCGCTCTGCTGGAGCGCGACCTCGATGATCGCGGCGGTCAGGCGGCGGGCGGCGTCGAAGCGCGTCCAGCTAGGCTTGGCGAGATCGGCCTGGCCCATGGAGGCGCTGGCGTCCAGCACGACCCAGATCGCCACGGGGCTCTCACGCTCGGCGTCGCGGACGAAGAACTTGTCCGAGCGCGAATAGAGTTTCCAGTCGATGCGCCGCAGGTCGTCGCCACGCTCGTAGGCGCGGTACTGGGCGAACTCCATGGCCCCGCCGCGATTGCGGCTGGCGTGGTGGCCATCCCCGTTCAGCACCGCGGCCGCGCGCGGCGTCAGCGACAGACGTCGCAGACGGCTACGCAGGTCCGGGGGCAGGTCGAACGGAGACATTGTCCGCTAGTCACGCGCCGGCGCGGGCAGGGCGGCCAGTAGGGCGGCGACCACGTCGTCGGTCGACTTGCGTTCGGCCTCCGCGGCGAAGGACAAGAGGATGCGGTGGCGCATGACCGGCGCGGCCAGGGCCTTGACGTCTTCACGCGTGGCGGCCAGGCGTCCGTGCAGCAGGGCGCGGGCCTTGGCGGCGAGCACCAGGGCCTGGCCGGCGCGGGGGCCAGCGCCCCAGCGGACGTAGTCTTGGACGGCGGCGGGGGCGTCCGGACCTGGGCGGGTGCCGCGGACCAGCGCGGTGATCCAGGTCAGCAGGCCCTCGCTGACATGCACCTGGCGCACCCACTTCTGAAGTTCGACGATGTCTTCACCCGTCATCACCGCCGCCGGGGCGGCGATGGCGCCGCCGGTGGTCAGGGTCAGGATGGCGCGCTCTTCCTCGGCGGTCGGATAGCCGACCCGGATGTTGAGCAGGAAGCGATCGAGCTGGGCCTCGGGCAGGGGGTAGGTGCCGGCCTGCTCCAGAGGGTTCTGGGTGGCCAGCACGAAGAACGGCTCGGACAGCCGGTGGGTGACGCCGGCGTAGCTGACCTGGTGCTCCTGCATGGCCTCCAGCAGGGCGGCCTGGGTCTTGGGCGGCGTGCGGTTCAGTTCGTCGGCCAGCAGCAGGTGGGTGAAGACCGGGCCGGGCTGGAAGCGGAAGTGACGGTGGCCGGTGCCATGGTCCTCTTCCAGCACCTCGGTGCCGAGGATGTCGCTGGGCATCAGGTCGGGGGTGAACTGCACGCGGCGGAAGTCCAGCGACAGCGCCTGGCCCAGGGTGCGGACCAGCAGGGTCTTGCCCAGGCCCGGCACGCCCTCGATCAGGCAGTGACCGCCAGCCAGCAGGCCGATCAGCAACTGCTCGACGACCTCGTCCTGGCCGATGATGGCCTGGCCGATCGCCGCGCGCAGCTGGCCCAGGCGCTCGAGCTTCTCCGCGATATCGGCTTCGGTGGGGGTGACGCTCATCGGAACTCCGGACAGGTCGTAAGGCGGATCAGGCCGTCAGGGCGTAGAGGACGATGTTGACCGCGAACTTGGTGTTGTCCTCGGCCAGGAAGCGCTTGTTGCGCCAGTCGTAATCCCACTCGCAGCCGTAATCCTTGTTGCTGTAGAGCACCCCGAGGCGCCCGTTGATCTCGATGCCCTTCAGGTAGTCATGGACGAGATCGTCGCCCCAGCCGTTCAGCTCGAAGCTGGTGGCGGGCGGGCCGTCGAACTTGAAGAAGCTGCGATAGATCGCGTGGTCCTTGGGCAGCTTCTTCAGGGCGTCGCCGCCGAACAGCTTGGCCATCTGCCGCTCGAACGACTTGGCGAACAGGCCGTCGATGTCGTGGTTGCAGTCGTCGACCAGAACGAAGCCGCCATTGCGGACGTAGCGCTGGAAGTTCGCGGCCTCGGCGGGGCTGAATTCGACCAGCTTGTGGCCGGCCAGATAGCAGAACGGCGCGGTCAGCATGGCCGGGTCCGAGAGGCGCACGACGCGCTCCTCGGTGTCCACGCGCAGGTTGGTGTAGTCGACCAGCGAGGTCAGGATGTTGGACGGCATCCGCTGGTCGACGTCCCAGTCGCCGGAATCGTAGCGCAGGCGCGTGAACCAGAAGTCGTAGGTCGGCGCGGCCTGGACGGCCGACGGGCGGCTGGCGAGCCAGCTTCCCATCGCGCCGCCCGCCAGCAGACGCAGGCACTCGGTACGCGTTACGCTTCTACTCGGCATGTCGAACGTCAGACGGCGTCCGACAGCGAGGTGAAGGTGAAGTCCCGCAGGCGCATGGCGGGGATCATCATCTGCATGCGACCACCTTCGCTGACGCGGACCGGGCGGCCCAGGTCGTCGATGTTGTTCAGCATGATCACCGGCGACTCGTTGAAGCGGAAGTTCTTCACCGGGTGCTTCAGCTGGCCGTTCTCGATGTAGAAGGTGCCGTCGCGGGTCAGGCCGGTCAGCAGCACGGTCTGCGGGTCGACCATGCGGATATACCAGGTGCGGGTCACCAGGATGCCGCGCTCGGTCTCGCGCACCAGGTCGGCGGTCGATTTCGTACCGCCCGACATGACGATGTTGCCCGGCCGGCCGGTGACCTTCTTGCCCTGCTTCTGGGCCCAGTAGGGGCTGTAGAGCAGGTTGGCGATCTTGCCGTTCTCGACCAGAGGCATGCGCTCGCGCGGGCGGCCCTGTTCGTCCCACGGGAACACCGGCAGTTCCTTGTCCCACGGGTCGGCCATGAAGGTGACGCGCGGATCGAAGACTTGTTCGCCGAGCTTGTTGCCGCCGCCCTTCTTGGACAGGAAGCTGCGGCCTTCGTCGGCCTGGCGGGCGTCGAAGTAGTTGAACATGAACGAGATCAGGCCCGAGGCCGCGTTCGGCTCCAGGATCACCGTATACTTGCCCGGCTCCAGCGCCTGGGCCTCGGCCGAGGCGCTGGCCTTGCGCATGGCGATCTCGATGTCGCTGGCCGGCTTGAACCCGCTGGAATCCTGCAGGTTGCGGGCGACCCAGCCCGAGCCGCGGCCGTCGGCCGTGCGCACGGTGCAGGTGTAGTCCATCGCCGTGGCGCGCTGATAGCCGAACGCGCCCTTGCTGTTGGCGAAAGCCACGAAGCTCTGCTCGTCCTGCAGGAAGCCGGCGGCGACCAGCTTCTGGGCGCGGCACGGGGCGATCGAGGCGCGGGCCACCTCGGCCCGCTGGTCGGGCGTGATCGCCGCGGTCGCCGGGCTGAAGGTGTCGCTGGGCTTGTAGGTCGTGGCCTCGACGGCCGGGACGAACTCGGGGTTCTCGGGCGCCAGCTTGGCCAGCTCCTCGGCGCGCTTGACCACGCGGGCCAGGGCCGAGTCCGAGAACTCGTTGATCGTCGCCGTGCCGACGCGACGCCCGAAGGCGACGGTGACGGCCAGGTCGATGTTGCTGACGACGCCACTGGTGGAGACGTTGTTCAGGGCGAAGCGGATATTGCCCTCGATCGAACCGGTCAGCTGCGCGGTGCACTCATCGGCCGTCGACAGCTTGATGACTTTCGCGAGGATCGTCTTGGCCTCGGCTTCGGTCATGATGCTCATTGGATAATCTTCCCCGAACCGATCAACCGAGCGAACGCGCGGTGTTGATGACGTTGATGCCGTTGAACCGCGTGGTCGATGAGCCGTGGCTTACGGCCGAGACCTGGCTGGGCTGGCCCTTGCCGTCGAAGAAGGAACCGAACAGGCGATAGTCGCGCTCGTCGCAGATCGCCGAGCAGGCGTTCCAGAACTCGGGCGTGCGCATCTGGTAGGCGACGTCTTCCAGCGGCTGGGTGATCTTGCCGTTCTTGATCTCGTAGAACAGCGTGCCGCCGAACTGGGCGTTGTAGCGCTGCTGGTCGATCGAGAACGAGCCGCGGCCCAGGATGTAGATGCCATCCTCGACGCCCGCGATCATGTCGTTGAGGCTCAGCGGCGTCTTGCCCGGCCGCAGCGAGACGTTGGGCATCCGCTGGAACTGCACGGTCGACCAGGAGTCGGCGTAGGAGCAGCCGTCGCTCTCGGTCTTGCCCAGGATATGGGCCTGGTCGCGGGTGGCCTGGTAGTCGACCAGCTTGCCATCCTGGATCAGCGGCCACTGCTTGGTCTGGACGCCCTCGTCGTCGAAGCCCACGGCCCCGAGGCTGCCCGGCTGCAGCTTGTCGGCCATGATGTTGACGAGGTCGCTGCCGTACTTGAAGTGCGCCGCGCGCTTGTCCAGCGTGGCGAAGCTGGTGCCGGCGTAGTTGGCCTCGTAGCCCAGCACGCGGTCCAGCTCGAGCGGGTGGCCGACCGACTCGTGGATAGTCAGGCCCAGGTGATTGGGATCCAGCACCAGGTCGTAGCGGCCCGGCTTGACCGACTTGGCGGTCAGCTTCTCGCGCGCCTGCACGGCGGCGGCCTGGGCGTCCTCGACCATGTCGTAGGAGCGGCCGTAGCTGATGATGCCGTTGGGCGAGAGGGTCTTATCCTTGGCCTGCGGGTCCAGGTATTCGTAGCCCATGCCCATCGGGGCCGAGAGGCCTTCGCGCGAGCGGAACTTGCCGGTGGTCTTGTCGACGGCCGTGACCGTGAACGGCGACCAGATGCGGTGAACGTCCTGGTCGATGTACGAGCCGTCGGTGCTGGCGAAGTACTTTTGCTCGTTGATCAGGAACAGGCTGGAATTGACGAAGTTGGCGCCGGCCTTCATCGCCGCGCCGTTGACGCGCATCAGAAGGTCGACCTTTTCCTGCAGCGAGACTTCCATGCCGTTGCGGCGCAGCGGCGTGGCCCACTTCACCTCGCCGACGCCCTTGGTCGGGGCTAACTGCACTGGCGCGGTCTGGTTCTTGGCGTTGGCCTTGGCGATGGCGACCGCCAGGCGGGCGGTGTCGGCCACGGCCTCCGCCGAGAGGCTGTTGGTCGCCGCGAAGCCCCAGGCCCCGCCGGCGATGACGCGCACGCCGACGCCGCTGGATTCGGTGTTGGTCACGCCCTGCACATTGGCTTCGCGCGTCTGGATGAACTGGCGCAGGTAGCGGCCCACGCGCACGTCGCAATAGCTGGCCCCGGCGGCCTTGGCGGCGCTCATGGCCGCGTCGGCCAGGCGCTTCTTGACGGCCACGTCGAGGGTCTCGACCAGCTGTTCGGCGGCGATGGCGCGGCCGAAGCCGGGCAGCAGCACGCCGCCGGCGCCGATCCCGCAGGCGGCAAGGAACTGACGTCTATCCAAGTTTCTTCTCCCCAACGGCCCAACAACACAGGCGCTCGCGTGACCCCCCTCACGGCGGGAATCTTGCGCGAACGAAGTTCTGTAGCGCCCCGCCGCCGAGGTCAAATCTTTCCCGTATATCGTAGTCGATATGATCAGATTGCGCGCATTGGCGACGAAGCGCGATGCAAAGCCTCCCGCCCGGATCCCGAAGCGGCGACCGGCCGCGAAGGCGTGGCCTAGGGTATCGCGTCCCGGATATAATGCCTGGGACTCGGGAACAGGGGCGGACGATCATGGATCGCTGGCAGGCGATGAGAGTGTTCGTGAAGGTCGCCGAGACCAAGGGCTTCGCCGAGGCCGCGCGACACCTGCACATCAGTCCGCCCGCCGTGACCCGCGCGGTCGCGGCGCTGGAAGAGACGATCGGCGCGCGCCTGCTGGTCCGCACGACCCGCTCGGTGACTCTGACCGACGCCGGCGCGCGGTTCTTCGACGACTGCTCGCGGATCCTGGCCGAACTCTCCGAGGCCGAAGCCAGCGCCGCGGGCAGTTTCGCCACGCCCAGCGGCACGCTGACCATCACCGCCTCGGTGATGTTCGGCCAACAGTACATCCTGCCGATCATCATGGACTACCTGGCCGAATATCCGGGGGTCAGCATCCGCACCCTGTTCGTCGACCGGATGGTCAACCTTGTCGACGAGGGCGTGGATCTGGCCGTGCGGATCGGCAACCTTCCCAATTCAGGGTTCAGCGCCTTGCGGGTCGGCTCGGTGCGCCGGGTCGTTTGCGGTTCGCCCGACTATTTCGAGAAGAATGGCGTTCCGGCCACGCCGGCGGACCTCGCCAACCATTCGGTGATCGCGGCGACCAGCGCCTGGGCCTCGACGGAATGGCGCTTCGGCCAGGATCAGAAGACCATCGTCCACGTTCATCCTCGCCTCTACTGCAACACCAACGACGCGGCGCTGCAGGCGGCGATCAACGGGTTTGGCCTGACGCGCGTGCTGTCCTACCAGGCGGCGCCGTCGCTGGAGTCCGGCGCGCTGCGCACGGTGCTCCCGGCCTATGAGGAGCATCCACTGCCGGTCCACATCGTCCACCCCGAAGGCCGGCACGCGCCGGCCAAGGTCCGCACCTTCATCGACTTCGCGGCCGGGCGGCTGCGGGCGGATCGGCGGATCAACTAGGCTAGAGCAGGCCCATCCAGGAGATTGCATCGACAGTCTGGCCCTCGCCGAGTTTCAGAAACATGTCGTGCAGCCTGGCCTCCGGCTTCCATGATCCGAGGCGGAAGCGAGAAGCCGGCTTCGTCTCGCCGATTGACCCGCGAAACCGGCCATTGAGTAGCGCGCTCTTCATCGTCGCCTCCAGGCGGGGGAACTCCTCGGAGGATGGCGCTCGGCCATCGCCGCCAGAACGGCGAACCGGAGGAATGGATTGTTCCGGTTCTCGGAATGCCGACCATTCCGCTACGCGCAACAGTGCCTTTCTCCTGTCGCGGCTTCAGCCCGCCCGGCAGATGGAGTGTCCTTGGCTCATCGGATGGACGCCGTGTCCAGCCGTTCCGCAAAGGACACGACGATGCGCCTCTACTATCATCCGCTGTCGGGCCACGCTCACCGGGCCCACCTGTTCCTGTCGCTGATCGGCGCGGACTTCGAGCTGGTCGAGGTCGACCTGGCCTCGGGCGCGCACAAGACGCCGGAATTCCTGAAGCTGAACCCGTTCGGCCAGGTGCCCGTGCTGGACGACGACGGCGTCATCGTCTCGGATTCCAACGGCATCATGGTCTATCTGGCTCGCAAGTTCGGCAAGACGGACTGGCTGCCGGAGGGTGTCATCGAGGCCGCCCAGGTCCAGCGCTGGCTGTCAGTGGCCGCCGGCGAACTGGCCTACGGCGCCGCCGCCGCTCGCCTGATCACCGTGTTCGGGGCCAAGCGCGACGCCGACGAGGTCATCGGGCGCGGCGCCGCGCTGCTGACCATACTGGAAGGTCTGCTGGCTGGGCAGGCCTGGCTGGTCGCCGGCCGCCCGACGATCGCGGATGTGGCGCTCTACAGCTACACGGCCCGCGCCCCCGAGGGGAACGTCGACCTTCAGCCCTATCCGGCCGTCCGCGCGTGGCTGGCGCGCATCGAGGCCCTGCCGGGCTTCGTGCCGTTCCGCCAGACGCCCGTCGGCCTGGCCGCGTAACGTCGGGCGCCGGGGAGCGGGCCATGACCACCACCGAAAAGCCCTCTCCCTGGCATCGCGGCGAGGTCGAGATCCAGCGCAGCGTCGGCGTCGAGGCGCGGATGGAAGACGTCGGCCGTCGCGTGATCCGCGACTTCCTGCTGGACCAGCACCGCGCGTTCTTCCCGCAGCTGCCGTTCCTGGTGGTCGGCGGTGTCGATCCGGCGGGCGCGCCCTGGGCGACGATCGTCGCCGGTCAGCCGGGTTTCATCAGCTCGCCTGACATCCACACCCTGGCGATCAAGGCCGTGCGCCAACCCAGCGATCCGGCCGACGCGGGCTTGGAGGACGGCGATCCCGTTGGCCTGCTGGGCATCGAGCTGCATACGCGCCGCCGTAACCGCATGAACGGAACCGCGCGCCGTCAGGCCTACGGCTTCGACGTCACGGTCGGTCAGAGCTACGGCAACTGCCCGCAATACATCCAGCTGCGCGACTTCGCGGTGGCGGGCGATCCGACCGCGCCCTTTGCCGGCCAGGTCGAGACCTTCGCGGACCTGGACGCCGATGCTCGCCGGGTGATTGGCGCGGCCGACGCCTTCTTCGTGGCGTCCTACAGCGACGAGAACGGCCGGCAGGTCGATGTCTCGCACCGGGGCGGCAAGCCCGGCTTCGTGCGGATCGGCGAGGACGGCGTCCTGACCATCCCGGACTTCGCCGGCAATCTGTTCTTCAACACGCTGGGCAACATCCGGCTGAACGGCAAGGCGGGTCTGGTGTTCGTCGATTTCGCGACGGGCGACATGCTGCAGCTGACCGGCGAGGCCGAGGTGGTGCTGGACTCGCCCGAGATCGCGGCGTTCCAGGGCGCGGAGCGTCTGTGGCGGGTGCGCCCGACTACGATTGTCCGTCGTCGGAGCGTCCTGCCGGTTCGCTGGACGGACCGTGCGAACGGCGCCTCGCCCAACGCCCTGATCACCGGCGACTGGGACGCGACGGCGGCCCGGCTCAAGGCCGCCGAGCTGGCCGGTCGCTGGCGGCCGTTCCGGGTCAGGAAGATCACTCGCGAGAGCGCGACGATCCGTTCGTTCGAACTGGAGCCCGCCGACGGCGTGGTGGCTATCCCGCACCTGGCCGGCCAGCACCTGCCCATCCGCGTCCAACTTCCGGGCGATCGGCGGCCCGTCATCCGCACCTACACCCTGTCGGTCGCGCCGTCGGATCCGTTCTACCGGATCAGCGTCAAGCGCGAGGGCGCGGTCTCCCGATACCTCCACGACCAGATCCGCGAGGGCGACCTGATCGAGGCCCGCGCCCCGGCCGGCGACTTCATCATCGACGCCAGCGAAAAGCGCCCGGCGGTGCTGTTGGCGGCCGGCGTCGGCATCACCCCGATGATCGCCATGGCCCGACACCTCCTGTTCGAGGGCTTCCGTACGCGCGGCGTGCGGCCGACCTGGATCTTCCAGACCGCGCGGACCAAGGCCGAGCGGGCGTTCGACGAGGAGCTCGCGGCCCTGGTCGAGGCGGGGCAGGGGGCGATCCGCCTGACGCGCATCCTCAGCGATGCGGAAGGCGCGGAGAGCGACGACTACGACCTGGTGGGTCGCCTCGACATGGACGTCCTGCGCGCCGAGTTGCCGTTCGACGACTACGACTTCTATCTGTGCGGGCCGCCGGGCTTCATGCAGGCGGTCTATGACGGCTTGCGCGGCCTGAACGTCGCCGACAGGCGCATCCACGCCGAGGCGTTCGGCCCCGCCTCGCTGCAACGCACGTCGGACCTTGGCGTCGCGCCCGCGACGGCCGGCCCGCCGCCGGCGACCAGCTCCAAGCCGGTGTTCTTCATGGAGTCGTCCAAGGAGGCCCGTTGGGAGCCCGGCTCGGGCACGTTGCTGGAGTTGGCCGAGGCGCGGGGTCTGCAGCCTGAGTTCAGCTGCCGAGCCGGAACTTGCGGTTCATGCAAGACCAGGGTGCTGCAAGGCGCTGTCTCCTATCTCACGTCGCCGACCGCTTCGGTCGCCGAGGACGAGGCGCTGATCTGCTGCGCCGTTCCGGCCGCCGAAGGCGAGGCGCTGCATCTGGCCCTTTGAACCTCCAGGAGAGATCCGTGTCGCGTCCGCCGCCCTCGGGCGGGCGCGGGCGTGACCAACGACGCAACCGCGGGGTTGATCGCCCCGCCTAACGCCGCGCCTGCTTCTGGTCCTCGTGGATGTCGAGGAGCGCTTTCATCAGTTCCTCGTCTTCGCTGGACATGACCCCCAACACCTCGGCCTCGTCGCAGCCTTCCGCGGCGAGGTAGGCGTGGCCCATGGCTGAGTCGAGATAGATCGACTGGCCGGCCTCCAGGATCACGGGGTCGTAGAACTCGGTGGTCACGACGATCCGACCCTTCAGGACGAAGATGTATTCCTCGCCGGCGTGACGCACGAGGTCGCCGAACTGCTCGGCGCTCTTGGCGCGGATCTTGGTGATCACCGGGATCATCCGTTTCCCGCGCAGTTCGGTGCACAGGTAGTAGTAGTCGTAGTTAGGGGTCTGGACGCGCACGGCGCGCTCGATATCGCCCAGGCTGCGGCGCGCCATGACCGCCGGCGGCGGGGCGGCCTGATCCTCGGCGAACAGCTCCGACATGCGCATGCCCAACCGCTGCGAAAGCTGCTGCAGCTTGTCGTAGGTCAGGGTCAGGCGGTCGTGCTCGACCTTGGAGAGCGTCGAGACGGGGATACCGCTCTTCTCGCTCATCTGCTTGAGGGTCCAGCCCTCGCGATCTCTCAGTCCACGAAGCAGGGTTCCAAGCGTGTGGACATTAGCAGGCACGCGCCGCGACTCCTCGAAGGCGGTTGACGAATTCTCCAATCAGGATAGCAATTGTCCTAATCAGGATTGTTGCTTCCAATTTATCGGCTTGGCCGTGCGGGGGCAATCCTGCCGTCAGGCGAGGGGAGAGAACGCATGCGGGCGATCAAGGGGGCAGCCGTCGCGATCGTCGCGCTGCTCGCGGGGCTGGGCTCCGCACAAGGGCAGACGCGACAGGAAACGGCGTCGCCGCCGGTCGCCAGGGCGATCGCGCCGGCGAAGGCCACCCCGTCCGTCTCGGTTCCGGTGGCGATGGCGACAGCGCCCGCCCTGACCAAGGCCGATGTCGACCTGTGGCTGGACGGCTACATGCCCTACGCCCTGCGCACCGGCGATATTCCCGGCGCGGTGGTCACGGTGGTCAAGGACGGCCAGATCCTGACGACGCGCGGCTTCGGCTATGCCGATCGCGACAAGCGCACGGCGGTCGATCCCTACAAGACCCTGTTCCGCCCCGGCTCGATCTCGAAGCTGTTCACCTGGACGGCGGTGATGCAGCAGGTCGAGGCCGGCAAGATCGACCTGGACGCCGACGTCAACCAGTACCTCGACTTCAAAATCCCACCTTACCACGGCAAGCCGATCACCACGCGCCAGTTGATGACCCATACGGCCGGCTTCGAGGAAGTCGCCAAGGCGCTCATCTTCTATGGTCAGCGCGAGCCGGCGCTGGGCGACTATCTCAAGAAGCACCTGCCGCATCGTATCTTCGACGCGGGGACCACGCCGGCCTATTCGAACTACGGCACGGCCCTGGCGGCCTACATCGTCGAGCGCGTGACGGGCGAGACATTCAACGACTATCTCGACCGCCACGTCATCGGCCCGCTGAAGATGGCCAACACCACGTTCCGCCAGCCGCTGCCCGCCAACCTGACCGGCACGGACGCCCAGGGCTATTCAAAGCCTGGCAAGCCCGCGAAGGGCTTCGAGATCGTCGGCCCGGCTCCGGCCGGCTCGGCCTCGTCAACGGGCGCGGACATGGGCCGCTTCATGATCGCCCATCTGCAGGGCGGCGAACTGGACGGCGCGCGCATCCTGTCGCCCGAGACGGCCCGCACGATGCACTACAGCCCCCTGGACAAGGTGGATCCCAAGTCGCTGATCCCGCCGCTGGACCGCATGGAGCTGGGTTTCTTCCAGACCTCGATCAACGGCCGCTACGTTATCGGCCATCTTGGCGACACCGAGGGCTTCCACTCCTCGCTGCACCTCTACATGGACGAGCACGTCGGCCTCTATCTGTCGCTGAACAGCGGCGGTCGAGAGGGCGCGGCGGGGACGTTGCGCACCGCCATCTTCCGTGACTTTTCAGACCGCTATCTGCCCTATGCCGGCGCCCCCGACGGCAAGGTCGACGCCAAGGTCTCGGCCGAGCACGCCAAGGCCATGGCCGGCGCATGGTGGGCCAGCCGGCGGGCCGACAGCAGCTTCCTGTCGCTGTTCTACGCCGTGGGTCAGGCCAAGATCGCCGTTGGCCCCAAGGGCGAGCTAATCATCCCCAGCGTGCTGGGGGCCAATGGCCGTCCCAAGGAATGGGTCGAGATCGCCCCGTACGTCTGGCGCGAGGTCGGCGGCCACGATCGCCTGGCCGCCCAGGTGGCGGACGGCAAGCCGGTCCGCTGGAGCTGGGATTTCGGCTCGCCGTTCATGGTGTTCGACCGCGCCCCGGCCGCCCGCGACATGACCTGGGCGCTGCCGGCGATGCTCGTCAGCATCGGCGTCCTGGTCCTGACCTTCCTCTACTGGCCGGTCGTGGCCCTGGTGCGTCGCCGCTACAAGGCCAGCCCGGACATCTCGGGCAAGGCCCTGACGGCCTCGCGCGCCTCGCGGATCGGCGCCGGCCTGCTGCTGGCCCTGCTGATCGGCTGGGTCGTGGGCATGATCCAGCTGACCTCCAGCGCCGCGGCCCTGGCCGGCGCCATGGACGGCGTGATGCTGCTCCTGCAGGGGTTGGGCTGGGTCATCTTCCCGGTGGCGCTTGTCACGGCCGGCTGGAACGCCTGGCTGACCTGGACCGACGGCCGTAGCTGGGCGCGCAAGCTGTGGAGCGTGCTGCTGCTGCTCTCGACCCTGCTGCTGTTCTACGTCGCCCTGGCTTTCCACCTCCTGGGCATGTCGGTGAACTACTGATGGGCCGGCTGACCCTGGACATCGCCGACGAGACGCTCCGGCTGGCTCAGCCCTTCCGCATCGCCGGCCACGTCTTCGACACGTCCGACATCATCGTCGTGACGCTGTCGGAGGCCGGCCAGAAGGGTAGGGGAGAAGCGTCCGGGGTCTTCTTTCTGAAGGAGACCGTCGACAGCATGCGGGCTCAGCTCGAGGCCGTCCGCGAGGCGATCGAGGCCGGGCCGACGCGGGAGGCGCTGCGTTTCATTCTGCCGCCCGGCGGGGCCCGTAACGCCGTCGACTGCGCCCTGTGGGAGCTGGAAGCCGCGCGGACCGGCTTGCCGGTCTGGCGGCTGGCGGGACTGGACGCGCCTCAGCCGTTGCGCACCACCTTCACCCTCGGCGCCGATACGCCGGAAGCCATGGCCAAGGGCGCGACGGCTTACGTCCAGGCCAAATCGATCAAGATCAAGCTGACCGGCGACCTGCCGCTGGATCAGGCGCGGGTGCGGGCCATCCGCGCCGCGCGACCAGACGCTTGGCTGGGCGTAGACGGCAACCAGGGCTTCGTCCGCGCCGACCTGGAGAGCTTGGTCGAAACGCTGGTCGAAGAACGCGTCTCTCTGCTGGAGCAACCCCTGGCGCGTGGCCACGAGCACGAGCTGGAAGGCTTCCACAGTCCGATCCCGATCGCCGCCGACGAGAGTTGCGTCTCGCTGGCCGATGTCTCGGCCGCGGTGGGCCGCTTCCAGGTCATCAACATCAAGCTCGACAAGTGCGGCGGGCTGACGGAAGGCCTGCTGATGGCCGCCAAGGCCCGGCGCCTGGGCCTGGGCGTCATGGTCGGGACCATGGTGGGCACGAGTCTGGCCACCGGGCCGGGCTTCGTGCTGGGCCAGGTCTGCGATCTGGTCGACCTGGATGGCCCGACCTTCCTGGCGAAGGATCGGCCGCCGAGCGTGGTCTATCGCGACGGCGCGGTCTGGGCTGGCGAAAGCGTCTGGGGCGCCCCGACCGCGGCGGCGGCCGCATGAGCCGCAAGGCGCTCGACGCCTCGCCATGGTTCGGTCAGCCGCGCGGCCTGACCGTCCTGTTCCTGACGAACATGTGGGAGCAGTTCTCCTATTTCGGCATGCGCGCCCTGCTGGTCTACTACATGACCAAGGAGCTGCTGATCGCCCAGGGGACCTCGTCCCTGATCTACGGGACCTACACGGCCTGCGCCTATTTCACGCCCATCGTCGGCGGGGTGATCGCCGACCGGCTGCTGGGCAAGCGGCGGGCGATCATCATCGGGGCCAGTGTCATGGCGCTGGGCCATTTCATGATGGGTTTTCCGAACCTGCTCTATGTCGCCCTGGCCACCATCGCCCTGGGCAACGGCCTGTTCCTGCCGACCCTGCCCAGCCAGATCAACGACCTCTATGCGGAGGGGGATCCCCGGCGCGGCTGGGCCTACAACGTCTACTATCTGGGCATCAATATCGGCGGTTTTCTCGCGCCGCTTCTGTGCGGAACGCTCGGCGAGCTGTTCGGCTGGCACGTCGGCTTCGCCGTGGCGGGCTTCGGGATGCTGGCGGGCCTGCTGATCTATCTGTGGGGCCAGCGCTACCTGCCGGCCGAGCAGAAGAAGACCCACGTCGCGCCCGGCGCCGCCAAGGGGCGCATGGGCTTGCCGACCGTGCTGGCCCTGGCCGGCGTCGCGCTGTCGGTCACCGTCTTCCGCGGCGCCTACGAGCAGGCCGGCAACACCGTGGCCTTGTGGGCCGACGCCGGCGTCGACCGGACGCTCGGATCCTGGCGCGTGCCGATGACCTGGTTCCAGTCCCTGAACCCTCTGCTGGTCATGGCGATGACGCCGATACTGCTGGCCGGCTGGAAGAGACGCGCCGACGGCGGACGGGATGCGTCGCCGGCCCAGCGGATGGCGACCGGCGCGCTGATCGTGGCGGGAGCCTTCCTGCTGCTGTGCGCCGTCGACGCGTTCAGCGGGGGCAGGGCGCACTGGCTGTGGCTGGTGGCGTTCTTCGGGATCTACACCTTCGGCGAACTTTTCATCCTGCCCACGGGCCTCGGCCTGTTCGCCCGCCTGGCTCCGCCCGGGTTCGGCGCGACCACCGTAGCGGCCTGGTACCTGACCATCTTCGCGGGCAGCCTTAGCGCGGGTCTGGTCGGCACTTTGTGGAGCCGGGTGAGCCACACGGCCTATTTCGCGCTGCTGGCGGGGCTGGCCGTGACCGCGGCGATCCTCCTGCGTCTGATCGATCCCTGGGCGCGCAAGGCCGAGGCGGGCTGACCCCACGATTGCCGTTGACAATTCTCTGATTGGGATAACATTGTCCTAATCAGGATTACATTTGCGTAATGGCAAGCGGGCCGAGCACGGAAAAATCCGAGCGGCCGCAGCGCGCGGCGGAGGGGATGTCTCACCGGGGCCGCCGGCGCTTTAACGAGGGGGAATTTGGATGAAGCTCAATCGTGCGACCCTGCTGATCTCCAGCGCCGTCGGCGCCCTGATGATGCGGGCTCCGGCCTTCGCGGCCGACGAAGGTCCCAAGCCCGTCTCCACCGTCGAAGAGATCGTCGTCACCGCCCAGAAGCGGGAACAGACCCTGATCGACATTCCGCAGGCCATCTCGGTCGTGTCGGGGGACACGCTGGAAGCCTACCAGGCGACCAATTTCAGCGACTATCTGAAGCTGGTTCCGGGCCTGCAGCTGGACCAGAGCACGCCCGGCGAGGGTCGCCTGGTCATGCGGGGCGTCAACACGGGGGGCGTGGCCTCGACCGTGGCCGTCTATATGGACGAGACCCCGTTCGGCTCGAGCAGCGCCCTCGTCAACGGCGCGGTGCTGGCCGGCGACTTCGATACGTTCGACATCGCCCGCATCGAGGTGCTGCGCGGCCCACAGGGCACGCTATATGGCGCGAGCTCGATGGGCGGCCTGTTGAAGTTCGTGACCAACACGCCTGACACCAAGGGCTTCATCGCTCGCGCCCGCGTCGCGCTCGAGGACACCAAGGGCGGCGCGATGTCGTATCGCACGACGGCGATGGTCAACATCCCGCTCGGCGAGACCGTCGCGGTCCGCGCCTCGGGCTTCTACCGCAAGGACGGCGGCTTCATCGATTCGATCGGAACCGGCGGTTCGGACGTCGAGCGGAACATCAACGACGCCAAGGTCTATGGCGGCCGCGCCTCGCTGCTGTTCAAGCCGACCGACAAATTCGACCTGCGCCTGACGGCGGTGCTGCAGGACATCAAGGCCGACGCCCCGACCGTGGTCGAGAG
The DNA here is from genome assembly GCF_059419665.1 of Caulobacter sp. GW821-FHT05F04. Taxonomy (NCBI): domain Bacteria; kingdom Pseudomonadati; phylum Pseudomonadota; class Alphaproteobacteria; order Caulobacterales; family Caulobacteraceae; genus Caulobacter; species Caulobacter sp. GW821-FHT05F04. The sequence goes on from NZ_JBWKSF010000007.1 coordinate 259,146, forward strand.
CGATCCCGACACCCTGAAGACCCTGCACGGCGGCCCGACCCTGTCGCAGTTCGCGCCGGCCTTCTCGGACGTCGAATACCGCATCTACAACGCGGTGGTGAACTACGACCTGGGTTTTGGCACGCTGACCGCGTCAAGCAGCTACAACAAGCAGAACCAGACCAAGCGCGACGACGCCTCTTTCAACCTCAGCGGCCTGATCGAGAGCGTGTTCGGTCCCGCCAACGACCTCTACCTGGGCCAGAAGACCAACAACCGGAAATATACCGAGGAAGTGCGCCTGGCCTCGAACGCCGGCGCGCCGTTCGAGTGGCTGGTCGGCGGCTATTTCACCGACGAGAAGGGCCTGATCCACCAGGAGTACATCGCCGTCCAGCCGGGCACGCTGACCCAGCTTACCGGTCTGCCGCTTCTGGCCAACCTCGACCTCAATTCGCGCTACAAGGAATATGCCGGCTTCGCCAACGCCACCGTGCATCTGGGCGAGCGGGTCGATGTCGATCTGGGCGGCCGCTACAGCCACAACAAGCAGGTCGCCGGGCAGTCGGCCACGGGTGTGCTGGCCGGCGGTACGCCGATCAACAGCGGCCTGAAGTCGTCGGACAACGTCTTCACCTACTCGCTGGCCCCGAAGTTCAAGATCGACGATCGCCGCGCGGTCTATGCCCGCGTCGCCAAGGGCTATCGTCCGGGCGGTCCGAACGTGATCCCGCCCAGCGCGCCGGCCGACACCCCGGCCACCTTCGCGCCGGACAAGGTCACCAGCTACGAAGCCGGCTTCAAGGGCGAGAGCGCCGACCGTCGCCTCAGCCTGGACGTCGCCGCCTTCCACATCGACTGGAAGGGCGTCCAACTGCTGACCGTGGTCAACAATTTCGGCGTCAACACCAATGGCGCGGACGCGAAAAGCGATGGCGTCGAGTTCACCGCCACGGCGCGCCTCGCCAGCGGCCTGACCGTATCGGCCAACGGCGCCTATACCGACGCCAAGCTTTCGGGCGACACCAGCGCCCTGGTCGGCGGCAAGAAGGGCGATCAGCTGCCGTTCACCCCCAAGCTCAGCCTGGGCTTCAACGGCGACTATACTTGGACGATCGGCGACAAGCAGGCCTATGTCGGCGCCTCGCTGCGAGTGATGGGCAAGCAGAGCGGCATGTTCGACGCCGAGTACCGCGCCGCGCACAGCCAGCAGCGCCAGCTTCCCTCGTACGAGGTCGTCGACCTGCGGGTTGGGGTCAGTTTCGGCAAGGTGGACCTGGAGGCGTACGTCAAGAACGCCTTCGACTCGGACGGCAAGATCTCGACCGGCGCGGTCACCGCCAATGGCCTGCCGGTCTATCCGGGCGGCGCGATCGGCACGGGCGTGATCCGGCCGCGCACGATCGGCCTCAGCCTGACGGCCGGCTTCTGATCACATGACCGCTATCGCCAGAACCGCCCAGGACGAGAAGGCCGATGAAGCTATGGAGGGCGCCTTGCCGTCGCCCTACCTCCTGTTCCTCGGCGACACGGTCGAGCCCGGCTACGCCAAGACCGCGTTCGGCCTGCGCGACTGGGTCGGCGAGCGCTGCGTCGGCGAGTTCGTCCTGCCGGGCGCCCGGGTCAGCACCGGCCTGCCAGCCCTGGCGCCGGCCCAGGCCGTGGCCGAGGGCGCGCGGGGCATGGTGATCGGCGTGGCCAACGCCGGCGGGATCATCCCGCCAGCCTGGATCGCCGGTCTGGTCGAGGCGCTGGAGGCGGGGCTCGACCTCATCTCCGGCATGCACGCCAAGCTGGGAGATATCCCGGAGTTGAAGGCCGCCGCCCAGCGGACCGGCCGCCGGCTGATCGACGTGCGCACTCCGCCGACAGGGATTCCCGTCGGCTCGGGCAAGCGCCGCTCGGGCCGCCGGATCCTGACCGTCGGCACCGATTGCGCTCTCGGCAAGAAGTACGCGGCCCTGGCCATCGCCCGAGGACTGCGTGGACGTGGCGTCGATGTCGACTTCCGGGCCACCGGCCAGACCGGGATCATGATCGCCGGCGCCGGCATACCGATCGACGCGGTGGTCTCCGATTTCATCGCCGGGGCGGCCGAGATGCTCAGTCCCGCCGCGCTGGCCAGCCATGTCGACGTGATCGAAGGGCAGGGGTCCTTGATGCACCCCGCCTACGGCGCGGTGTCGCTGGGTCTGTTGCAAGGCAGCCAGCCCGACGTCTTCGTGGTCTGTCACGAGCCGGGCCGCACCCAGATCCTCGGCTATCCCGGTCACGCCGTGCCGTCGATCGAGGCGGTGATCGAGGCGACCGTCCTGATGGGGCGGGTGACCAATCCGAATATCCGCTGCGCGGGGATCAGCCTCAACACCGGCAAGCTGTCGCCCGAGACCGCCCAGGCCGAAATTGCTGCCGTGGCTCAGCGCCTGGGCCTGCCGACCGCCGACCCGCTGCGGGGAGGCCCGGCCTTCGAGCGGCTGCTGGACGCCTGCCTCGCATGAGCGGGAAGGCGGCCCCAGGCTGGTTCAGCCGCTGGCTGCTGCCAGGCCTGGCGTTCAAGGCCGCCGTCATCGGCGGCGGCTACGCCACCGGCCGCGAGATCGCCGAGTTCTTCCTGCCCGCTGGTCCCTGGGGCGGCCTCGTCGGCCTGGCCCTGGCGACGCTGATCTGGAGCGGCATGTGCGTCCTGACCTTCCTGTTCGCGCGAGCGACCGGGGCGCGGGACTATCGGAGTTTCTTCCAGGCCCTGCTGGGGCGCGGCTGGATCGCCTTCGAGCTGGCCTACGCCTTCTTTGTCGTCCTGGTGCTGGCCGTGTTCGGCGCGGCGGCCGGCGAAATCGGCCATGCGGTGTTCGGCGCGCCGAAGTGGGCGGGGATGCTGGCCCTGCTGCTGGGCGTCACCGGGTTCGTCGCCTTCGGCAGCAAGGTGGTCGAGCAGTTGTTCGCCTGGGTCTCGATCCTGCTCTACGGCGTCTATGGCTTGTTTCTCGTTCTGGCCCTGACGACCTTCGGCTCCGACATCGCCGCCGCCTTCGCGGTTCCGGTCCAGGTCGGGGCCGACGCCCTGATCGGCGGAACCACCTACGCCGGCTACAACATCATCGGCGCGGTGATCATCCTGCCGGTGACCCGGCGCCTGCTCAGTGATCGGGACGCGGTGACGGCCGGCCTGATCGCCGGGCCTCTGGCGATGATCCCGGCCTTCGTCTTCTTCGTCTGCATGTGCGCCTATGCGCCAGCCGTCACGGGCGCGGCCCTGCCATCGGACGTGCTGCTGGCCAAGCTGAACCTGCCGGTCTTCCGCGCGCTGTTCCAACTCATGGTCTTCGCGGCGCTGCTGGAGAGCGGTACGGGCGCGGTCCACGCCATCAATGAGCGCGTCGCCGTAGCCTTCCAGGTCCGGATGGGACGGCCGTTCGGCGTCCGCGCCCGCGCCGCCTGCGCCCTGGCGCTGCTCGTGTTCTGCATGGTGCTGGCCGATCGGGTCGGGCTGGTGAGCCTGATCGCCGGCGGCTATCGCCTGCTGGCCTACGCCCTGATCGCGCTCTACGTCGCGCCGCTGGCGCTGGTCAGCCTTGTTCGTTTCGCCCGACGTCCCGTCTTCCAGCCGGAGGTCCCATGATCAGCCTCATTCTCGCCGCGGCGCTTGCCGCCGGCCCCGTCGTCCAGCCGCCCAAGGGCTTCGACGCCCATGTCGAGGCCCTGCGCCAAAAGGTCGGCGCGCCGGGCCTGTCGATCACCATCGTCGACGAGGGGCAAACCGTGCTCGCCAAGGGTTATGGCGTCCGCAAGCTGGGCGACCCGGCCAAGGTCGACGCCGATACGCTGTTCATGATCGGCTCGACCGGCAAGGCCTTCACCACGGCGGCCCTGGCCACCCTGGTCGACGCTGGCAGGCTGTCCTGGGACGACAAGGTCGCCGATCGCCTGCCGGGCTTCCAGATGTACGACCCGTGGGTGACGCGCGAGCTGACCGTGCGCGACCTGCTGGTCCACCGCAGCGGCCTCGGCCTGGGGCAGGGCGACCTGCTGTTCGTGCCACGCAGCAACATCCCGCGCGCCGAGGCCGTGCGCCGCTTGCGCTATCTGAAGCCCGCCACCAGTTTCCGCAGCGGCTACGCCTACGACAACGTCCTCTACATGGTGGCCGGCCAGCTGATCGAGGCGGTGACCGGTCAGACCTGGGAGGCCTATACGCGCGATCATGTACTGGTCCCGGCCGGCATGAACGCCTCGACCACCGACGAGCGCCGCTTCGACAACCCCAACCGCGCACAGCCGCACGCGCGACTGAACGGAGGCCTGCGCGGGGCCGGCGATCAGGAGATCCTCGACGAGCGCGACGAGCTGGCGCGCAGCGCCGCCCCGGCCGGCGGCATGGCCGTCAGCGCCAACGACATGGCCAAGTGGCTGAAGCTGCAACTGGCCCGCGGCGCCCTGCCGGACGGCAAGCGGCTGTTCAGCGAGGCTCAGAGTCAGGCCATGTGGCAGCCGACGGTTATCGAGCCGATCGACCCCGCGCCCCCCGGCATGGAGGTCACCAAGCCCAACTTCCAGGCCTATGGCCTGGGCTGGGAGATTCAGGACTACCGCGGAACTCAGATCGTCTGGCACAGCGGCGCGGTGCTGGGCTTCAAGACGGTGGTGGTGCTGATTCCCGACCGCAACGCCGGCTTCTCGATCGAGCTGAACAGCGAGGACGGCGAGCTGCCGCGCGGCATGATGCTGGAGCTGCTGGACCACTATCTGGGGGTCAAGCCCGAGCCGTGGACCGAGCGCTACATCGCCTACAAAAAGCAGTTGATCGCCGGCGCGCTGAAGACCCTGGGCGGCGTCCAGGTCAAGCCGGCCGGCGTCGGGCCTTCGCTGCCCGCGGCCAAGTACGCCGGGACCTATGCCGACCCCTGGTACGGGGACATCGCGGTAACCGAGGGCGACGGGGCCTTGCGCATCGACTTCAAGTCGACCCCGCGCATGGCCGGCAAGCTGGAGCACTGGCAGTACGACACCTTCGTCACCCGCTTCGACGACAAGACGCTGGAGCCGGCCTACGTCACCTTCAACCTCGACCCCGACGGCAAGATCACGCGGGTGACGATGAGGGCGGTGTCGCCGATCGCCGACTTCAGCTGGGATTATCACGACCTGCTGTTCACGCCCAAGGGCGCGCCGTGAACCACGTCAAACCCGCGTCGCTGCAATCTTTAAGGGTGACGCCCGGGCCGGGCGCCGCCCTGGAGGCCGATCTGGCGATCATGGCCCGGCTGGAGGGCAAGCCGCTGCCGACCGTGGTCGAGCTGGCCCAGATGCTGGAGGTCTCGCAGACCACGGCCTTTAGGATCATCACCCGCTTCAAGCAGAGCGGCCTGCTGAAGCTGGTCGACCGCGTAAGGCTGCCGGCCGATGTCTGCCACTGCATCGCCGACCTGCGCACCCGGCTGACCGACGGCGGCGCGCTGGACCGGCTGGAGTCGCGGCTGCGGGACGACCCATGCGTCTCGACCGCCGCCGCCGTGACCGGCAAGCACAGCTACCGGGTCATCGCCCTGCATCGCGGCATGGCCGAAGCCAATGCGTGGTTCAGAACCCTCCTGACCGAGGACGCTGTCATCGACGGCGCGCTGATCTTCTGTCGGCCGATCATCGACCGCCAGCACTACGCCCAAGCGTTGACCGGCGGTTCTCGCTAGGTTTCGTCGAGCAGGGCCAGGACGTTGGCCAGGGTGGGGGCGAGATCGTCGCGCCGCCAGGCCAAGCCGGTCTCCAGCATCGGCGCCGCGCCGGCCAGGGGGACATAGGCGACCCCCGCTCGCGCCAGGTTTCGCAGCGAAGCTGGCACGAGGGCGATCCCCAGACCGCTGGAGACCAGGCTGATCATGGTCTGCATCTGGATGGCCTCCTGGATGATCCGAGCCGCCCCGCCCAGCGATGCGAAATAGCCGGTGACCAGGTCGTGGAAGGCCGGAGCCACGTGCTTGGGGAACAGGATCAGCGGCGAGGCCAGCACCTCGGCGCTGGACATCTCGGTCTCGCGGGCGATGCGGCCGTCCTCGATCCAGGCGCTGGGCACGGCGGCGACCAGCGGCTCGCGCAGCAGGCGGCGGTAGGCGAGGGCCGGCGGCAGGGGATGATCGGCGGGCGGGATGATGATGCCGGCATGGCGCTCGCCGCTGACGATGGCCGGGATCTGCACATCGCTGGTGGCCTCGAACAGGCGGATCTCGACGTCCGGATAGGCCTGGGAGTAGCGCCGCACCAGCGACGGCAGGACGCTGTAGTCGGCCGTGCTGACGAACGACAGCGCCAGATAGCCGGTCTGTCCATCGCGCATCCGCTGGGCCAGGCCAGGCAGGCCGTCAAGCGCCGCCAGGACTTCCAGAACATGCGGAAGCCATTGCTCGCCCAGGGCGGTCAGGCGGACGCTGCGCTTGGTTCGCTCGAACAGCGGCGCGCCCAGGTCGCGCTCCAGGCTCATGATCGACTGGCTGAGCGGCGGCTGGGTCATGCCCAGCCGCTCCGCCGCGCGGCCGAAGTGCAGGGTCTGAGCCACGGCGACGAAGTGGCGGAGCGGGCGAGCGTCCATTGATATTCTCAGCGACCTAATTTGGCTGAACTAATATATTTTGAGAGCGAGCGAAACGGCCCTAAATAACCCCATCGCCGACATTGAGATTTGCCATGCCTCCTTATCGCTCACGCACCTCGACCCACGGCCGCAACATGGCGGGGGCCCGCGGCCTCTGGCGCGCGACGGGGATGAAGGACGAGGACTTCGGCAAGCCGATCATCGCCGTGGCCAACAGCTTCACCCAGTTCGTCCCGGGCCACGTGCACCTGAAGGACCTGGGCCAACTGGTCGCCCGCGAGATCGAGGCCGCCGGCGGCGTGGCCAAGGAGTTCAACACCATCGCCGTCGACGACGGCATCGCCATGGGCCACGGCGGGATGCTGTACTCGCTGCCCAGCCGCGAGCTGATCGCCGACAGCGTCGAGTACATGGTCAACGCCCACTGCGCCGACGCCATCGTCTGCATCTCCAACTGCGACAAGATCACGCCCGGCATGCTGATGGCCGCCATGCGGCTGAACATTCCGGTGGTCTTCGTCTCGGGCGGTCCGATGGAGGCCGGCAAGGTGCGGGTGAAGGGCGAGATCCGCGCGCTGGATCTGGTCGACGCCATGGTCGTCGCCGCCGACGACAAATACACCGACGAAGAAGTCAACGCGATCGAGAAGGCCGCGTGCCCGACCTGCGGCTCGTGCTCGGGCATGTTCACCGCCAACTCGATGAACTGCCTGACCGAGGCCCTGGGTCTGTCGCTGCCGGGCAACGGCTCGGTCCTGGCCACCCACGCCGACCGCGAAGCGCTGTTCAAGGAGGCCGGCCGCCTGGTCGTCGACCTCTGCCAGCGCTGGTACGAGCAGGACGACGCCACGGCCCTGCCGCGCGGCATCGCCACCCGGGCCGCGTTCGAGAACGCCATGAGCCTGGACATCGCCATGGGCGGCTCGACCAACACCGTGCTGCACCTTCTGGCCGCCGCCCAGGAGGGCGGGGTCGACTTCAAGATGGAAGACATCGACCGCCTGTCGCGCCGGGTGCCGTGTCTGTCCAAGGTGGCCCCGGCCAAGGCCGACGTGCACATGGAGGACGTCCACCGGGCCGGCGGCGTCATGGCCATCCTGGGCGAACTGGAGCGTGGCGGTCTGATCGACACGACCCAGCCGACCGTCCACGCCACCACCATGGCCGAGGCCCTGGCGCGTTGGGACATCGGCCGCACCAACAGCGCCGTCGCTCACGAGCTCTTTCGCGCCGCGCCGGGCGGCAAGCCGACCCAGATCGCCTTCAGCCAGGCCGCCCGCTGGGAGAGCCTGGACCTGGACCGCGAGAAGGGCGTCATCCGCTCGGTCGAGCATCCGTTCTCGAAGGACGGCGGCCTGGCCGTGCTGTTTGGCAATCTCGCCCCCGAGGGCTGTATCGTGAAGACGGCTGGGGTCGACGACTCCATCCTGACCTTCCGGGGCACGGCGCGTGTCTTCGAGAGCCAGGAGGCGGCGGTCAGTGGCATCCTGGGCGGCAAGGTCGTGGCCGGCGAGGTCGTGGTCATCCGCTACGAAGGACCCAAGGGCGGTCCGGGCATGCAGGAGATGCTGTACCCGACCACCTATCTGAAATCGAAGGGCCTGGGCGCGGCCTGCGCCCTGATCACCGATGGCCGCTTCTCGGGCGGCACCTCGGGCCTGTCGATCGGCCACGTTTCGCCGGAAGCGGGCGAGGGCGGCCTGATCGCCCTGGTCGAGACCGGCGACTCGATCCTGATCGACATCCCCAATCGCGGCATCACGCTCGAAGTCTCCGACGCGGTCCTGGCCGAGCGCCGCGACGCTCAACTGGCCCGTGGGTCGAAGGCCTGGAAACCTCTCGACCGCAAGCGCGAAGTCAGCCCCGCCCTGCGCGCCTACGCGGCCATGACCACCAACGCCGCCCGCGGCGCGGTGCGCGACGTCAGCCAGGTCGAATAGAGGGTTATAGCTGGGCCGCTGCTTCCCGGCAGAGGTCCAGCAGCCAGCCATTGGGCGAGTCCGCCGCGTCGCTGGCGCGTAGCACCGCGCCGAACGGCATGGGGGGCGGCGCGCTTGGCGGTTCGACCATGAACACCTTGCCGCGGTCGGCGGCCAGCTGGGCCAGGCGGCGCGGCAGGATGCAGGTCATGTCAGAGCGGCCGACCATGTTCATGGCGCTGAACGAGTCCTGCACCGTGAACGGCTGATAGGGAGTGTCGCCCAGGGCGTAGGTGTCTCCCCACGAGGTCGCGCGCCGCAGGCCCAGGTGCCCGGCCGAGGTGCGGTCGGGATCATCGTTGCCGCCACCCGAGACGCCCAGGCGCGGCAGGCGGGCCAGGGCGTCGTAGTCGACGCCGCTGGCGACCATCGGGTGGTCGGCGCGCAGCACCCACACCCCGGTCTCCTCGAACAGCGGACTATAGGAGAAGCGGCCGGGGATCGCCTCGAAGCAGCCGACGACCATGTCCAGCCGCCCGGTGTCGAGGTCCTCGGTCATGCCCGCATAGAGGTTGTGGAAATGGATCTGGACGTTTGGCGCGCTGGCGATCACGCGCTCGGCGATCAGCGGGCCCAGGACATAGGAAATATAGGTCCCGGCCGCGATGTTGAAGGTATGCGCGTCGACCGCCGGATCGAACCGCTGGCTGGTGACGGCGCTCTCCAGCAGCTTCAGGGCGGTGCGCGCGGTGTCGGCGATCTCCAGCGCGCGCGGCGTCGGCCGCAGGCCTGTCTGGCCTCTGACGAAAAGGTCGTCTCCGACCATTTCGCGTAGGCGCCGCAGCGAATGGCTCACAGCGGATTGCGAGAGCCCCAGCCGCTCGCCGGCGCGCGTGGCGTTCTTCTCTTCCAGCAGGGTGACGAACACCCGGAAGAGGTTGAGGTCGGCGGTTCTGAAATTCACGGCGTTCATGGCTGTCGTGAGTATATATCATTTCTCTCATGACAGGCCGAGCCCTATCTGAGGGCCAAGGTTCGCGACCCGAACGAACCCAACGATTCCCCAAAACCTATCGAGACGTGGAGCAGCGCGTGAGCGACGCTGAAGGTTACGAGGCTATAGCCGGCGCCGAGGCGAACGCGGCCAGCAGGCGGCGAGAGCGGAGCCTGGGCCAGCACCTGCGCTGGCCGCTGATGATCGGCGCGCCGCTGGTCGTTCTCGCGGGCATCGGCGCCTTCGTCGTGCTGACGGGCGGCAAGTCAGAGACCACCGACAACGCCTACGTTCAGTCCAGCCGCACGGGCATCAGCACCAGCATCGACGGCCGCGTGGTCGAGATCGACGTGCAGGAAAACCAGCGCGTGGCCAAGGGGCAGGTGCTGTTCCGCCTCGATCCGGCCGACTACCAGGTGGCGGTGTCTCAGGCCGAGGCCGCCCTGGCACAGGCCCGCTTCGACGTCCAGGGCAAGCGCGCGGTCTATAACCAGCGCCTGGCCGATCTGGCCGCCGTGCAGGAGACCGCCGGCTATGCGCAGCGCGAGGCCGCCCGCCAGCGGGACCTCGCCGCCGCCGGCGTCGCCACCAAGGCCCAGGCCGACGAGGCCCGCCACGCCGCCGACCAGGCCCAGCGCCAGGTCGCCGTCGTCCGGCAACAGATCGCCACGGCCCTGGCCGACCTCGGCGGTCGCGCCGACATCGCCACCGAGCAGCAGCCCGGCGTGCTGGAAGCGTCCGCCAAGCTCGAGCGCGCCAAGCTGGATCGTTCCTACGCCGCCGTGGTCGCCCCGACCGACGGCGTCATCGCCAAGGTCGAGCAGTTGCAGGTCGGCCAGCGGGTCGAGGCGTCCAGGCCGCTGTTCTTCCTGATCTCGGGCAAGCCCTGGATCGAGGCCAACTTCAAGGAAGACCAGCTGGCCCATATGCGCGTCGGCCAGCCGGCCACGATCAAGGTCGACGCCTATGACAAGCCGCTGAAGGCCCATGTCGCCAGCTTCAGCCCCGGCACGGGCGCCAGCTTCGCCCTGCTGCCGGCCGAGAACGCCACCGGCAACTGGGTCAAGGTCGTGCAGCGCGTGCCCGTGCGCCTGACCCTGGACGACGCCGCGCCCAGCAACCTCTCGGCGGGGCTCAGCGCCCAGGCGAAGGTGGACATTCGCTCGGGCAAGCGCTGATGACCCCCAAGGCGCTCCAGGAGGGTCACGCCCGCGACGTCGCCAATCGCTTGCCGATCACCATCTCGGTGATGCTGGCGACGATCATGATCTCGCTGGACACCACGATCGCCAACGTCGCCCTGCCGCACATCCAGGGCAGCGTCTCGGCCTCGACCGACCAGATCACCTGGGTGCTGACCTCCTACATCGTGGCCTCGACGATCATGACGCCGCTGACCGGCTTCCTGACCGAGCGGATGGGCCGCAAGATGGTGCTGATCGTCTCGATCATCGGTTTCACCGCCGCCTCGATGCTGTGCGGCGCGGCGCAGAACCTGGTCGAGATCGTGCTGTTCCGCCTGCTGCAAGGTCTGTTTGGAGCCGCGCTGATCCCGCTGTCCCAGGCCGTGCTGTTGGACATCAATCCGCCCGAGCGCCACGGCCAGGCGATGGCCGTCTGGGGCGCGGGCGCGGTGCTCGGTCCGCTGCTGGGGCCTGGCCTGGGCGGCTGGCTGACCGACAATCTCGACTGGCGATGGGTGTTCTTCATCAACCTGCCGATCGGCATCCTGGCCTTCTGCGGCGTGTTCTTCTTCCTCTCCGAAAAAAGAAGCAGCGAGAAGCGCAAGTTCGACACCCTGGGCTTTCTGGCCCTGGCCATCGCCATCGGAGCCTTCCAGCTGATGCTGGACCGCGGCCCCAGCCAGGACTGGTTCGGCTCACGCGAGATCTGGGTCGAGCTGATCGTCGCCGTCATCGCCCTGTGGGTGTTCGGCGTGCAGCTGGCCACGGCCGAGAAGCCGTTCGTGGCGCGGGAACTGCTGGCCGATGGCAACTTCATCACCTGCTGCCTGTTCGGCTTCTTCATCGGCATCCTGCTCTATAGCACCCTGGCCTTGCTGCCGCCGCTGATGCAGACCCTGCTGGGCTATCCGGTCGCCTTCACGGGCCTGGTCTCCATGCCTAGAGGTCTGGGCTCCTTCATCGCCATGTTCGCGGTGGGCCAGCTGATGGGGCGGATGAACATCAAGCTGCTGCTCAGCATCGGCCTGGCGATCAGCGCGCTCTCGCTCTGGCAGATGAGCCACTACAATCTGGAGATGGACACGACCCTGCTCGTGGTTTCGGGTTTCCTGTCGGGGGTCGGCACCGGCCTGATCTTCGTGCCCCTCAGCACGATCGCCTTCGCCAAGGTCATGCCGCAGCATCGGGCGGAAGGGGCGGGGCTCTTCACCCTGATCCGCAACATCGGCTCGGCGGCGGGCATCTCGATCATGCAGGCCCTGTTCGTCAGCGGCATCGAGAAGCACCACGCGGTGCTGGTCGAGCACGCCCGGCCCGACAACCCGCTGTACCAGGCCTACGCTCCGAACGTGTTCTCGACCGAGGCCGCCATGGCCGCGTTCAACGGCGTGATCGGCCGGCAGGCGGCGATGCTGTCCTATCTCGACGACTTCCGGCTGATGCTGGTGATCACCATCGCCTGCGCGCCGCTCATCCTTCTCATGCGTACCCCGAAGCCCGGGGCGAAGGCCGCCAATGTCTCCGACCACTAAGTTCCTGACCGCCTTGCTGGCGGCGACTAGCCTGTCCGCCTGCGCGACCGTGGGGCCGAACTTTCAGGCGCCGGACGCGCCCAAAGCCGCCTCGACCCTGGGCGCGGGCGAGACGGTCCCCGCCGCCGCGCGCCTCGACGCCGACACGGCCAACGCTGGTCCGTGGTGGACGGCGCTGAACTCGCCCGAACTGGACGCCGTCATCCGCCAGGCGCTGAAGGATAGCCCGACGCTCGCCGAGACCGACGCCACCCTGGCTCAGTCCCAATCGGCCCTGGCCCAGGCGCGCGGCGTGGCCGGACCTCAGGTCACAGGCAACGCCGGCGTCGCCCGCGAACGCGCCAACCTGCAGTCGTTCGGCTTCACGGGCTTTGGCGACATCAAGCTCAGCAACCCGACCTTCAGCCTCTATTCGGTCGGCGGCGCGGTCAGCTACGACCTCGACCTGTGGGGCGGCAATAGACGCCGCATCGAGGGCGCCGCCGCGCGCGTCGAAGCCCAGGGGCGCCGCGCCGAGGCGGCCTATCTCAGTCTCACCGCCAATGTCGCCCTTCAGGCGGCGACCATCGCCACGCTGCGGGCCCAGATCGCCAGTGTCGAGCGGATGATCGCCGACGACCAGGCCAATATCGAGCTGATCCGCAAGGCCAACGCCCTGGGCGGCTCGACCAGCCTGGCCAAGGTCTCGGCCGCAAGCCAGCTGGAAGAGGACCGCGCCCAACTGCCGGCCCTGCAGGGCGAACTGGCCGCCGCCCGCCACGCCCTGGCCGTGCTGATCGGCAAGGCCCCGGCCGACTGGAGCGCCCCGGCCTTCGATCTGTCGACCATGGCGCTCGGCGCCCCCGTGCCGGTGGCCCTGCCGTCGCAACTGGTTCGCAAGCGTCCCGACATCCTGGCCGCCGAGGCCGAGTTGCACGCCGCCACCGCCGATATCGGCGTCACGACGGCCGACCTCTATCCGAACATCAAGCTGAGCGCGTCGCTGACCCAGGGCGCGCTGAAGCCGGCCGACCTCTTCTCGTACGACGCCAGCGGCTGGGACATCGGGGCCGGCCTGACCGCGCCGATCTTCGACGGCGGCGCCCTGAAGGCCCGTCGCCAGCAGGCCCGCGAGGCCGCCCGCGCCGCCAGCGCCCGCTATCAGCAGACCGTGCTGACCGCCTTCGGCCAGGTCGCCGACGCCCTTTCGGCCCTTTCGGCCGATGAAGCGGCGCTCGCCGCCTACGCCCGCACCGAGCAGCAGGCGACCGAACGCCTGCGTCTGGCCAGGGTCGCCTTCGACAAGGGCGGCGGCACGCTGCTGGAAGTCGTCGACGCCCAGCGCACGCTCAACGCCGCGCGCTCGGCCCAGGCCCGCGCGCAGGGCCAACGCCTCGTCGACGCCATCCGCCTGTTCGCCGCGACCGGGGCCGATTGGCGCACCGGCTGACCCGGGATGGGCCCGCCTCAATTCTGACGGCTTCACCTCGTCTTTCCGAGCGGCTAGCTTCGCGCCCCGATGGGGTACGGGTTGGCGTAGCCGCTGAGAGAAGGACGGCCGTGATGAGCCGAAGCATGTCGCGTGGACTGGCTGTGGCGTTAGCGCTGTGGGCTGGGGGCGGAGCCGCCTTCGCCCAGACCGGCGCCGCGCCGCGTCCGGGGGACATCTACGGTGTCTGGCGTAATCCCAAGGGCAGCGTCCATATCGAGATCAAGCCGTGCGAGGCCCGCACCTGCGGCGTCGTCGTCTGGGCCAATGAGCACGCGCGCGCCGACGTGAAGAAGAAGAACAACCAGGATCTGGTCGGCATGCAGTTGCTGCGCGATTTTTCCGCCGCCGATCCCAACGAATGGAAGGGCCGGGTCTATGTACCCGACCTGGATATGACCTTCTCGGGCCAGGTCAAGCTGCTGGACCGCGCCTCGCTGAAGGCCAAGGGCTGTCTGCTGCCCAACTTCCTCTGCAAGTCGCAGACCTGGACACGAGTGGACACCACCACGGCGAGTACGGCCAAGGCGTCCTGATCGGGCTCAGGGATGGCGACCCGAGCCGCCGGGTTTCTTGCCGCCGCCGTCCTGCTTGTTGACAGTGGCCCAGGCCCGGCGTTCGGCTTCCTTTTCCGAGACGCCCTTGGCCTCGTAGCCTTCGGCGATGTGGTCGGCCTTGCGTTCCTGCTTGTCGGTGTACTTGCTCTTGTCGCCCTGGGGCATGGCGGAACTCCTCTGCTGAGGACCTAACCGGCCATGTCCGTCCGAGTTCCTCGGGCTAAGCTTCGAACGAGAGTAGCGCCAGCAACGCCCCCTCGGTGTCCGAGAGCCGCCAGCCGCGATAGGCGAAGACCGCGCCCTTGCGGAAATCGGCGGCGGCCTGGTCGCGCAGGCGGGGCAGGGCGGCGAGGCCGCGTCCGGCCGGGAAGAGGCGCTTGCCGAGGGCGCTGGCGGTGACGGTCGGGTGCTGCTCGCGCCAGGCCTTGCCGATCCGCTGGACGGCGGCGGGGTCTAGGCCGGCGAGGACGTCGGGCGTGGCGGCGCGGGCCAGGGCCGGCGTGGCGGCCAGCGCCACCAGTGCGGCCAGGAGGTCGCGGCGGCTGGTCATTGTACAGTCTCGCTCTTCAGGTGATCGGCCAGCCGCATGCACAGCGCCAGGATGGTCAGGGTCGGGTTGACGATGCCGGAGGTCGGGAAGACCGAGCTGCCGGCGACGTAGAGGTTCTTCGCCTCGTGCAGGCGCAGGTTCGCGTCGACGACGCCCTTCCTTGGATCGACGTGCATCCGCGTCGCGCCCATGTGGTGACGCGAGGCGCTGGACGTCGCCAGCAGCTTGTCACGCGGGATCGACCAGCACAGCCGGCCCTGGCCCGAGGCCCCGAACGCGTCGGCAAGCCCCGCCACCGACAGCTCCAGGTCGGCATAGTCCTTCTCGCCATAGGTCCAGGTCAGGCGCACGCGCGGCATGCCCAAAGGATCCTTGTGCTCTGGGTCCAGGGTCACGCGGCTGTCGGGATTGGGGAAGTGCTCGGTCATGGCGAAGTAGCCCAGCAGTTGGGCCTCGTCCTGGCCGGCGATGCGGCCGCTGGTCCGACGGATCGCCTGCGTGTCGGCGCCGACCTTGGTGTCGGTCCCGGAGGGCGTGGCCTTGTAGAGCGTGGCGGTGAAGTTGCCGGTCTTCATCCGCGCCTGGGCCTTCAGGCCCGAGCCGATCACGCAGTGGGGCGACAATCGCTTGGTCGGCGCATAGAGCTCCAGCGGCGTGGCGCGCGTGACGGCCACGACCGAGCCTTCGGTCTCGGCGTCGCCGTCGTTCGAATAGGTGACGTGGCCCTGGAAGAACCGGCCGACCAGATCGTGGCCGTTGCCCAGGTCGTCGGAGGCCAGCAGTAGGCGGACGTTTTCGATGCCGCCGGTCGCCAGCACGTAACGCCTGGCCTTTGCGGTGTGGTGCGAGCCCTTGAGGCAGGCGACGTCCAGGCCAACGATTTCAGCGCCTTGCCGGCGAATTTTCACGACGTTGGCGTAGAGATAGACGGTGATGTTCGGCGCGTCGGCGAACTTCGTGCGCCAGGCGTCGAAAGCCGCCTTGTCGCCGCCGCCGGAGAGTTTCGAGAACACCCGCGGGGCCGGGAAGAAGCCGTCGGCCGGGTCCAGCGCCAGGGGCTGGCGATCGGGTTCGGTCGGCTTGGCCATCTCCAGCGGGAAGCGCGGGATCTCCAGCAGGTCGCAGGCCCGGTCGTAGTAGGCCTGCATCTGGGGGCGGGTGACGGGCCAGCCGCTGTAGGGGATCCAAGGCCGCTCGGCGAAGTCGGCGGGGTCCAGCGGTCCGCACTTGCCGCCCCACACGTGGCCCGAGCCGCCCAGGGCCCTGATGCGGGACTGGACCGGATAGTTGTCGAATGGCCGGTCGGGATTGCCGGGCGCTTTCTGGACGCCGGAGCCGGCGTAGAGGGCTTGGTTCTCCATGTCGATCTCCAGGCCACCGCTCTCCAGGATCGCGACCTTCAGCGGACCGCCGGCCAGCTCCTTGGCCAGGGTGATGCCGGCCAGGCCGCCGCCGATGATCACCAGATCGGCTTCAATCCGGCTGGCGTCAGGCAAAGTCCGGGCGTCGATGATCGCCATCGTTGAAAAACTCGCTGATTTTATTGGGGAAGTTTGGGGGCGGTCCCTTAGGACCGCGCGCCCCGGCTCTTCAGGTAGTCGACGACGGCGCCGTGGCCGTTCTTGCGGGCCTGACCGAGCGGCGAGCGCATCTCGCCTTCATTGGCCTCGACCGAGCGGTTCACGTCGGCGCCGTGCTCGACCAGATAGGCGACGATGGGCAGGCTTCCCGCCTGGGCGGCGTTGATCAGCGGGGTCTCGTCGCCGGGGACGAAGATCTCGACATTGGCGCCGCGCGCCACCAGGGCCTGGACGATGTCGAGGTGGCCGGACAGCGAGGCCTGGATCAGCGGGGCGCCGTCGCCGCGCACGGCTAGGTTCGGATCGGCGCCGGCCGCCAGCAGGGCCTGGACGATGTCCATGCGGCCGCGACGGGCGGCTTCGATCAGCGGCGAGCCGTCGCCGACGACCACCGTGTTCACATCGGCCCCCAGGGCGATCAGTTCGCGCACGGCGGCGATGTCCTTGGCGCGCACGGCCTCGAACAGCGGTTGGCCCAGGTGACGGGCGGCGGCTGCCTTGGCTTGGCCGGGGCTCCGCTGGACGACCTGGGCCGGCTGGGCGGCCCAGGCGGCGACCCCGGCCGAGAGGCCGAGGACCGCGACGACGGCCGCGCCGGCCAGGTGGCGGCCGCGATGGGCATGGTGACGGGTGAGCAAGGTGAAGCGCTCCTTCAGTTGGTTGTTGGCCGAGGCGGGCCAATGGCAGCCCAGCGGCGGGGCGAAGGCGGCCAGCTGGGTCTTCAGCATGGCTTCGCCATAGGCGCGGCGGGTCTTGGGATGACGGGCCAGCACGGCGGCGTCGCAGGCGATCTCCTGATCGATCCGCAGCACGGCCGCGCCGAGATGGACGAGGGGGTTGACCCAGAACAGGCACCGCAGGCCGGTGACCACGGCGTTGATCTGGGCGTCGCCGACGGCCAGGTGATTGCGCTCGTGGGCGATGATCAGGGCCTGCTCCTCGGGCGTGAAGCGCTCGGCGAAGTCGGCGGGCAGCACCACGCACGGCGCCAGCGCGCCGATCACGGCCGGACCGACGCCGGGGCGCTCGGCGAGCAACAGGCTGGCGTCGTCGGTGACGCTGAGCCGGCCCAGCGACCGCACGAACCGGCGCTGGCGCTCGGCCTGGACGATCAGGCCGGCCACGGCGACGAGGCCCCAGAGGCCCAACACGATCTCGGTGATCGGCAGGGCGCGGACTTGGTTTGGGGCGGACGGCGAAGACGGCGCGGTCGTGGGCGACGACGGGGCTTCCGCCGTGGCGGTCGCGACGTCCGGTCTGGCGATGACCGGCGCGTGCCGTGTGATAGTGCGGGCCGGGATCAGTAGGGCCAGGATCGACAGCGGTACGATCAGCCACAGCGCGTAGGCGCTGCGGGCCCCGAACGCGGCGCGGACCGGCTTGCGCAGGACCAGCGCCAGCAGCACGGCCGCCGCCAGGGCCAGGTTGGCCTTGGCCAGGAAGAGGATCAGGTCACTGGTCATCGTCGATCTTGTCCAGCAGGCGGCGCAGTTCCGCGATGTCCTCGGGGTTCAGCTTCTCGCGCTTGGAGAAGTGGCTGACCAAGGGCGCCAGGCGGCCGTCGAACAGACGGTCCAGCAGGCCCTGGCTCTCGGAATCCACATAGTCCTCGCGGCCGACCAGCGGACGGTAGAGGAAGCGGCGGCCATCCTTGTCGGCGGCGATCACGCCCTTCTTCAGCAGGCGGTTCAGCAGGGTCTTCACCGTGCCCTCGGCCCAGCCGTGGTCCTTGGCCAGGATGGCCAGGACGTCCTCGGCGGGCTTGGGGCTGTCGGCCCAAAGCACCTTCATGACTTCGCTTTCGGCGGCGCTGATGCGTTGCGGGTTCGTATCCATGGTCTAACGATTACGCACGTAAACGTTCCAGTCAAGCCATCGATTACGCGCGTAAACGAATTGTAATGCAGCGGTTGGACGCGAAGCCGAAGCGGCTTAACCCTGGCGGGCGAGACAGGAGGGCCGGATGGTCGAGACATTGCAGATGGGCCTGCCGGGCTTCGACCCGCCGACGCCGACCGACCGGCTGATGTTCCTGCTGTATCCGGACCCCGCGACGGCCGAGCGGATCGCGACCAAGGCGCGCCGGCTGAAGGCGGCCCTGGGCCTGCGCGGCCAGCCGCTGCTGACCGATCGCTTCCACATCACCCTGCATCACCTGGGCGACTATGTCGGGCTGCCCAATGACGTGGCGGCGAAGGGCAAGGACGCGGGCGCGGCTGTGAAGGCCGCGCCGTTCGAGGTCACGTTCGACCAGGCCATCAGCTTCGCGAACCGGCCGGGCAACAACCCCTTCACGCTGCAGGGCGCGGAGGGCGTGCGGGATCTGATCGCGTTCCAGAAGGCGCTCGGCGAGGCCATGGCTTGGGTTAAGCTGAAGCCCGACAGCAGCTTCACACCGCATATCACGCTGCTCTACGACGGCCAGGTGGTCCCGGCCCAGGCCATCGCCCCGATCCGCTGGACGGTCGATCGCTTCGTGCTGGTGCAAAGCAAGCTGGGCCAGACCCAGCACATCGTGCTCCAGGCCTGGGACCTGACCGGGTAGGATCACGGAGATTCGCTGCAAGAGGCCCGGTCATGACCCCGACGATGTACGGCATCAAGAACTGCGACACGGTCGCCAAGGCGCGCAAGTGGCTGGAAGCGCGCGGCCAGGCCTATGACTTCCACGACTACAAGGCGGTCGGGATCGATCGCGCGACGTTGGAAGGCTGGGTCCAGGAGCACGGCTGGGAGACGATCCTGAACCGCGCGGGCACGACCTTCCGCAAGCTGGACGAGGCCGATCGCCAGAACCTGAACGCCGACAAGGCCATCGCCCTGATGCTGGCCCAGCCTTCGATGATCAAACGCCCGGTGCTCGACCTGGGCGACCGCCGGCTGGTCGGCTTCAAGCCTGAGATCTACGAAGCCGCGATCGGCTAGTCCGCGTTTCCCTCGCGCCGCGAGCGAAGTTTAAGACGACAATTTCCAGGAGATCGGTCTATCACTGGACGGAAGGTCTCGCGTTGTCGCGAGCCATGAGGGGGTTTTTGACGCGTGGGGGACGCTGTCTCGCGATACGAGCTGGTCATCTTTGACTTCGACGGCACGCTGGCCGACAGCGCGGCCTGGATGATGCGGGCTGTCAATCCGATGGCGCGCCGGTACGGCTTCAAGACCGTCACCAACGAAGAGATCGAGATGCTGCGCGGCCGCAGCACCCGCGAGGTCATCCGCTATCTGGGCGTCTCGCCCTGGAAGCTCCCCTTGATCGCTCGCGCCGGCAAGAAGCTGATGGCCGCCGACGCTCACACCATCCCGCTGTTCCCCGAGACCGCCCGGATGCTGCGCGCCCTGCACGCGGCGGGCGTGAAGATCGCTGTGGTCAGCTCCAATAGCGAGGCGGTGATCCGTCGCGTACTGGGCGAGGAGTTGGGCGAACTGATCAGTCTCTATGCCTGCGGCGCGTCGCTGTTCGGCAAGGCCCGCAAGTTCAAGCAGGTCACGGCCCGAGGCGTCAGCCGCGACAAGGTCATCTGCATCGGCGACGAGACCCGCGACATCGAGGCCGCCCGCGCGGTGGGCCTGGACTGCGGCGCCGTCGGCTGGGGCTACGCCAAGCCCGCGATCCTGGCCCAGCACCAGCCCACGGTGTCGTTCGCCACGATGTCCGAAATCATCTCGTACGTTGGCGCGTCCAGACCTGCGGTCGGCGGCGACTAGCCTTCGAGGGCGCCTGCCGTAGCTCTTGGGGTTTCGTTGCGCCGCGGTCCTGATGGTCGGCGGCCCTTCGGTATGGCGTCGTCCGGCCCTCACGATCGTCGAGCTTTTGTTGGCCTTACGAAAGTTTCATCCCGGCGGGCGCCTCCAATCAGGACCGTGAACGCCTCTTACCAGTGAAGGCGGCGCGGGGGCGTCGTCCAAACAACTCGTTGGAGGATTTAAAATGGGTCCTGAAATCATCGTTCCGATCGGCGCCTTCGCCATGATCGTCGCCATCGTCTGCCTGCCGTTCTACTTCAAGAGCCGCGAGCGTCGCGAAATGCAGCGCACCCTGCGTGTCGCCATCGAAAAGGGCCAGCCGATCCCGCCCGAGGTGATCGAGGCGATGAGCCGCAGCGTGAAGACCCCGCCGACCCGCCTGCGCGACCTGCGCACCGGCGTGATCTGGCTGGCGATCGGCATCGGCATCGCCGGCGCCACCTATTTCGGCGACTTCATTCACGGCGGCGACGACTTCGACGGCTTCGGGATCGCCTGCATCCCGGTGGTGATCGGCGTGGCCTTCATCGTGCTCAGCTTCTTCAATCCCAACAAGGAAGAGCGGGTCTAGGCGGCTCGCGAGCCTTGGGAGGGGCTTGATCCAATGGGCATGGAACGCCCACCAACTGGCCATGATGTCGAGCTCGCCGCGCAAGCGGCGGCGGGCGACCGCCGGGCCTACGGGGAGCTGGTGCGCAGGCACGGCTCGGCTGTCCGGGGTCTCTTGAGACGCATGGGCGCCGACTCGGCCACCGCCGACGACCTGGCCCAGGACGCCTTCATGACGGGCTTCGAACAGGCCGCCGAGTTCCGTGGGGAGGGGACCTTCGGGGCCTGGATCAGAAGGATCGCCGCGCGGCTCTACCTGAAGAAGGTCAAGCGCGAGGCGCGGCTGATCTTCTCGGACACCGTCGAGCCGGTCGAGGATGTCATGGTGCGCGACGCGTCGAAGGACGCGGCCAGCCGCATCGACCTCGACGAGGCCCTGAAGTCGCTGTCACGCGGGGAGCGCCTGTGCGTTTCCCTGTGCTACGGCGCCGACTGGTCTCACGCCGAAGCGGCCGAGGCCTTGAATATCCCGATCGGCACGGTCAAATCCCATGTCAAACGTGGTTTGGATAAACTCCGGGCGAGGCTCGCCCGGCCAGAGGAAGGGGCGAGGAGGGAAGCACATGGCTGAACCCGATTTCGAAGCCCAACTAAGCCGCATGTTCGCCGAGCCGCCGTCGTTTCCCGACGCGGCCCTGTTCAACGCCGAGGTCGCGGCCAAGCTGGACCGCGGATGGGCGATGCGGCGCATGTTCATCGCCGTGGCCGGTGGCGCGGCGGGCCTGATCGCGGCCTTCCAGCTGCTGTCGACCCGCTTCTCCAACGAAGTCGCGCAACTGTCGAAGAATGGCAGCCACACGCTGGAGAACGAGATCAACGCCGGCGTGGCCAAGTTCAACGCGGTGCTGGCGACTCCGTCCAGCGCCGAGGCGGTCTGGCTGGCCGCGGGTCTGGCGGTGGTGGCGCTGGCGTTCTTCGTGACGCGCGCGGTCGAGGACTTCTGACGCCGCGGACTGAAGGTCCGCCGCGCCGCGCCGCCTTGACGGTGTTATCGCCGTTCATGTTGCGGTGCGGCGCGATCCGGCCCACAAACGGCGCTCTAGAAGAAGCCGCTTAGGGAGCGCTCGCCGTGTCCGCCCATCGTGAAGAGACGGTCCGCCGTCTGGCCGCCCCCGACATCACCGCCCGCAAGGGCGGCGTACCGATCGTCTGCCTGACGGCCTACACCGCCCCGGTCGCCGCCGCGCTCGACGACGCCTGCGATCTGCTGCTGGTGGGAGATTCGCTGGGCATGGTGGTCCACGGCTTGCCCAACACCGTCGGCGTGACCCTGGACATGATGATCCTGCATGGCCAGGCGGTGATGCGCGGCTCCAAGAAGGCCATGGTCGTCGTCGACATGCCGTTCGGCTCGTACGAGAACTCGCACGAAGAGGCCTACGCCAACGCCGTGCGGATCATGAAGGAGACCGGCGCCCAGGCCGTGAAGGTCGAGAGCGGCCTGACCGTGCCGGCGACCATCGCCTACCTGACCCAGCGCGGCGTGCCGGTCATGGGCCATGTCGGCCTGCGCCCCCAGGCCGTGCTACTGGAGGGCGGCTTCAAGGCCAAGGGCCGGGACGAGGCCGGCCGCGCCAAGGTGCTGGAAGAGGCCCGCCTGACGGCGGAGGCCGGCGCCTTCGCCATCGTCGTCGAGGGCGTGGCCGAGAGCCTGGCCCGCGAGGTTACGGAAGCGGTCTCTGTCCCCACCATCGGCATCGGCGCCTCGGCCGGCTGCGACGGCCAGGTGCTGGTCGTCGACGACATGCTGGGCCTGTTCGACTGGACCCCGAAGTTCGTCCGCCGCTACGCCGACCTGAAGGGCGAGATCGAGCGCGCCGCGGCCGAATTCGCCCGTGACGTGAAGGATCGCAGCTTCCCAGGCGACGCCGAGACCTATTACGCCAAGAAGAGCTAGCCATGTTCGGACTGGGCGAGCGTCGAGACGCGGCTCTGCGACGGCACTACGAAGCCGTCTGGGGGCGTCCGGCGCAGCCCTGTGTCATGCCGCGCAATCCTACGAGCTCCATGCCGGGCGCCTTCTCGATCGTGAAGTTCGCGCCGGGCAGCGCAGACGGTCTTTGGGTCTATGCGACCGTGGGAATGTCCCGCCTGCGTGCGGGCCGCCCAATCGAACTGCACATGTTCAGCCAAGTCGAGTCGGCCGAGATCGCCGAGGTGCTGACGGTGACAGCCCACTACCACATGACCGGCGCGCCGTTGGGCCTGCATCATTCGGTCAATCTTGGGCGCGGGTGGTTGGGCAATTCGTCGTGCGACCACGCTCTGATCTCGCTGCCCTATCGCGACGGGCCCAGGCTGGAGATCTTCCGCGCGGGATTGAAGACGACCCGGTGCTACTGGCTGCTGCCAATCACCGAACGAGAGGTCGATTTCAAGAAAGCACACGGAACCGAGGCGCTTGAACAGCGATTTGAGGCGATCGACGTGCCCTTCGCCGACCCGTTGCGGGAAAGCGTCGTCTGACGATCGAAATCGCCGCTCCAGCGGGCGTTGCGGCCCGGCGCGGCACGCTATAGGTTCGCCGCCTCGGCGAGCGGCCCTCCGCCCGCCACAATCTGTCTTCAACCCAGCGGCGTCGCTCCAGTGCGGGCGGCGTGCCTGGGCTAGCGCCTGTTTCGGAGCCTCGTTTCGTGGTCGATGTTTTTGACGAAGTCGAAGAACAGCTTCGCTCCGAGCGCTATCGTACGCTGGCGGTGAAATCGCTGCCGTTCGTGGCGGCGGCCGTGGTGGCCGTGGTGATCGGCGTCGGCGGCTACTGGGGCTGGACCTCGTACCAGACGACCCAGGCCAACAAGGCCTCGGAAGGCTATCAGTCCGCGCTGGAAACCGCTCAGAAGCAGGGTCCGGCGGCTGCCTTCGGCCAGTTCAAGACCGTCGCCGACGGCGGCGCCGCGGGCTACAAGGCCCTGGCCCTGCTGCAGATGGGCGACATCCGTCTGGAAGAAAACAAGACCAAGGAGGCCGTCGGCTATTTCGACGAGGCCGCCAAGGCCGCGCCGAACGCCCTGCTGGGCGACCTGGCCCGCCTCAAATCCGCCTTCGCCCTGATGGACACGGCTCCCTACAAGGATCTTGAGTCGAGGTTGACGCCTTTGGCGGGGGAAAAGAGTCCGTACCGCGTGTACGCCAAGGAAGCGCTGGCCTTCGCCAAGCTGCAGGCCGGCGACCTGAAGGGCGCGCGCGCCGACTTCGTGATCCTGGCCAATTCGCTGGACAGCAGCACGTCCGAAGAGGTGCGCCAGCGCGCCCAGGCGGCCATGCAACTGATCGACTCGGGCACCGCCAAGGACCTGGCCGCCGCCGTGAAGGCCGCCGCCGCCCTGCCGCCCATGCCGCCGATGAGCCAACTGCCCGCGGGCCTCGCTCCGCAAGCCGCCCC
This sequence comes from Caulobacter sp. GW821-FHT05F04, assembly GCF_059419665.1. NCBI lineage: Bacteria > Pseudomonadati > Pseudomonadota > Alphaproteobacteria > Caulobacterales > Caulobacteraceae > Caulobacter > Caulobacter sp. GW821-FHT05F04. The sequence continues at coordinate 283,227 of NZ_JBWKSF010000007.1, forward strand.
TAACGCCCAATGAGCCGCCTGATGATCTCCAAGCGTTCCGTCGCCCTGGTCGCGCTGATGTCGGCGTCCATGGCCGTCACCGGCTGTTCGACGGTTTCGAAGCTCAATCCGTTCCACGGCAAGGACAAGAACAAGTCCACGGCCAGCCAGGGGCAGCGCATCTCGATCATCGCCTTCGACCAGAAGGTCGAGGCCAACGAGACGCTGAAGGGCGCGGACTTCTTCCTGCCCGAGCCGGTCGTCCAGACCGAATGGCGCCTGCCGGGCGGCAACGCCGAGCAGTCGATCGAACACGTCGACGCCGGCAAGGGTTTCCAGATCGCCTGGAAGAAGGGCTTCGGCAAGAAGAGCGGCAAGACCTTCCACGTCACCGCGCCGCCGGTCTCGGCCGAGGGCCGCATCTTCGTGATGGACGGCGAGGCCGACGTCGTGGCGATCGACGCCAAGTCGGGTTCGCAGATCTGGCGTAAGGACCTGCGCCCGGCCGCCGGTTCGATCAAGAAGGCCGGCTTCATGGGCCTGCTGCCCAAGAAGAACGACCGCACGGGCTTCGGTGGCGGCCTCGCCGTCGGGGCCGACAACAAGCTCTATGTCGCCTCGGGCTTCCGCTTGGTGGCCCAGATCGACGCCGCCTCGGGCAATCTGAACTGGACGCAGCCGGTCACCACTCCGATCCACGCCGCCCCCACCGTCGCCGACGGCCGCGTGTTCGTGGTCTCGACCGACAATGAACTGCTGACCTTCGACGCCGCCACCGGCGCGCCGGGCTGGACCTACCAGGCCCTCAGCGAACCGGCCCGCATCCTGGCCGCCTCGACCCCCGCCGTCAGCGGTGACACCGTCGTGGCCGGCTTCGCCTCGGGCGAGCTGGTGGCCCTGCGCGCGACCAACGGCAACGACCTGTGGAGCGAGGCCCTCAGCCGCGCCAGCCGCACCAACGCGCTGTCGGAAATCCGCGATATCCCGGGCCGCCCGGTGATCTACAAGGGCGACGTCTTCGCCGTCAGCCACTCGGGCGTCTTCGCCGCCACCGATCTGCGCTCGGGCCAGGCCCGCTGGAGCCTGCCGGTCACCGCCATCACCACCCCGTGGGTCGCCGGCGACGTGGTCTATGTCGTCGACAAGGCCGGCCAGGTCATCTGCGTCTCGCGCGAAAACGGCTCGGTCTATTGGATCCAGGACCTCAACAACACCGAGGCCCTGTCCAAGAAGCAGAAGAAGAAGCGGGCCAAGCATCCTATCCTGTGGTCGACCCCGATCCTGGCCAATGGCCGCCTGATCACGGTGTCCAGCGCCGGCGAGGCCGTCGCCTTGAACGCCAAGACCGGCGCCAAGGAAAAGACCCTCAAGGTCGGTTCCTCGGTGCTGATCAATCCGATCGCGGTCGGCGACATGATCTACCTCGTCACGGATGACGCGGAACTGATCGCCATCCGCTAAGCCAAGAAGGTGCGCCTTCGGGCTCGCTCGACAACTTGAAACGCTCTTGAGCCCGGGTCCGCGAAAGCTGGCCCGGGCGTTCGCTTTTCCAACGCCTTTTGCGGGAAACGTGAAAATCGACTACTGGACGCCCTATGCCTTTGAAACTCGCCATCGTCGGCCGCCCCAATGTGGGCAAGTCCACGCTGTTCAACCGTCTGGCTGGCAAGAAGCTGGCCATCGTCGACGACCAGCCGGGGGTCACCCGTGACCGCCGCTACGCCGACGGCCGCCTGGGCGACCTCGACCTGCACCTGATCGACACCGCCGGCTTCGAGGACGTCGCCGACGAGAGCCTGGAAGCGCGCATGCGCGCCCAGACCGAACTGGCGATCGAGGAAGCCGACCTCTCGCTGTTCATCTACGACGCTCGCGAAGGCGTCACGCCGCTGGACGAGGTGTTCGCCGCCCTGCTGCGCCGTCGCGGCAAGCCGGTGATCATCGCCGCCAACAAGGCCGAGGGCAAAGCCGGCCAGTCGGGCATCGGCGAGGCCTACAAGCTGGGCCTGGGCGAGCCGATCCCGATCTCGGGCGAGCACGGCGAAGGCATGGCCGAGCTGTACGCCGCCATGCTGGAAGCCGTTCCCGAGGACCAGTATTCCGACGACGAGGATGACGAGGACAAGCCGATCCGGCTGGCCATCGTCGGCCGTCCGAACGCCGGCAAGTCCACCCTAATCAACCGCCTGATCGGCGAGCAGCGCTTGCTGACCGGCCCCGAGGCCGGCATCACCCGCGACTCGATCTCGGTCGACTGGATATGGGGCGACAAGAAGGTCCGCCTGGTCGACACCGCCGGCCTGCGCAAGAAGGCCAAGGTCCAGGAGAAGCTGGAGAAGCTCTCCACCCAGGACACCATCCGCGCCATCACCTTCGCCGAGGTGGTGGTGCTGGTGATGGACGCCACCCACCCCTTCGAGATCCAGGATCTGCAGATCGCCGACCTGAGCGAGCGGGAAGGGCGGGCCCTGGTGTTCGTGCTGGCCAAGTGGGATCTGGTCGAGGACCAGGCCGCGACCTTGGCCGCTTTCCGCGAGCACGCCGAGCGCATGCTGCCCCAGGTGCGCGGCGCGCCGGTGGTGGCGCTGTCGGGCGAGACCGGCAGCGGCGTCAACAAGCTGATGCCGGCCGTGCTGAAGATCCACAAGGACTGGTCGACCAAGGTCAAGACGCGCGACCTGAACGACTGGCTGCAGATGGCCATGCAGCGCCACCCGCCGCCCGCCGTCAGCGGCCGCCGCGTGAAACCCAAGTACATGGCCCAGACCAAGGCCCGTCCGCCGACCTTCGTGCTGTTCTCCAGTCGCGCCGACCAGATGCCCGACCACTATCGGCGCTATCTGATCAACTCCTTGCGCGAGAGCTTCGACCTGCCGGGGGTGCCGCTGCGCATCACCATCAAGTCGGGCGCCAACCCCTATGCCGACGGCGAGGCCAAGGGCCACAGCGGCCGGGGCAAGCGCGAGTTCGAACGCCGCGAACGCGAGGAGGAACGCATCCGCGCCTCCCGCAACACGGTCAAGAAGTCCAAGCGCCTGGCCGACGAAGCCGCCGCCAAGGCCGCGATCGAGGCGGGCCTGCCCGACCCCCGCGAGGCCAAGCCGGTCAAGAAGAAGGCGCCCGCCGCCAAGGCGGCTCCGGCGGTCGAAAGCGCCGTGGCCGCCGAACCGGGCAAGGCCGCGGTCAAGTCGGTCAAGAAGCTGGGCCCCAAGGTCCAGAAGAAGGTCTCGACCGCGCCCAGCTACAAGGTCGGGGCCAAGTCGGCGGGCGGCAAGGCGGCGGGGCCCAAGCGTCCGGTGTCCGGCGCGCGCACCGTGCGTGGCAACACCGGTCCGGGCAAGCCGAAGGGGCGCTGAGAGCCTAAACTTCGCCATACGCGTTCAGCCTTGTGGGCTGAACGTGGAGGGACGGCGATGCGAGGCTTGGGGCTGGCTTTGATCTTGATGGCGCTGCCGTTGGCGGCGTCGGCGGCCGACTACAAGCCCGTGGTCTGCACCAGCGCGGTGACCTATGCCGGCCCGCCGTGGCATCCGGCCGTCGCGCCGCCGCTGCTGACCGAGGTTCCCAAGGCCGCGCTTGATCCAGAAGCGGTCGCGCGGCTGGAGGCGGCGTTCGTTCAGGCCAAGGCCGCGACCAAGGCGCCGGCCATGACCGCCGCCGTGCTGATCCCCGGCAGGGGCGCCTGGAGCCGCACCGACAGTGGTGAGCAGCCGCCGATGCTGTTCTGGGCCAGCGCCGGCAAGAGCCTGGTCGCCATCGTCGTCCTGCAGCTGGCCGAGGCCGGCAAGCTCAAGCTGGAAGATCCGATCTCGAAATACGTGGCCGGCGTGCCCAACGGCGACGTGGTGACCCTCCGCGACCTGCTGGCCCACACCGGCGGCCTGTTCAGCGCCAACGAGGATCTGAAAGCTCGGGCCGAGCGCCGCGCCCATACCCTGGACGAGGATGTGAAGATCATCGCTCGCCATGGGGCCATGTCGTGTCCCGGCGAGCGCTGGCGGTATTCCAACACCGGCTACGCGCTGCTGGGCAAGGTGATCGAGACGGTCGATGGTCAGACGTGGCAGGCCGCCGTCGAGGCGCGGGTCATCAAGCCGCTGGGCCTGAAGTCGCTGCGGATGCTGGCTGACGGTGACAGGGCCGAGGACGTCGCCAAGCTGGTCTCGGCCAAGGAAACCCCGATCGAGCCCGCCTGGGCCGGCGCGGCGGGCGGCGCCGTGGGCTCCGCCGAGGACATGGCTCGGGTCTGGGCGGCGCTGCTGGGCGGTAAGCTGCTGAAGCAGGAGACGCTGACGGCGATGTTCGGCCAGCTTTATCCGATGTTCGACGCCGGCAGCTTCTACGGCCTGGGCGCGATGGTCATCGAAGTTCCGGAGGCCGACGGCTCTAAAGGCCTTTGGCTAGGACATCTGGGCGGTACGCCGGGCGCGAGCGCCGTGGTGGCCTATTCGGTCAGGGACCAAGCGATCGTGGCCGCCGCCCTGACCGGAGATGGCTCGGCGACGGCCACGGCGAACCTGCTGCTGAAGCAGCTTCGCCGTTAGAAAGCTTTCCGTTCGGCCTGCCGGTCTCGGATTTCTAGGCGTCGATGCTGGGCGCTTCCTGGCCCCGATCCTTGAAGCGAACCACGCCCTTGGGCGGTTCGCGATCGGGGCGGACCAGGTCGATGATGAACGGCACGATGGTTTCTGGCGCGGGAACGGTCTGGGGATCCTCGCCCGGGAACGCGCCGGAGCGCATCCGGGTGCGCATGGCGCCCGGATCGACGCACAGAGCGCGGACGGCGGTGTTCTCCATCTCGTCGGCATAGACATCGACAATGGCCTCGAGGGCCGCCTTGGTGGCCGAGTAGGCGCCCCAGAAGGCCGGCCGGGTCTTGGCGACGCTGCTGGAGAAGAACAGCGCCCGGCCGGCGTCCGAGGCGCGCAGCAGCGGATCCATGGCGCGGATCAGGCGCCAGTTGGCCGTCAGGTTGGTGGACAGGATCATGTCCCAGCCCTTGGGCTCCAGGTGGCTCACCGGGGTGAGGGGACCCAGCAGGCCGGCCGCGCCGACCAGGATGTCCAGCTTGCCCCAACGCTGATGGATGGCCGCGCCCAGATGGTCCAGGCCGTCAGGCTCACGCAGGTCCAGTGGGACCAGGGTGGCGCGCTCGCCGGTGGCCTCCAGGATAGCGTCGTCCAGGGCCTCGAGGGCGCCTTGCGTGCGGCCCACCGCGATCACGTGGGCGCCGGCCTGGGCCAGGCCCAGGGCGACCGCCCCGCCGATGCCGCGCGTGGCGCCGGTGACGAGGGCGATGCGGCCGGCCAGCGGCTTTTGGGAGTCGGAAGTCATGGGCGGGTTCTAGAACAGGCGAGGGCGGACGGAAACCGGGGCAAGCCCTTAAGCTTCCATCTCCTGTTCGGCGGCCTTACGGGCGTAGTGCTGGGCGATGACCGAACAGGCCATCAGCTGGATCTGGTGGAAGATCATCAGCGGCAGCACGATGATGCCGGCCGTCGGACCGGGGAACAGGATGCCCGCCATCGGCACGCCGGTGGCCAGGCTCTTCTTGGAGCCGCAGAAGGTGATGGCCCTTTCGTCCTCGGGCGAGAAGCCCAGCGCCCGCGCCCCGAAGGTGGTGGCGGCCAGCACGACGGCCAGCAGCACGCCGCAGACCGCCAGCAGGATCGCCAGCTGCAGCGGCGAGATCTTGTGCCAGATGCCGCCGACCACGGCCTCGCTGAAGGCGGCGTAGACGACCAGCAGGATCGAGCCGCGATCGACATAGCCGATCAGCGACTTGTGCCGCTGGATCCACCCGGCGACCAGCGGCCGGGCCAACTGGCCGGCGATGAACGGCAGCAGCAGCTGGACGACGATGTCCCGCACCGATGTCCAGCCGCCCGCCGCGCCGCCCTGGGTGTGCATCAGCAGGCCGACCAGGACCGGGGTGATGAAGATGCCGAACAGGTTGGAGGCGCTGGCCGCCACGACGGCGGCCGCGACATTGCCGCGCGCGATCGAGGTGAAGGCGATCGACGACTGCACGGTGGAGGGCAGGCAGCACAGGAACAGAATCCCGGCCGCCAGGGTCGGCGGCAACAAATTGAGCTTGCTGGCCAGCAGGCCCAGGATCGGGAACATCACGAAGGTGAAGGCCAGGATCAGCAGGTGCAGCCGCCAGTGGGTCAGACCCGCCACAACGTTGTCGCGCGACAACTTGGCCCCGTGCAGGAAGAACAGCAGCGCGATGGCCAGCTTGACGACGATGTTCAGGCCGTGCGCCGCCTCGCCACGCACGGGCAGGATCGAGGCCAGCACGACCATGCCGAACAGGGCGAGGACGTACGGCTCGAGCTTCAGCTTCTCGAGAACGCTCTTCAGGGTCACGGAAAGACTTAGGCGCTGAGCAGCGAAAGCTGCTTGTCGTTGGTCTCGTTGCGACCCTCGGCGATCTCGCGGTCCGTCAGGCGGGTCGGATAGTCGCCGGTGAAGTAGTGGTCGGTGAACTGCGGGGCGGCCGGATCGCGCGGGCCAGCTTCCAGGGCGTCGTACAGGCCCTCGACCGACAGGAAGCCCAGGCTGTCCACTTCCAGGAACTTGGCCATCTCTTCCAGCGACTTGTTGGCCGCCAGCAGCTGTTCGCGCTCGGGCATGTCAATGCCGTAGAAGTCGGGCCACTTGATCGGCGGGCTGGCCGAGCGGAGGTGGACTTCCGTGGCGCCGGCCTCGCGGACCATGCGGACGATCTTCAGCGAGGTGGTGCCGCGCACGATCGAGTCGTCGATCAGGACGACGCGCTTGCCGGCCAGGATGGCGCGGTTGGGGCTGTGCTTCATGCGCACGCCCAGTTCGCGCACGCCCTGGGTCGGCTGGATGAAGGTGCGGCCCACATAGTGGTTGCGGATGATGCCCATCTCGAACGGGATGCCGCTCTCCTGGGCGAAGCCCAGGGCCGCGGGCACGCCCGAGTCCGGCACCGGCACCACGACGTCGGCCTCGACGCCGGTTTCCTTGGCCAGGTTCCGGCCCATGCGCTTGCGCACGCCATAGACCGAGCGGCCGTTCACGACGCTGTCGGGACGGGCGAAATAGACATATTCGAACACGCAGGGGCGCGCGGCCTGGGTCTGGAAGGGCTTGGTCGAGGTGATGCCGGTTTCCTCGATCACCACCATCTCGCCGTGCTCGATGTCGCGGACGAAGCGGGCGCCGATCATGTCGAGGGCGCAGGTCTCGGACGCCAGAACAGGCTTGCCCTCCAGGTCGCCCAGCACCAGCGGGCGGATGCCCAGCGGGTCGCGCAGGCCGATCATCTTCTTGTTGGTGATGGCCACCAGGGCGTAGCCGCCTTCGATCTGGCCGACGGCGTCGATGAAGCGGTCGACGATCTTGGCCTTCCGCGAACGGGCGATCAGGTGAAGGATGACTTCGGAGTCCGAGGTCGACTGGAAGATCGCGCCTTCCTGCACCAGACGCTCGCGCAGGGTCAGGAAGTTTGTCAGGTTGCCGTTGTGGGCGATGGCCACGCCGCCGGTTTCCAGATCGGCGAACATCGGCTGGACGTTACGGATGCCGCTGCCGCCGGCCGTGGAGTAGCGGGTGTGGCCGATGGCCAGGGCGCCCGGCAGACGCTGGACGAGGTCGGCCCCGGTGAAGGCGTCGCCGACGTGGCCCATGTGGCGTTCGGTATGGAAGCGATTGCCGTCGAAGGCGGCGATGCCGCAGGCCTCCTGGCCGCGATGCTGCAGGGCGTGCAGGCCCAGCGCCGCGATGGCGGCGGCGTCACGGACGCCGAAGACGCCGAACACGCCGCACTCCAGGCGCAGGGTGTCGTCCTCGGGATCGCGCCACGGCGACGAGGAATAGCGGTCGGTCGACTGGCCTAGGAAGGTCATCGTGATTTCTCCACCAGGTCGTCGAGCTTCCGACGCTGGTCATCATCATAGCCTTTATCCGACGACTTCTCGCCGGACGTATTGTCGCCGCCCTCATGAACGGCTTCCTTGATCGCCGGGGCCAGCTTGCCGGCCAGGGCCTTGCCCTTCGGGGCGAAGACCTTGAGCACCGCGCCGCTGGCTTCGGACAAGGGATAGAACATCGAATCCTGGACCCAGTGCGGCATGCGATCCGGCGGCGTCGCCAGGTGCAGCAGCAGGTTGAAGACGCCCAGAATCAACACGGCCCGGATCACCCCGAAGGTCGCGCCGACCGCGCGGTCCAGGGTTCCGGCCGAGGTCTCGTGCAGGCCGGCGGTCAGCTGGCCGCCGATCAGGCGGATGATCAGGAAGAAGACGACGAAAACCACCACTATGGCCGCCGCCGTGGCGGCCCAGTCGGGGTCCATGAGGTTGCGGAAGATCGGGCCGGAGATCCGCAGGCCAAACAATGAGATGGCGGCGGCGATGATGAACGACAGGGCCGAGGTCAGCTCGCGCGACGCGCCGCGCACCCACCCGGTGACGCCGGAGACCAGCAGCAGGAGCCCGGCGATGATGTCGAACGGCGTCACGTCAGGCTGCTCCAGATCTCGTCGCCGATCCGGCGGACGGCGTCGGCGACACGGGCGACGCCCGCGACCGGCAAGGCTCCGCCGCCTTCAGGGAGGCCGGAGAGCGGTCCGAGCGCCCGGCCAAATCCCAGTTTCGCGGCTTCCTTCAAACGCGTCTCCATCCGGCTGACGGGCCGTACTTCACCCGACAGGCTGAGTTCGCCGAACACGACGCAGTCCTGGGGCAGGGCGACGTCCAGGGCGGAGGAGGCCAGGGCCGCCGCCGCGGCGAGATCCGCCGCCGGCTCCGTGATCCGGAGGCCGCCAGCGACGTTCAGATAGACGTCCTTGTCGCCAAAACCAAGGCCGCATCGGGATTCCAGGATCGCCAGCACCATGGCGAGCCGTCCGGAGTCCCATCCGACCACGGCGCGGCGCGGCGTTCCGTACGCGGAAGGCGCGACCAGGGCCTGGAATTCCACCAGGACGGGTCGCGAGCCCTCGATGCCGGCGAACACCGCCGCGCCGGCCGAGCGTTCGCCGCCCTCGTTGAGGAACAGCGCCGAGGGATTCTTGACCTCGCGCAGGCCGACATCGCCCATCTCGAAGACGCCGATCTCGTCGGTGGCTCCGAAGCGGTTCTTGGCCCCGCGCAGGATGCGGAACGGATAGCCACGCTCGCCTTCGAAGGCCAGGACCGCGTCGACCAGGTGCTCGACCACGCGCGGACCGGCGATCTGGCCGTCCTTGGTCACGTGGCCGACCAGCAGGATCGCCACGCCCTTCTTCTTGGCCAGGCGCACCAGCTCGGTGGCGCAGGCGCGGACCTGGGTGACCGTGCCGGGCCCGGCCTCGTGGGCGTCGCTCCACATCGTCTGGATCGAATCGATGACCACCAGATCGAAGTTGTCGCGCTTCAGGCCATCCAGGATGTCGCGCAGCGAAGTCTCGGCCGCCAGGCTGACATTGGCTTGGGCGAGGCCCATGCGGTCGGCGCGGCCGCGGATCTGCTCGACGGCTTCCTCGCCGGAGATATAGGCGCAGGAGACGCCCCGCAGGGCGGCGCTGGCGCAGACCTGCAGCAGCAGGGTGGACTTGCCGACGCCCGGGTCGCCGCCGATCAGGATGGCCGAGCCGGGCACCACGCCGCCGCCGCAGACCCGGTCGAACTCGTCGACGCCCGTCATGATGCGCGGAGGCGGGGCGGTGTCGCTCTGCAGGCCGGTGAACTGCAAGCCGCGCACGCGGGTGGCCTTGGTCGTCGCCAGGGCGCCGGGCGGCTTGGCGCCGACCTCCTCGACCAGGGTGTTCCAGCTCTGGCAGGCGGGGCACTGTCCGGACCATTTGGTCTGGACCGCGCCGCAGGACTGGCAGGCGTAGACGGCGCCGTCGCGGGCCATGGAGTCTCCTGATTCTCGGATAGCGGGAGACTACAGGTTGGCGAGACGCTGCGCCAAAGCCGGACGCAGCCAAGCTGTGGGCCGATGCGTTTGCATCAAGGCAGGTGTCGAGGAGCGCGACGATGAACAAGGCTTGGTGGGCGGCGATCCTGGCGACGGCGGCTCTGACGGCCTGTGGTCGCGCCCAGCCCAAGGACCCGGACGCCTCCGCCCGCGTCGAGGTCAATGGCGGCGAAGTCACCGTCGGCCAACTGCGGAAGGATTCCGCGCGCGCAGAGATGGCGGCGGCTAAGGGAACCAAGCCTCTGACCCCGGGCAGCCTGCCAGCCCTGCTGCCGGCCACGGTCGGCGGCTTCGCGCGCACCGATGTCCGGAGCCAGGCCGGGACCGAGCCGGGCATGACCAAGGTCAGCGCCCGCTACGTCAAGGATGGCGCGGCCTTCACGCTGGAGGTCGTGGACCTGGGCGCGATCGGCTCGGTCGGGGCCAGCGACGATGCGGTCGGCGCGCACAGTACGCGCCGGACGGCCACCGGCTATGAGACCGTCACCACGGCCGGCGGTCGCACCGTCACCGAGCAGTGGGACGAGGCCGCCAAGTCCGGCCGCTACGCCGTGGTCGCCGCCGACCGCTACAGCATCGCCGCCGACGGCGCCGCCGACAGCGCGGCCGTGCTGAAGGCGGCCGTCGAGACGGTCAACGCCGCGCGGCTGCGGGCCCTGGCCGTCCCGTAGCGCGCGACGCCTACTGGCTGATGATCACCTTCTCGACGCCCAGGCCGATGCTGCGCGGGTCTTCCGGCGTCGGGGGATTGGGGGCGCCGATCGTGTACTCCAGCGTCAGCGGCTGGCCCGGCGTGACGAGATCGGCCGGGATGCTGACGCGATACGGGCGCCAGTTGGCCTTCTCGACGTTCCAGGTGACCAGCTTGCGGCCCTTCACCGACACCTCGATCTTCTGCATCACCTCGGGCGGCTTGTTGAAGCTCATGGCGTGCAGTTCGACGATCAGCGGCGCTCCGGGCGCGACGCCGGGGACGTTGATCGTCATCACCGAATGCGGGCCATTGGACCAGATCCCCTTGGGATCGGCGGCCGACCAGCCCGAGATCAGCTCTGGCGGGCTGACACCCTGGTCGAAATTGACCTGGGCCAGCACGCGGCTGCCGTTCGGGACATAGGGCGCGATCTCGGTCAGGCCCGGAACCTTGTCCAGCCCCTGGCCGCAGATCAGGCCGCGCAGGAAGCGGCGGCAGTCGGTGCGCTGGGTGAAGCGGCCGTATTCGGCGCCGGCGCTTTCCTCCATGACCACGGTGATGCGCGGATCGCTCGGCGCGGCGACCTTGAACAGGTCTTCCGGCGTCTGGCACGCGATGCCCTGGTCGCGGGCCGTCGAGGCGCTGTTCGACGTACCGCCGGTGCGCACCGCCGCCAGGGTCAGCTGCGAGATCTCCATCTGGTCGATGACGTTGTTGGCGCAGAAATAGGTCGGCGCGAACACCCAGGGCCGGTTGTGCAGCACCGTCGACTTCTCGAGATTGACCGGATGATAGGACGGCGCGCCTTCGCTGAAGGTGTGGCGCACGCCGGCCCGCATCTCGTGACTGTCGCCCCATTGCAGGCCGACGGCGATGACGGCGATAGCCAGCAGGGTGATGGGGCGTGCGTAGCGGCCGATCTGCGCGATCGAGACGGCGGTCAGCAGATAACCGGCGGCCCAGAACAGGCGGCCGTGGGCGCGGAACAGGCTCAGCCACTCGAACACGCCCGACAGCTTCGGACCGGTGAACAGCAGGCGCTGGGCGAGGTACGGGTTGGGACCGATGGCCCAGAGGGTCAGGACGACCATGGCCACGGTCAGCGGCAGCCAGCGGCGGCTCCACACGCGGGCGGGCGTCGGCAGCCAGCCGTGGCGCACCGACAGGAAGACGCCGGCGGCGATCGTGAACAGCACGCCCGCGCCCAGGTAGTTATAGCCCTCGAACCACTGGCCGCCGTTGGGGTCCAGGGTCTGCTTGAACCAGCCGCCCTCGAAGGTCTGGCCGAACAACGCCGAGCCCTGGGGCAGGATCGGACCCAGGATGTTCATCGAGTAGTAGCCGATGATCGGGCTCTTGCCGCCGCCGGCGCCCTGGCCGACGCCATAGCCCAGCACGAAGGCGGTGAGGGCCATGCAGAGTAGCACCAGGCCCGCGGCCTTGGCGCAGTTCGCCCAGGCTCGCGGGCGCTTCTGGGCGATCTCCGAAGCCATGGCGGCGGCGAAGCAGAAGCCGATCGGCGGCAGGTGATAGGCGTGCACGCCCATGGCCAGCGCCGCCAGACCGGCGAAGACGCCGGCGCGGCGCAGGGTCAGGCCGTGACGGATGCTGTCGGCCGCGGCGGCCAGGGCGAAGATCACCACCCAGTGGCCGCTCAGGGCCACGTGGCCGTGGCGCATCAGGAAGGCGGGCGTGAGCAGGGCCAGCAGACCGCCCATCGCCAGCAGCACGACCTGGCGCACGTCCAGGGTGCGCAGCAGGGTGATCATCGCCACCGGCTGCAGGGCGTAGGAAATCAGGAAGAACAGGCCCAGGCCGTTCAGCCAATGCCACAGGCCGGTGGCCTTCAGCACGACCGTCATCCAGGGGATGCTGTCGGTATAGACGACCGACAGCAGGGCCGGGGACAGCAGGCGGTCGGTGACGACCAGCGGGAAGCGCCAGGCCTGGCGGAACACCGCCTCCTGGCCGGCCAGCATGGTGGCCATGTCGTTGTGCGGCGCGCGCCAGAAGTCGGCGTGGGCGCCGACCAGCTTGAAGCCGATCAGGTGTTGGAATAGGCCGACGGCGGCGACCACGACGGCCAGGGCGACCCAGCGCCAGCCCGCCTCCTGGCGCGCGGCGGTCAGCAAGGCGCGCTTGGCTTCTTCGTACAGGTCCGACATCGACGCGCCCCCGAGCGTAACTCTATTACAGGCTGAGCCTCACCCGCCCCGCAGCCCCACATAGCGGCGCGTCGCGCGGAGCGTCAATCGCGTCAACCGCTCGTAGGCCGAAGTGCCGGCGGCCTCGGCCGCGTCGTCGATCGGCAGGTTCGGACCGAACAGCTCGACCATCGCGCCGGGGCGGGCGGCGTCGCAGTCGGTGATGTCGACCGCGATCAGATCCATGGAGACGCGGCCCAGCATCGGCCGGCGCGCGCCGTCGAACCAGACCGCGCCGCGCGGGTAGGCGGCGCGTGGAATCCCGTCCGCGTAGCCGGCCGCGACGATGGCGACACGGGTGGTCTCGGTCGCCGTCCAGCCGGCGCCGTAGCCGATGCTCTCGCCGCGCGGCACGACCCGGACTTGCAGGATCGGCGCCTCTACCGTCGCGACGGCGCGGATCTCCGGATGCGGCCGGCCCTCGGGCCCGCCGCCATAAAGGCTGATCCCTGGACGGGCCTGGTCGAAGCGCCAGGCCTCGCCCAGGAACAGGCCCGCCGAGGCGGCCAGGCTGCGTCGGGCGTTCGGCAGCAGGGCGACGGCCTCCTGGAAGCGTTCCAGCTGGATCGCGTTCAGCGGATGGGCCGGCTCGTCGGCGCAGGCCAGGTGGCTGACGACCAGCTCGATGTCGAGCCGCTTGAGGCGATCAAAGGCGCTGACCAGCACCTTCAGCTCCTCGGGGCGCAGGCCCAGGCGGTTCATGCCGGTGTCGACGTGCAGGGCCGCCTTCAGCCGACCCGCACGGGCCTGGGCGTTCCAGGCCTCGACCTGGGGCAGGCTGTTGAGCACGGGCGTGAGCCGGGCGCCCTCCAACGTGTCGCCGGAGCCGGGCGTGACGCCGTCCAGCACGTGGATGATCGCCTCGCGGTCGCCCAGCGCCTGGCGCAGGGCCACGCCCTCGGACAGGCGGGCGACATAGAAGCTCCGCGCGCCCTCGGCCCACAGGCGGTCGGCGACCTGGGCCGCGCCCAGGCCATAGGCGTCGGCCTTGACCGCTGGCGCCACCTCGGCCCCGCCCGCGCGGGCGCGCAGGGCCGCGTGGTTCGCGGCCAGGGCGTCGAGGTCGATGGTGATGCGGGTGTCGGTGAAGTCGGTCACGAGGCCGACGTACCGGACGCGGGCAGGCGGTTCAACGCCTTAACCGTGATGGGTGGCCAGGAACCGCGCCACCAGGTTCTCCGCGCCCGAGGCGATGATCTGCACGCCGATGCACAGCAGCAGGAACGCCACCAGCCGCGACAGCACCCGCGCGCCGCCGGGGCCCAGCAGCCGCATGACCCGGCCCGAGGCGCTGTAGAGCAGCCAGACCAGGATCGCCACCAGGGCCGCGGCCAGACTGGCGCCGATGAAGAAGGGCGCCACGCCGCTGCCTTCGGTCGGGCGCTGGGACGACAGGGCGATGGCCACCGAGATCGAGCCCGGGCCGGTGGTGAACGGCATGGTCAGCGGGAAGAACGCGACATCGTCCTGCCCTTTGGCCTCGTGGCGCTGGGCCGACTCGGTCTGGCTGGTCTTGCGGTCCTCGTGCTCCTGCGGGTCCATCAGCAGGCCCCAGGCGCGGATCGCCACGACGAGCCCGCCGGCCACCCGCAGGGCCCCCAGGCTGACGCCGAAGAAGTTGAGAATATAGCCGCCCAGCAGCAGCGACCCCAGAAGCACCAGGAAGGCGTACAGTCCGATCAGCCGTGCCAGCCGCAACCGCTCGGACCGATCCCGGCCCGCCATCGCCTGGTCGAAGATCAGCGAGGCCCCGACCGGATTGACGATCGAGAACAGCGCCGGAAACGCCAGCAGGAAGGCGCCGACCAGGCTGGAGGTGGGCAGGGGGCTGAAGTCCATGTGACTCGTCGGAACAGGGGGCGAGGCGGGCAAACTCGCCCGGTCATGGGGGCGAGGTCAAATGCCCATCCCCCTATTCCGATCTTCCCGGCCTTCCCGGGGAGATCGGCGATAAAGATTATTCGTCCGACGGAATGTTCCGCGCCTGGGCGAAGTAGTGGTCCTTGGCCAGGTTGCCGAAGCGGGTGGTGTCGCTGTTGAACGACAGGCGCACGGTGCCGATGGGGCCGTGACGCTGTTTGGCGATGATGACCTCGGCCAGGCCGTGCAGGCGGTCCATCTCTTCCTGCCAGGTCAGGTGCTCGGGCGTGCCCTCGCGCGGCTCGGCGCGGCCGACATAGTAGGCCTCGCGATACACGAACCAGACCATGTCGGCGTCCTGTTCGATCGAGCCCGATTCCCGAAGGTCGGAGAGCTGGGGCCGCTTGTCGTCGCGTGCTTCCACCTGACGCGACAGCTGTGAGAGGGCGATGACCGGGCAGGCCAGTTCCTTGGCCAGGGCCTTCAGGCCCATGGTGATCTGCGAGACCTCCTGCACCCGGTTGGCGTTGGCGCCGAGGTCCGAGCCGGTGACCAGCTGAAGATAGTCGACCACGACCAGGTCAAGGCCGACCTGGCGCTTCAGGCGGCGGGCCCGGGCGGTCAGCTTGGCGATCGAGATACCGCCGGTGGCGTCGATGTAGAGCGGCGCTTCCTGCAGCTCCATGGCCGCGTCGCGGACCCGGCCGAACTCGCTGGCGTCGATCTCGCCCTTGCGGAGGCGGTCGCCCGACACGCCCGAAGCGTCGGCCAGCATACGCAGGGCCAGCTGTTCGGCGCTCATTTCCAGCGAGTAGAAGGCCACGACGCCGCCCTGGACGGTCTTCTTGGTGCCGTCGGGCTGGATCTCGTAGGCGTATTTTTTGGCGATGTTGAAGGCGATGTTGGTCGCCAGCGCCGTCTTGCCCATCGACGGCCGACCGGCCAGGACCACAAGGTCGGAGGGGTGCAGACCGCCGATCTTCTGGTCGAGATCGATCAGGTCGGTCGCGACGCCCGACATGCCGCCTTCGCGGCTGTAGGCCTCGGCCGTCATCTCGACCGCGCCGCGCAGGGCGTCGCCGAAGCTGACGAAGCCCGATGAGGCCGCGCCGCTTTCGGCCAGGCTGTAGAGGCTCTGTTCGGCCGACTCGATCTGGTCGCGGGCGGTGCGCTTTTCCTCGTTGCCGCCTTGCGCGGCCGTGGCGATGTCGCCGCCGATGCGGATCAGTTCGCGACGCAGCGACAGGTCGAAGATCACCCGGGCGTAGTCGCCGACATTGGCCGCCGGCGGGGCGCGGTCGACGAGGTCGGCCAGGTAGCGCAGGCCGCCCAGCTCCTCGAACGCGGGGTCCTTCTTGAACTCGTCGGCCAGCAGGATCGGCTCGGCCAGCTGGCCCTTGCGGACGTGGGTCTCGATCGACTGGAATAGGCGCTGGTGGAAGGGTTCGTAGAAGCAGCGGGCCTGCAGGTTGTCGCTCAACCGTTCGTAGGCGGCGTTGTCGTAGAGCAGGATGCCCAGCAGCGCTTGCTCGGCTTCCATGTTGTGCGGCGCCACGTTGATCGTGGGCTCGGGAAGACCGGGGAGAACAAGGTCGAGCGCGGGTACGAGAGACATCGACGGATATTAACGCCACGGGGCTTCGGACGCTCGGGTCGGATGGCCGCGCGGCTCCAGATGAATGGGGATATTCTGTGTATGTTCTGACCGCCTTACGTCAGAAACGGACGTCTATCCAAGGCCTGTGCGCTTGCACCTTTGCATAAGAAAGGGCCCGGAGATCGCTCTCCGGGCCCAAACGTTTGCGCGGTTTTCGGCCTACCAGTTGATCGCCAGACGCCCGTAGAGGAAGCGACCGTTGAAGCCGAACGGCGAGAAGCTGGAGAACGGGTTGCCGCCGCTGGTGTTGAGGTTCGGCGGCACCTGGTCGGGATACTGGTCGAACAGGTTGTCCGCGCCCAGCGACACCGTGGTGTGCTCGCCGAATCGACGGCGGGCCTCCAGGTCGACGATGCCCTGCGAGCCCGTGTGCCAGTCGCCGCTGCCGTCGGCGGCGGTGCCCGGCGACAGGACATTGCCATAGAGGGTGGTGCGCAGGGTCGCGCCCCAGGGGCCCTTGCTCCAGTCGCCTTGCAGCGAAACCTTGTTGCGCGGCGTGCCTTCCTCGAAGCGCAGCGTGGCCTGACGGCCGAACAGCGTGGTCGGGGTCGGCAGCACCGTGGTGGACGGCGTGCGGTTGACCTTGAAGTCGTTGACGTTGGCCGCCGCCGTCAGGTCGAACGTGCCGGCTTGGTCGTCGAGGATCCGGTAGCGGGCCACGATGTCGACGCCCTTGGTCTTGGTGTCGACGCCGTTGGTGAAGATGCGGCCGGCCGACGCGCCGTATCGCGACAGCAGGTCGAAGATCACCCGGGCGTTGGTGCCCGCCGCGGCGGTGGCGCTGCCCGTCAGGGTTTCCGACAGGACGATGCGGTTGTCGACATTGATCTGGTAGGCGTCGATCGTCAGTTCGAACGGACCCTTGTGGTAGACCGCGCCCAGCGAGAAGTTCTTGGACTTCTCCGGCTCCAGCGGCTTGCCGCCCAGGGCCTGGCCGACCGTGCTGACCGACGGATAGGTGCCGGTCTCGAATGGCACGGCCGTGGTCACGCCGCCGACCAGCTGGTTGATGTAGAGGATCGAGGTCGAGGTGAAGTACTGCTGCTGCAGGCTCGGGGCGCGGAAGCCGGTCGAGACCGCGCCGCGGAGGGCGAAGGCGTCGGTGAAGTCGTAGCGGCCCGACAGCTTCCAGCTCGTGTTGTTGCCGAAGTCCGAATAGTGCTCACGACGGACGGCCGCCGAGGCGGTCAGCTTCTCGGTCAGCTTGCCTTCCAGGTCCAGATAGGCGCCGACGGCGTCGCGATCGACGTCGATGACGTTGCTGGGCGTGAAGCCGGTGAAGCCGCGCGAACCGAAGGCCAGGGTCGGCGAGACCGTGCCGCGGGCATAGGACGCCACTTCGCCGGCGTTGATCTTGTAGGTCTCGCGACGGGCTTCCACGCCGAAGGCGACGTTCAGCGGGCCGGCGAGGCCGACATCGAATTCCTGGCTGGCGTCGATGCCGAAGACCAGTTGGTCATAGGTCAGGCCGCCGGCCTGGAAGTTGGTCGGCGAGGTCGGGCCATACGACGGGTTGAGGGTGTTCTTCACCCCGAAATCGAGGTCGTTCTTGCCGTAGACCAGGTTGGTGTCGATCTTCCAGCCGGCCAGGTCACCGCGCAGGCCGATGGCCGCGGTGACGTCCTCGGTGTTGGTGGTGATCAGCGGCAGATAGCCGTTGGGATAGACGCTGGTGATGGTCTGCTGGGCGTCGGTCGGCAGGCGGTAGGTGGCCGAGGCCTCGCTGTCGCGCTGCTGATAGCCGTACCAGCCGTAGAGCTGCCAGTTGTCGCCGATCGGCTTGCCGGCGTTGGCGTAGAAGCTGACCTGTTCGACCTCGGGATCGCCGAAGCGCGAGGTGACGCGCCGCGGCGTGACGCGAGTGTCGATGTCGCTGCGATTGGTGAAGTCGCGGTCCACATACTCGGCCGACAGCGTCAGGAAGCCGTCCGAACCGAGCTTCAAGCCTTGCCAGCCGGCCACGGTCTTGGTCGCGCCGTCGCGACGCTTCTGCTTGGCGCCGGTCTGCAGGCCGTCGAAGCTGGTGATGTACTTGCCGGCCGTGACCGTGACGCCGCCGCCGTGGTCGGCTTCGCGCAGGCGCAGGTTGATGACGCCGGCGATGGCGTCAGAGCCGTACTGGGCCGCGGCGCCGTCGCGCAGGACTTCGATGCGGTCCAGGGCGACCGAAGGGATGGCGTTGAGGTCGACGGCGGCCGAGCCGCGGCCGACCGAACCGTTCAGGTTCACCAGCGCCGTGGCGTGGCGGCGCGTGCCGTTGACCAGCACCAGGGTCTGGTCGGGACCTTGGCCGCGCAGCACGGCCGGGCGGACCGAGTCCGTGCCGTCGGTGTTCGACGGGCGCGGGAAGGTGATCGACGGGACCGTGGCGGCCAGGGCCGTGGCCAGCTCGGTGCTGCCGCGCTGCTGCAGGGTCTTGGCGGTGACGACGTCGACCGGCGCCAGGGTGTCCAGGCGCGAGCGGCCGACGGTGCGAGTGCCGGTGACGACGATCTCGTCGACATTGGTGTTGTCGGTCGCTGGCGCGGCGGTTTGGGCATGGGCGGTGGCGGCGAAGGCCGTCAGCGACGCGGCCGTCAGCAGTAAGCTTCTGTAACGCATGAATATCCCCTGTCTTGGCTGGGGATGAGGCGCGTGTCCTCATGCCCCGAAGCGGGGGTCTTGATCGCCCCCAAACCGAACATGGGATTTCAGCGTTCTGCACACAAGCTGAACATTTCTGTGCTGCGGCGCAGAAAAAAACGGCGCGGATCGCTCCGCGCCGTTTCTCGATAAAAAGCTCCGATCCCGGAAGGGACTAGGCTTCGTAGTGGTCGCCTTCGAACGAGCCGGCGCCGCCTTCCGCCATATCTTGGGCGGCTTCGGCTTCGGCCGCGCGATCTTCCTCGAATTGCGAGTTGATCACGTTTTCGCCGCGCGCTTGGCGATCGGCTTCGTCCTGGCTGCGCGCGATGTTGAGGGTGACCGTGACGGTCACTTCAGCGTGCAGCTTCACCTTCACTTCGTGGACGCCCAGCGTCTTGATCGGCTTGTCCAGCACGATCATCGAGCGGTCGACCTTGCCGCCTTCGGCCTTGATGGCGTCGGCGACGTCGCGGCCCGCGACCGAACCGTACAGCTGGCCGCTTTCGCCAGCCTGACGGATCAGGACGTATTGCGTGCCGTCCAGCGATTCACCGTTCTTGCCGGCGGCTTCGCGGTTGCGGACGTTGCGGGCTTCGATCTCGGCGCGTTGCGCTTCGAAGGTCGCTTCGTTGGCCTTGGTGGCGCGCAGAGCCTTGTGGCGCGGCAGCAGGAAGTTACGGGCGAAGCCGTCCTTCACGGTGACCACGTCGCCGAGGACGCCAGTGCCTTCAACGCGTTCGAGCAGAATGACTTTCATCGTGGTGTCTCCCTTACTTCACGACGTAGGGGAGCAGAGCCAGGAAGCGGGCGCGCTTGATGGCCTTGGCCAGCTCGCGTTGCTTCTTGGCCGACACCGCGGTGATGCGCGACGGGACGATCTTGCCGCGTTCGGAAACGTAACGCTGCAGCAGCTTCACGTCCTTGTAGTCGATCTTCGGCGCGTTGGCGCCCGAGAACGGGCAAACCTTGCGGCGACGGAAGAACGGGCGGCGAGCGCCGCCAGCGGCGGCGGCCGGAGCGCCGGCTTCGGGAGCGGTCGTATCGGTCATGATCTATCTCTCCCTTACGCTTGAGCCTGGGGCGCGAAGTCTTCGCGCGGACGTTCCGGGCGATCGCCACGGTCACGACGGGCGAGAACCGGCGACAGTTCCAGATCCAGCTCTTCCACGCGGATGGTCATGAAGCGCAGCACATCTTCGTTGATGAGCAGCTGACGCTCCATTTCCTTCACGGCCGGCGCCGGGGCGTCGATCGCGAGCAGGGAGTAGTGGCCCTTGCGGTTCTTCTTGATGCGGTAGGTGAGGTTGCGAAGGCCCCAGTACTCGATCTTGGCGATGTGGCCGCCATTCTCTTCGATGAGGGTCTTCAGTTGCTCGTTCAGAGCTTCGGCCTGTTGCGGCGAGATATCCTGCCGCGCGATGACCACGTGTTCGTAGAACGCCATGTTTTCCTTCTTCCGTTGGGGAAGGCGGCGCGGTCGTCGGCGGAAGTCCGTCGACCACGATGGTTCCTGCACACCGAGCGGGGAAATCCCCGGTCCCGGATGGGTGCGTGCAAGACCGCTCTTCCGTGAGAACGCGCGCTATTACAGAAGATGGGGCGGGAAGGCAAGCCGCGTCGAGGTTTGCCGCCGAACCAGGCGATGCGGGGCAGTGTCTGATAATTGACATTGGCCGGGTTCCATCCGGGCGCCCAACTATGCTAGCAGGCGAACATGGGGATCGGTGATCGTCTCTTAGTGGCATTCGCAGCGGCCTTGGCCGCCGGGACGGCGCACGCCGAGATCATTCAGAAGCCCGTCACGTCGGTCGCGGCGCGCGAAGGCCGGTTCGCCGGCTATTCGGCGGCCCTGCCGCTGGATCTGTCCACCGACACCGAGAAGGTCGCCCTGACGGTCAGGTCCTCGGGCATGATCGAGAACCCGACCTATGATTTCGACCTCAACCTGACCCAGAAGCCCGACGACCAGCGCGTTGGCCAGCGGTCGGTGGCGTTGGGCGCCTCGTGGAACGAGAACGAGGCCAAGCTGCGCTCGTCGATGTCCAAGGCGTTCGGCTTCGGCCTCCTGCCGCGCGCCAACTATGTCCGCGTCTCGATGGACATGGACGCCAGCCAGGCCATCGCCGTGCCCGGCAAGATCCCCGTGGCCCGCGCCAATATCCGCTCGTCCCTGACCCTGGACGGCAAGCCGGTCGGCTCGATCGCGTTTGGCGGCGGCTCCACGGGCGACGAGGGCGTCGACCTCAGCCTGACCCGGCCGTTCGACATCCCCGCCGAGTTCACCGTCAGCGTGCGGGGCGTCAGCAATCAGCGCGAAAGCTGGCGGCTGCAGGACGCCCGCGCCATGATCAAGCTGGTGAAGGTCGGCTGGTAGCCTCCAGCTCGCGATCCCCGTCGTTCTTCGGCTTTTTGGCGGTGACGGCCGCGAAGCGCTTCAGATATTCCGGGTGCTCGGTGCCCATGACCTTGTCCCAGAAGGTGAAGTAGAGGCCGTAGTTCCACCCCGCCTGGGCGTGGTGCAGGTCGTGGTGGGTCACGGTCGTCAGGAACGGAAACAGCGGCCGGCCGTCCTTGCGGGCGGGGAACAGCTCGTAGCCCGAGTGGCCGATCGTGTTGCGGACGATCTGGTGCAGCATGAACAGACCGATCACCGGCCATTGGGTCGGGACAAGGATCATCCATAGCGGCACGAACACGCCGTTGATGAAGGCTTCGCCCAGGTCGAAGCTGTAGGCGGTGAACGGCGAGGGGTTGTTCGAGCGATGGTGCCGGCGGTGGAAGCGCCGGAACAGGCGGCGGTCGTGGATCAACCGGTGGGTCCAGTAGAACCAGGCGTCGTGGGCGACGATCATCAGAACGAGACTGGTCCAGAACCAGGCCGGACCCCAGCGCTTGGCGATATCGGGTCCCGGCAGCCAACCGGCGCGGAACAGGCCGAAGGTCAGCAGGCCCACGGTCGAAAAGATCATGATCGAGCGGATCGAGACGGCGAACTCGATCAGCAACTGGCGCGGAGGCGGGCGGTTCTCACGGATCTTGCGGCTGGCGAGGGGCGCGGCCAGAGCGACCCAGAGCACCAGCCAGACGCCGACCGAGAAGATCACGTAGCGGGTGACGTCGCCCCACACGCTGGCCAGCCAATTGCTGGCGAAGGGGAGGAAAGTGTCGAGCATTTATCCGGGCTCCAGAGCGAAAGACCTCGCCAAGGAAGCTTCCGAACCTCGCGCCGTCGCGCCGAACTCGAAATCAGGCCTGTTTGTCGCTTTTCGACCGACCTTCGCCGGTTTCGACCAGCCGCGGTCGCGGGTGGGCGGGCGTGACGTCCTGGCGCCAGGCGGTCGGGGTGACGCCGGTGGCGGCGCGGAAGGCGCGGTTGAACGGACCCAGCGACGCGAAGCCCAGGTCGTAGGCGATGGTCGACACCGACTTCAGCGCCTGCTCCGGATCGGCCAGGGCGACCTTGGCCGCCTCGATCCGCCGGCCGTTGACGTAGTCGGCGAAGTTTCGGTGGCCCAGCGTGCCGTTGATCAGCTTGCGCAGGCGGTGCTCGGGCGCGCCGACCAGGGCCGCCAGAGCGCCGATCGACAGGTCCTCGCCGCGCCAGACTTCGTTCTCGTTCATCGCCTTGTCCAGGCGGGCCAGGACCAGGCGGTCGGCGGGGGTGAGGTCGAGGGTCTCGACGGGCTTGACCACGGGCGGCTCGCCGGCCGCGGGCCGGGCCTGGACCAGCACCGGCTCGGCGCGCAGCAGGGCCAGGGCCGAGCCGACGCCCAGGGCGGCCAGGGCGATGGCCTGGATGAGGCTGGGCAGCACGGGTCCCTTGCCCAAGCCGAAGTCGCACAGGGTCTGGACAAGCATGTAACCGGTCGCCGCCGCCGCGATCGGCGCGCGCAGATGTCGGCGGCGCTCCACGAGGTCGATCCGCCAGCCGCGCCAGGTCATCAGCAGGATGTGCGCGTTGATCGCCAGCGAGGCGGCCGCGAAGATCCACCAGGCGATCGCGCGGGCGTGCGAGGGAGGCAGAAAAGCGCCTGGGATCCAGAGCGCTATGACCGCCGCGGGCACGGCTAAGCGCCAGGCCGGGATTTTCGGCTCGTCCTCGAACAGCACCGAGCAGAACAGCCAGAGCACCCCGGCGGCCATCGAACTCAGGAACCATGTCAGCAGGCTGAAGTGCAGGCGTGTCGTGTAGTAGAAATGGCTCTCGAAGCCGTGGGCTATGGCGCAGGCCATCAGCAGCACGCCGACCCAGCGCGTCGGCGTCATCTTGCGGCTGGCGGCCAGGGATACGCCGGTGGCGGCGAAGGCGCCGATGGCGACGCCGCGCAGCCCCAACTCGAGGCCGGAAAGGTCGATATGGGCGAGGTCGATCATCGACCGATCATCTCCCCCAGACCGCGCGAGCCTCAACCCGCGCGGCTGGCCGGAACCCGAAAAGGCTGGTTATTTCCTGGCCCTGCTACTTCTTGGCCTTGTAGGCCTTCACGGCGTCCATGGTCTGGGTGACGTGGCCGGCGAAGTTGCCGTCGGTGTACGACATCAGGATCTTGCCGTCCGGGGCGATCACATAGGACGTGCGGTTCGACCAGTCCGGCTTCACCATCAGCGCCACGTCGTAGCTCTTGATCAGCGCCTTGTCGGCGGCGGCCACCGCGAACTTGTCGCGGCAGTGCTCCTTGGAGAAGTCCTTGATACGGTCGACATTGCCGGCCGTGACGCCGATCACCGTGGCGCCCAGCTTTTCGAATTCCGGCGTGGCCTCGGCGAACTCGTGAGCCTCGGCGGTGCAGCCCGAGGTGTAGGCCGCCGGGAAGAAGTACAGCACCACGGGGCCCTTCTTCAGGGCCTTGGCCAGCGTGAAGTCGAAGTCCTTGCCGGCCAGGGCGGCCTTGGCGGTGAAGTCGGGGGCCTTGTCGCCGACCTTGAGGGCGGCGAGGGCGGGCGAAGCGGCGGCGAGGGCGAACGCGGCGACGCCGGCGAGGATGAGTTTCATGGCGCGACTCCGAGGAAGGATGGCCCAGCTACGCTGGCGGGCGCACTTTGGATGTGGCCGCCTCTTAATTGCAAGCACTGGGCGCCCGCCCGCCGCACTTGCCCCGATGGGGCCTTTCGCCTAACCCTCCGGCCCTTGAATCTGCAAAGACGGAGCGGGCCACCATGAGCATCGCCTTCATTTTCCCCGGCCAGGGCAGCCAGTCGGTCGGCATGGGCGTCGATCTCGCCGAGGCCTTCGCCAGCGCCCGCGAGGTCTTCCAGGAGGTCGACGACGCCCTGGGCCAGAAGTTGTTCGCGCTGATGAAGGACGGTCCCGAAGGCGACCTGACCCTGACCGAGAACGCCCAGCCGGCCCTGATGGCCGTCAGCCTCGCGGTCACCCGCACGCTGGAAAAGGAGTTCGGCGTCGGGATCGATCGCGCCGCCTTCGTGGCCGGCCACTCGCTGGGTGAGTACTCGGCCCTGGCCGCCGCCGGCGCCATCACCCTGGCCGACACCGCCCGCCTGCTGAAATTGCGCGGCCAGGCCATGCAGCGCGCCGTGCCGGTGGGCGAGGGCGCGATGGCCTCGCTGATCGGTCCGAAGACCGACCTGGCTCTGGCCGAAGCCGCCGCCGCGGCGGGCGCGGAAGTTGGCGTCTGCGTCGTCGCCAACGACAATAACAACGGCAATGTCGTGATCTCCGGTTCCAAAGCCGCCGTCGACAAGGCCATCGAGAAGGCCAAGGAGCTGGGCGCGCGGGCCATTCCGCTGAACGTCTCGGCGCCGTTCCACTGCCCGCTGATGCAGCCGGCGGCCGACGAGATGGCCGAGGCTCTCGCAAAGACCACCATCATCGCCCCGCGCGCGCCGCTGGTCGCCAACATCACCGCCGCCCCGGTCCACGACCCGGACGTCATCCGCAAGCTGCTGGTCGAGCAGGTCACCGGCCGCGTCCGCTGGCGCGAGAGCATGACCTGGCTGGCGACCGAGGGCGGTATCACGCGCTTCGCCGAGGCCGGCGCCGGCAAGGTGCTGTCGGGCATGGCCAAGCGGATCGCTCCGGACTCCGAGGCGACCCCGCTCAACACGCCCGCCGATCTCGAAGCCTTCGCGGCCTCGCTCTGAACCGCATTGCGTCGTCCTCGTCCTTCGACAGGCTCAGGATGAGGACGATTGCATCGGCGGCTTGTTTGAAATCCTCATCCTGAGCTTGTCGAAGGACGAGGATTTCACCCACTTCCCTCCGACACGGAGAACTTCAAATGTTCGATCTGACCGGCAAGACCGCTCTCGTCACCGGGGCCACCGGCGGCATCGGCGGCGCCATCGCCAAGGCCCTGCATGAGCAGGGCGCGCATGTCGTGCTCTCGGGCACCCGCGAATCGGCTCTGTCGGAGCTGGCCGCCCAGTTCGGCGAGCGCGTGTCGTTCGTGGCGGCGAATCTCTCCGACTCCGCCGCCGTCGACGGTCTGGTCGCCAAGGCCGAGGAAGCCGCCGGCGCGCCGCTGGACATCCTGATCGCCAACGCCGGCGTGACCCGTGACGGCCTGCTTGTCCGCATGAAGGACGAGGACTGGGAAACCGTCATCAAGGTCAATCTGGAAGGCTATTTCCGTCTTTCACGCGCCGCCGCCAAGGGCATGATGAAGCGCCGCGCTGGTCGCATCATCGGCATCACCTCGGTGGTCGGCGTGACCGGCAACGCCGGCCAGACCAACTACGCGGCCTCCAAGGCCGGCATGATCGGCTTTTCCAAGGCCTTGGCCCAGGAACTGGCCAGCCGCGGCGTGACCGTCAACTGCGTGGCCCCCGGTTTCATCGCCAGCCCGATGACCGACTCGCTGAACGAGCAGCAGAAGGCCGGCATCCTGGCGACCATTCCCGCCGGCAAGCTTGGCGAGGGGAGCGACATCGCGGCGGCTTGCGTTTATCTCGCCAGCGACCAGGCCGGCTACGTCACCGGTCAGACCTTGCACGTCAACGGCGGCATGGCCATGATCTAAAACCGCTGTCGCTCCTTCGGTCTGCCGCTAGCAAGCCGAAAAGGAACATGATAGGCGGAGCCCGACACTTCCCGCGGATCGCGAGGCGCAGCCTCAATGTCCGAGGGCCGAAATTTCATAATGAGGGACTGAACAGAATGTCCGACATTCTCGAGCGCGTGCGTAAGATCGTCATCGAACACCTGGATGCCGATCCCGAGAAGGTCACCGAGAAGGCTTCCTTCATCGATGACCTGGGCGCCGACAGCCTCGACAACGTTGAGCTGGTGATGGCGTTCGAAGAAGAGTTCGACATCGAAATCCCGGACGACGCCGCCGAGCACATCCAGACCGTTGGCGACGCCGTGAAGTTCATCACGGAAAAGACCGCCTAAAAGGCGTCGAGTTCGCTAGTCGAACCTGACCATTTCCGCCGCGTCGCACGGGCTCTTGCCATCGTGCGCGCGGCGGTTTTCGTTTGAGGCTCAAAATACTTTAGGCCAGGGATTCGCGGCTGGCGTGGACAGGGGAAGTTCCCCACATCCCGCGTCCCGCATCGAAGGTTTGGGAGTGATCCATGCGTAGAGTTGTCGTCACGGGTATCGGCCTGCTGACCCCTCTGGGCCACGGCGTTGACGTTACCTGGAAGAACATCCTCGCCGGCAAGTCCGGCGCCAACCGCATCACGGCCTTCGATCCGACCGACTATGCCTGCAAGGTCGCCTGCGAGGTTCCGCGCGTCGATGGACGCGGCGGCGGCGGTCCGGATGTCGAGGGCTCGTTCAACCCCGACCTGACCATGAGCCCGCGCGACCAGAAGCGCGTGGACGATTTCATCCTGTACGGCATCGCCGCGGCCGACGAGGCCGTCAAGGATTCGGGCTGGGTTCCGGAGACCGACGAGGACCGGTGGCGCACGGGCGTCATCCTCGGTTCGGGGATCGGCGGCCTGTCGACGATCGCCGACACCGCGCTCGAGCTGGAAGCCAAGGGGCCCCGCCGGGTCAGCCCGTTCTTCATCTCCTCGGCCCTGATCAACCTGATCTCGGGCCAGGTCTCGATCAAGTACGGCTTCAAGGGCCCCAACCACGCGGTCGTGACGGCCTGCGCCACCGGCGCCCACGCCATCGGCGACGCCATGCGCCTGATCAAGTACGGCGACGCCGACGTGATGGTGGCCGGCGGCGCCGAAGCGGCGATCTGCAAGGTCGGCATCGCCGGCTTCATAGCCTGCCGCGCCGTCTCCACCGACTGGAACGACACCCCCGAAAAGGCCTCGCGTCCGTATGACAAGGACCGCGACGGCTTCGTGATGGGCGAGGGCGCCGGCGCCCTCGTGCTGGAAGAATACGAGCACGCCAAGGCGCGCGGGGCGAAGATCTACGCCGAAGTGGTCGGCTATGGCCTGTCGGGCGACGCCCATCACATCACCGCGCCGTCGGAAGACGGCGAAGGCGGCGGCCGGGCGCTGGCGTCGGCGATCAAGGACGCGGGCCTCAAGCCCTCGGACATCGACTACATCAACGCCCACGGCACCTCGACCATGGCCGACGGCCTGGAAGCCGGCGCCGTCGAGCGCTTCCTGGGCGATCACGCTAAGAATGTCGTCATGTCCTCGACCAAGTCGATGACGGGCCACTTGCTGGGCGCGGCCGGCGCGATCGAGGGGATCTTCTCGATCCTGGCGATCCGCGACCAGATCGCCCCGCCGACGATCAACCTCGACAATCCCGACGTTCACGTCGCCATGAACCTGGCGCCGAACAAGGCCGTGCCGATGAAGATCGACGTGGCGGTGTCCAACAGCTTCGGCTTCGGCGGCACCAACGCCACCGTGGTGTTCAAGAAGGTCTCGTGAGCAAGAAGCCGTCAGCCCCTCGGGCCCCTCGCGCCCCGAAGCGTTCGTCCCCCCGGACGAACCGTCGCGAAACCGCATCCGTGGGGCGGCGGCTGATCCGCGCCGTCTTCGGCGCCGTCGCGACCTTGGTCGTGATCGGCATGGTCGCCTTGCTCGGCGCGGCCTGGATCTATAACGGCCCCGGTCCCGCCGCCAAGGCCGGCGACAAGACCACCGTCGTCCTGCGCAAGGGCGCCAGCCTGCCGGAGATCGCCTCCAGCCTGGAGCGGGGCGGGGTGATCCGCTCCTCGTCGATCTTCATGACCGCCGCCAAGGTCACGGGCGCGGCCCGGACGCTGAAGGCCGGCGAATACGCGTTCGCCAGCCGCGCCTCGATGGCCCAGGTGCTGGACGCCGTCCGCCACGGCCGTATCGTCCGTCACTGGATCACCATTCCCGAAGGCCTGACCTCGGACATGGTCATGGACATCCTGGCCAAGTCGGACATCCTGGAAGGCAGCGCCGCGACCCCGCCCGAGGGCGCGATCCTGCCCGAGACCTACGAGGTCCAGCGTGGCGAGGACCGCGCCGCCGTGCTCAAGCGGATGATGGACGACCGTGACAAGCTGCTGAACCAGCTGTGGGCCAACCGCCAGTCTGGCCTACCCTACCAGTCGAAGGACGAGGCCGTGATCATGGCCTCGATCGTCGAGAAGGAAACGGGCGTGAAGGGGGAGCGGCCGCAGGTGGCCGCGGTGTTCATCAACCGGCTGCGCACCGGCATGCGCCTGGATACCGACCCGACCGTGATCTACGGCATCTCGCGCGGCCGTCCGCTGGGCCGCGGCCTGCGCCGGTCCGAGCTGGATGCGTTCACGCCCTACAACACCTACAAGATCGAAGGCCTGCCGCCGACGCCGATCGCCAACCCAGGCCGCGCGGCCCTGGAGGCGGCGCTGAACCCGGCCAGGACCAACGACCTCTATTTCGTCGCCGACGGCACGGGCGGCCACGTGTTCGCCTCGACGCTGGAGCAGCACAACGCCAACGTCGCCAAGTGGCGCCAGATCGAACGCAACCGCGCCGGCGCCGGCGCGCCCGTGGTTGCGGCCCCGCCGGCCGCCAAGCCGCTGGCGGGGGGCTAGGCATGTCGATTTCGGGGATGACGGGCTTCGCCCGGGTCGAAGGCGCCCACGGCGCCTGGACCTGGGCGGTCGAGGCCCGCAGCGTCAACGGCCGCAATCTCGAGACCCGCTTTCGCGGTCCGCCCGGCTTCGAGAGCCTGGAGCGCGCCGCGCGTGAAGGCTCCCAAGGCCGCTTCCAGCGTGGCCAGCTGACGCTCAACGTCCAGGCCAAGCGCGCCGAGACCTCGGGCGAGACCCAGGTCAATATCGCGGTCTTGGAGCGCTATCTGACCGCCGGTGGGCCCTATGTGGCCACCGGCATGGTCGCCAAGCCCGCCCTGGACGGCCTGCTGGCCCTGAAGGGCGTCATCGAGGCCCGCGAGGACGAGGACGACGCCGAGACCCGCGCCGCCGTCGAGGCCGGCATGGCCGCCTCGATCGGCCAGGCCCTTGATGGCCTGAAAATCGCCCGCCTGGAGGAAGGCGCGGCCCTCGATCCGGTGCTGAACGGCCTGATCGACAGAATCGAGGATCTGACCCGCCAGGCTGAACACGAGGCAGCCGGTCAGCCCGCCATTCTGAAGGATCGCTTCGCCCGCCGCATGGCAGATCTGATCGGCGAGGCCGCTTCCGAAGAGCGCATCGTCCAGGAAGCCGCCGTCCAGGCCGTGAAGGCCGACGTGCGCGAGGAGCTCGACCGCCTGGCCAGCCACATCGTCGCCGCGCGCGGTCTGTTGTCGGGCGAGGGCGCGTCGGGCCGCAGGCTCGACTTCCTCTCCCAGGAATTCATGCGAGAATCCAACACCCTCTGCTCGAAATCGGCCCTGACCGCTCTGACCGCGATCGGTCTGGAGCTGAAGGCCGTGATCGAACAGTTCCGCGAGCAGGTCCAGAACGTTGAATAAGCCCCACCACAATACCCGCGGCCTGCTGTTGATGGTCGTCGCGCCCTCGGGCGTCGGCAAGACCTCGCTGACCCGCCGCCTGGTGGCCGACCACAACGACCTGCACCTGTCGATCAGCTACACCACGCGCGAGCCGCGGCCGGGCGAGCACGATGGCCGCGACTATCACTTCGTCACCCGTGAAGCGTTCCAGGCCATGATCGACCAGGACGCGTTCCTGGAGTGGGCCGAGGTCTACGGAAACTTCTACGGCAGCCCCAAGCCGCCGATCATGCAGGCCCTGGAGCGGGGCGAAAGCGCCCTGTTCGACATCGATTTCCAGGGCGCCATGAAGGTCCATGCCCAGGCCGGGGAAGACAGCGTGCTGGTCTATATCCTGCCGCCGTCGCTGGCCGAGATGAGCCGCCGCCTGCACGCGCGCAGCCAGGACAGCGAGGAAGTCATCCATCGCCGTCTGTCGCGCGCCAAGGACGAGGTCGCCGACTGGGAACGCTTCGACTATGTCATTCTCAACGAGGATTTCGATCGGGCCTATTCGGACCTGGCCCACATCTATCACGCCGAACGTCTGAAGCGGGCCCGCAACCCGTGGATCGGCGACCTGGTGGGCGATCTTCTCAAGGAAGAGATCTAAGCTCGGCGGCGGGCTTTCACCCGCCGCCGAGGCCGTTCGCCCTAAAGTGCGCGACGGCCGAAGATCAGGTGGTACAGCGCCAGGATGACGACGGCGCCGATCGTGGCGACGGCGAGGCTGTACAGGTTGAAACCCGACACGCCGCCATTGCCGAACTGATTGAACAGCCAGCCGCCGACGAACGCGCCGACGATGCCGAGCACGATATCGAGCAGCACGCCGCTGCCGGAACGGTTGACGAGCTTGCTGGCGATGAAGCCAGCGATCAGGCCCAGAAGGAGCCAGGCGAGAATGGACATCGTAGGGACTCCGTGAGCGGCCGCCCTGTGCGGCCTTGCCCAATCAAGTCCCGGACGGTCACGTTAGTTCCCGCGTATGCGCGCCTGCACGAGGGCGATCAGTTTTTCGGCCGGCGGTCGGCCGAACGCGATGAAGAGCCCCGAGCCCAGAACGGCTCCGATCAGGAATGTCAGGTCCATCGCTACTTCCTCGGGAGCGCGATAGCCGAAAGTGGACGCCGGGTTCGGCGGCCATCGCGCGTCAAACAAAGATGATTGAGAGAGCTATTGCAGACGCGCTGTGGCCAAGCCAAGGCGACAAGGGGGCGCTGCGACGATCGGTCTTGGCTTCGCCCGCTCAGGCGGCGCCTTTCGCCAAAGAGGCCTGGGGGGGCGCGATGATGCTCATCACGCAGGTCAGGCCCTCGGGGGCGTAGTCGAAGGTCGCCGAGCCGGCCAGGTCGCCCTTGAGGCTGGCGGCGATCAGGCGCGAGCCGAACCCGCCGCGTTCGGGCGGCCTGACCAGCGGGCCGCCGCGTTCGCGCCACTCGACGGTCAACAGGGTATGGCCGCCCAGACTCCAGGATATGGCGACTTGGCCGGTCTCGATCGACAGCGCGCCGTATTTCGAGGCGTTCGTGGCCAACTCGTGGAAGATCATCGCCAGGGCGAGGGCGGCGTTCGGCGCCAGGGGCAGGGGCGGCCCGTCCAGTCTCACCTGGCTGGCATAGGGTTTCAGCGCCTCGGCCAGCAACTCGCCCAGGTCCGCGCCTTCCCAGTTGCGGCGGGTGAGCAGGTCGTGGGCGGAGGCCAGGGCGTAGACGCGATCGTTGAACTGGGCGAGGCCGTTCTGGTCGCCTTCACGGAGGCTGTGGCGGGCGAGGGACTGGACCACCACCAGGGTGTTCTTCACCCGGTGGTTCAGCTCGTTGATCATCAGCTGCTGGCGCTCGGCGGCGCGGCGGGCGTCGTCGTCACGCGCCCGCAGGATGGCGGCGGCGGCCCGCAGCGAGCCGCGCACCTCGGCGATCTCCTGCAGGTGCGAGGGGGCCGGATCCAGCGGCCGGCCGGAGGCCAGGGCCTCGGCCTCGGCCACCAGGCCCCGGACGTCGCGCGAGATGGGGCGGGCAAAGGCGAGCGCCGCCGCCACGCCCAGGGCGATCAGCAGGGCGGCGCCGGCGATGGCGGGGCCTAGCGAGGTCAGCACCGTCCTGTTCAGCTCCTCGCGCGGCACCCCGACGATGAAGGTCCACCCATAGGTCGGCGAGCGGCTGAAGGCCGACAGGGTCTGGACGCCGTCGAGGGTGTGGGTCCGCACGACGCCGTCGTTCGCCCGCGCCATGGCCTGCCGCATGTCCAGGCTGGCGTGTTTGCCCACCATACTTTCCTGATCACGCGAGCGCGCCACCAGGGCCGCGTTGCGGTCGACGATGCTGGCGGTCCAGGTCTCGGGAAACGTCTGGGCGGTCATCAGGGCGTGGAAGGCCGCCGGTTGCTGCATGTAGGCCAGCACCAGCAGCTTGCCGTTGACCAGGACGGGCATGTTCACGCCGATGATCGGACCGGCCCCCCGGCGCGGGATCAGGTTGCTGACGTTCGACTTGCCCGTGGTCATCTCGCGCCAGGACGTGGGCGAGACGGGGGCGTAGGGCGTCGGCCGGCCCGGGGCTATCCGCGTGTTGATCAACTGGGCGTCGTGGGTCATCAGCACGATCCAGCCTTCGCGCCCCTCCACGGCCTCGCGAGCCTGCTTTTCGAAGGTGGCGAGGTCGCCTTGGGCCAGGGCGGGCGAGACGGCCAGGCCTTGCAGAATGCTCTGTCCCTGGCCGATCTGGCGATCGGTGGCCAGGGAGAGGGCCCGGGTCATGGCGATCAACTGGGTGGAAAAGCGGCGCTGACCCTCCGCATACTGCTGGGCCGCCAGCGCGCCCATCAGCAGGATGGCGGGGGCCGCGAGGGTCAGCGCCATGAAGAGCAAGCGCCGCGCAACCGTCGATGGCGCCTTCACCGCGCTTTTGATAGTCACATTCGCCCCACTTCGCCCTGGCCAAGGCTCGAGAGCGCCGGCCCCACCGTCAATAGACTTCGGGGCAGATTAGCCGTGGTGACGGGTCAGCATCCAGAGGGCCATCGCCACCATCAGCAAATTTTCGGTCAGGGACACGAAGCCCAGCGGCACGTTGGTGTCTCCGCCAACGCAGGCGCATTTCAGCTCGCGCTTGTCGATATAGACCGCCTTGAACACCGAAACCGCGCCCACGCCGCCGATGAACAGGCCCAAGGGCGCGGCAAATCCCGTCAGCACGCCGGCCGCCATCAACACCCCGGCCGTCAGCTCGGCGAAAGGATAGACATAGCCGTATGGAACCCAGCGGCGGGCCAGCAGGTCGTAGTTCAGGAACATGGTCGAGAAGGTTTCGACGTCGCGCAGCTTGAGCATGGCCAGCAGGCTCATGGAGAAGGCCACGAACCACTCGGCGGCCCGTGCCGTCAGGGGCGTATGGAAGGCCGCCTGGCTGGCCGCCAGGGCGATCAGGGCGGCGACGGCGAAGACGGCGATCACCGGGGTGTAGGTCAGGGCCTTGGGATCGCGGACCCTCGCGCCGAAATGCCGGCGCAGATCGTCGTAGCCGCCGATCCGCTGTCCGTCGATGAAGGCCTGGGGCGTGGTCTTGACGTCGTGCTCGGCCTTGAAGGCGTCGGTCTCGGCGCGAGTCTTCAGCCAATGATCCTCGACGACATAGCCTTTGGCCTTCAGCAGGTGCATCGCCTTCAGGCCATAGGGGCAGACGTGCCCTGGCATGACCATGCGATACAACACGGCGGTTTTCACGGGACTCATCGCTTGAACTCCTTGGCGCGCGACTGGGTCCGCCCCATGTGGGGTCCGTACCATGGTACGGAGTCAAGGCATGGCCAACACGATCGCGACCTTGGCGCGCGAAGGCGGAGTCGGGGTGGAGACGGTGCGCTACTACCAGCGGCGGGGTCTGTTGCGAACGCCCGACAAGTCCGGCGGTTCGGCGCTGTCCGGCGGCGTCCGGCGCTACGACGCCGAGGACCTGCGGCGGCTGAAGTTCATACGCGCCGCGCAGGGCGCCGGGTTCACGCTGGAACAGATCGGCGAACTGCTGGCGCTGGACTCCGGCGAGGACCGCGCGCGCGCCAGGGCCATGGCGCGGGAACGGATCGCGGCGCTGGATGAGAAGATCGCCGAGCTGCGGGCGGCGCGGGCCTCCCTCGACAAGCTGGCGCGCGCCTGCGCGGCGTCCGACGCTGGCCCGTGCCCGATCATCGCGGCGTTCGAGGGCGCCTAGACCAAGATCGCCAGGGCCGAGAAGCCGAGCAGGGCGCAGGCGATGGACAGGCGGACGATCATGGGAGCCTCCCTGGCGGTGTTGAGCCAGGAAGCATCCGTCCAGATGAACCTAAGCTGAAGCTTGGCTCACGCTCGCCCGCGCCAGCGCCAGGAAGCCGGCCAGGTCGATGACCTCCGCGCGGGCGTCGGGGCTGATGCCGGCCTTTTCGCACAGCTCGCCGCCGCCCAGCCCCTTGAGGCTGGAGCGTAGCATCTTGCGGCGTTGGCCGAAGGCGGCGGCGGTGACGCGTTCGAGGGCGGCGATCAGGTCGGCCGGCGGCGGGTCGGCCTTGGGCACAAGGCGGACCACGGCCGAGGCGACCTTGGGCGGCGGGGTGAAGGCCTTGGCGGGCAGGTCCATGACCGTCTTGGCGTCGCACAGCACCTGGGAGATCACGGCCAAGCGGCCGTAAGCGTCGTCGTCGGTATGCGCGACGATGCGGTCGGCGACTTCCTTCTGGAACATCAGGGTCATCGACAGCGGCTTGAAGGGCCCCGTGAGCCAGTTGATCAGAAGCTGGGTGCCGACGTTGTAGGGGAGGTTGGAGACGACGTGGGCCGGCCCGCCGGCGGCCTTCAGCGCGTCGACCTTCAGGGCGTCGCCCTCGACCAGCTCCAGGCGGCCGTCGGCGACCTCGGCGAGGTCGGACAGCAGGGGCAGGAAGCGGCTGTCCTTCTCGATGGCCACGACCCTGGCGCCAGTCTCCAGCAGGGCGCGGGTCAGGCCGCCGGGGCCCGGACCGACCTCGACCACGACATCCCCTTCGCCGATTTGCGCCAGGCGGGCGATCTTGCGGGTGATGTTCAGGTCCAGCAGGAAGTGCTGGCCGAAGCTCTTGCGCGCCAGCAGGTCGTGGCGCTCCAGGGCCTCGCGCAGGGGCGGCAGGTCGGCCAGGCTCATCGTCTCTATCTTTCAGGCGCCGCGGCGGGCGGCGATGTCGGCCGCCAGCTTGATGGCGGCGATCAGGCTATCGGGACGGGCGAGGCCGCGTCCAGCGATGTCGAAGCCGGTGCCGTGGTCGGGCGAGGTGCGCACGATCGGCAACCCCAGGGTGATGTTCACGCCGCCCCAGAAGTCCAGCATCTTGACCGGGATCAGGGCCTGGTCGTGGTACATGCACAGCACCCCGTCGTAGCCGAGGCGGGCGGCCGGGTGGAACAGGCTGTCGGCCGGGGCTGGCCCGAAGGCGTCGACGCCCAGGTCCTTCAGGGTGCGGACGGCCGGGGCGATGATCTCGATCTCCTCGCGACCCAGGGCTCCGCCTTCGCCGGCGTGCGGGTTGAGGGCGGCGACGGCCAGGCGGGGCCGCTCGACGCCGAAGTCCTGGCGCAGGGCCTGGGCGGTGACGAGGCCGCTGTTGACGATGCTCTCGACGGTCAGGGCGGCCGGGACCTTGGCGATGGCGGTGTGGATGGTCACCAGCGTCGCCCGCAGGTCGCCGGCGGCCAGCATCATCACCGGGCCGCGCGCGCCGTCGAAGGTCGCCGCGGCGGTCAGCTCGGCCAGGAACTCGGTGTGGCCTGGTAACTTGAAGCCGGCCTCGTAGAGCGGGGCCTTGGCGATCGGCGCGGTGACCAGGCCCGAGACGGCGCCGGACAAGGCCAGGCCCACGCCGGTCTCGATCCAGCGGATCACCTGCGGCGCATAGGTCGGCGAGGGCTGGCCCGAGACGACCGGGGAGAGCAGGGGGATGTCGATAACCGGCAGGGCTTCGGCGAAGACGCCTGCGGCCTCGTGGGGACCCGTCACGGCGCGGACCTTCACCCCGCCGCCGGCCGAGGCCAGCAGTTGGGCGTCACCCACCACCACGAAGACCGGACCGTCCTGGCGCAGGGCGGCCCAGGCCTTGGCGATGATCTCCGCGCCGACGCCGGCGGGATCACCAGCGCTGAGGGCGAGCGGGCGGAGTGTCATTGGGTTTTGGCCTATCGGGTCTCGATGGTCGCCTGGTTGCGCAGGTCGCGCAGGTAGCGCTTGGAGATCAGCGCCAACTGCTGGCCGCGCAGGCGGTTCTCGATCTGGTCGTGCGACGGGGCGTTGGCGCCGCCCTGGCGCTTACCGCAGACCGCGATCAGGTGCATGCCGGCGTCGGTGCGGATCGGATCCGAGATCTGGCCGACGTCCAGCTTGTTGGCCGCTTCCTGGAAGGCGGGGGCCAGGTCGGTGATCTCGGCCTCGCCGAGGTCGCCGGCGACCAGGCCGTCCACCTTGCCGGCGGTGGCTTCCAGGCTCGTGCAGTTGGCGATCTTGGGCTTCAGGTCGGTCAGCAGCTTGGTGGCCGCGGCGACCTGGGCCTCGGTGGCGTCGGCGGCCAGCGGGGCGGCGACCTGCTTGAGGTCGACGATCGCGGTCTTCGAGCCGGCGCGCTTGTCGCGCAGATAGACGATATAGACGCCGTCCTTGACCGCGATCGGCTTGGACAGCTGGCCGGGGCGCAGTTCTTCGAGCGCGGCGTCGACTTCCGGCGGCATCTCGCCCGGGCTGACCCAGCCCACGTCGCCGCCGTTGGCCGCCGTGGCCGAGGCCGAGAACTGACGGGCGACAGCGGCGAAGGGCGCGCCTTGCTGCATCTGGTTGACCAGCTGGGCGGCGCCGTTGGTCGCCACCTCCATCCCGCCGACGCGGGCGGCGTCGAGGAAGACCTCGCTGACCTGGTACTGCGGCTTGGCCGCCGCGTCGGCCAGGCGGCGCTGATAAGCCTTGATCTGGTCTTCGCCGATGCGCAGGCGCGAACCGTAGCGGCCCTGGATCCAGCCCTGCCACGAAGAGTCGGCGCGCAGCTGGGCGCGCCAGGTGTCCAGGCCGATGCCCTGCTGGACCAGCGACTGCTTCAGCTGCTCGGCGGTCATCTTGTTGGACTGGGCGATGTCGCCGATCTGCTCGTCGACTTCCTTGTCGGTCGAGATGATCGAGATCTTCTGCTGCTTCTCGACGCGCTTGAGCTCCTGCATCTGCAGGTGCTCGTCGATCAGAGAGCGCAGGGCTTCCTGCTCGATCTGCGGCAGGTTCTCCGGGGTGGCCTGCATGCCCGAGGTGGCCATCAGCAGGCGCATGCGCTGCATCAGGTCATAGCTGGAGACGATCTCGTCGTTGACGACCGCCGCCACGCTTTCCGACAGCGGGTTGGTGGGCGCCGGCGGCGCGGCGGCCGGAGCCGGCGGGGCCGCGACCTGAGGCGGAGTCGCCTCTTGCGCCTGAAGAGCTTGCGCGGGCAGGCCGAGGCTCGCCACGGTCAGGGCGAGAATGGACGCGGCGCCGGCCGCGAAAGTCGTGACGCTACGCGCAGACCGCATGGATAGTGTCGTTCCTCTAGTCCCTGGCCGCACCCGGCGGGCGCGGTCGGTTATCACGTTTTCCGAAGTGACGAACGCCAAATCTGACGTTTCCCCCTGGTCGACCGAGCGGTCGTCGCCCCCGAGACACACCGGGCGGACGCGCGCGGACGCGGCACGCCCCCCCAAGACGTGTTCACTCATTTGGTCACGTATCCTGCTGCGCCCAATGTGGCGAACGAAAGGCTGAACACGATCGTATGGTCAGGCTGCAGGCGCAGACCGGTGGCCGTCGAGGCGTAGCGGTCCTGCTGCTGGTAGATCACGTCGATGCGGATGCAGTCGTCCTGGTAGGCGACGCCCAGGTCGCGGCGGCGCCAGACGTCGGCGACCATGTCGCGCGCGCCGTAGGTGGTCAGCGACCAGTGCTTGGTCACCTTCAGTTCGCCGCGGGCCTCGAAGCTCTCCTGGCGGCTGCCGTTGGAATCGAGCTCGTCCTTCAGGTAGCGGACCGAGGCGTAGCCACGGGTGGTGAAGGCGTCGACGCCGGTTTCCAGGCGCTTGATCTCCTGGGTGTCCGAGTCGAGGCGCGTGCGGGCGAAGGCGGTGATGCCGCGGACCGGCGTGACCGTCGCGGCCACCACCCAATCGGACGACTTTTCCTGCAGGCCGGTGCGGGCCGGCAGGAGGGGATCGAACTTCGACCGGAAGCTGCGGCCCACCAGAATGCTGCCGCTGCGGCCGCCCGGCAGGGTGTAGGTGGCGCGGCCGCCGAGGTTCAGGCGCTGGCCGCCCTCATAGAGGTCGAAGCCAGGCGACTTGTTGGCCGAGAAAAGGTTGGTTTCGTCGAACTCCAGCGTCGCGCTGTCCTCGTTGTAGAGGTAGGTCGTGGTCCCGTTGCGGGCCACGATGGTGGGCACGCGCGAACTGTCCGAACCCACGGCCACCTGAGCCAGGGGCTCCAGCACGACGTTGCCGCCGTTCTTCAGCGGCTTGTAGAACGGCAGGCTCAGGTCCACGCCGCCCACGCCCAGGGCGCGGGTGTAGGTGTCGTTGTCGCTGTCGCCCAAGGCCGCCGCGGCCGGCGTGATGTACGATTTGATCGAATAGGCGTCACCGCGGGCCTGGGCGAAGGGCGAGACCTTCAGGCCGTTGCCGACGATGGTGCTGGAGCGCCAGTCGGCCTTGAAGCTGGCGCGGCTGGAATCGACACCGTTCTGGCCCTTGTAGTCGGGCAGGTAGTAGGGCGGTTCGCCGTATTGCGACTCCGAGCGGTTGAGCATGACGCCCGAGCCTTGCAGGCGCAGACGACCGCCCAGGACGGGGGTGTCGGGTTCCCAGCGGGCTTCGACCAGCGGGCCGATCAACGGGAAGGCGCCGCTGTTCTCGAAGGCGTTCGCCGAGTTGGTCGTCGGATTGATGCCCACGACGCGCAGGCCCTGGATCGAGACGGCTGTCACCGAGAACCACGACCGGGCGTCCTGGCGGGTGGCGTAGATCTGCGAGGTCAGACGGTGGTCGTCGCTCGTGAACAGGCCGCGCTGCACATAGACGTCGTTGATCTTGTACTTGTCGAACAGCAGGGCGTCGGAGACGCGCTCGGCCGTGAAACCCCACTTCCACTTCTCGTTGATGTCGAACTTGCCGTTGGCCAGGATGTAGCTGCGGGCGGTCGACTGACCGAATCGGTCGCCGTGGATGTCGAAATCCTTGTCGTAGGTGAAGCCGCCGCGCGCCTCGATCGCCCCCGAGTAGAAGCGCTTGCGGTAGTTCACGTTCAGGAACGGATTGACGCCCGTGCTGATCTGCGGGGCGATGATCACGTCCGACGACGGCGAGATCACGTAATAGTAGGGCTGGTTGTACGAGGTGCCCCGGCCCTTGGAGAAGTCGATCTTCGGCGCCAGGAAGCCCGAGCTGCGCTTGGCTTGAGGATCCGGGTGCCAGAACAGCGGCATGTACAGGATCGGCGCGCCCCACAGACGGATGGTGGCGTTCTTGTAGTAGATCAGCTGCTTCTGCTTATCCTGCACGATCTTGTCGGCCGAGACCGACCAGGTCGGCGTCGGCTTTTCGGCGCAGACCTCGCAGGGGGTGTAGATCGCCCGGTTCAGTTCCTGGATGTTGGCGTTGCGCCGCACGGCCGTGACCGACGCGATCTTCATGTTCTGGTCGAGACGGGCCGCGAAGTTCTGGGCGAAGCCCGCCTTCATGTCCTTGTCGACTTCCATGTGGTCGGCGAACTCGGCGGTGCCGTCCGGATTGATCAACTGGACGTGGCCGTTGGCCGTGATCTCGCCGGTCTTGGCGTTGTAGATCACCTCGTCGGCGCGCAGCGTGCGGCCCTGATAGCGGCTCTGCACCTTGCCGCGCGCCGTCATGATCTGGTTGACGTCGTCCCGGATCAGCAGGTCGGATTCGAGGTAATAGCCCTCGTCCGTCAGGCCGTCGGAAGGGGCGGCGGGAACCACCGGCGTCGGCGGGATCGTGGCCAGGCTTTGCTGAGCGTGGGCCGCGCCCGCGCAGGCGAACGCCAGCCAGGCCGCGCCGCTGAACAGCAGCGCGCGGCAGGCGGACGGGACGCTGGGACGCGTTTCAGTCATGAATGACCCTGGCAGCAATGACTCACCCATCTTCCGTATAGCAAAGCAAAGTGAAGCCCGCCAAAAGCGCGACGGTTGGCGGTGTCCATGCGGCGATGAACGGGGCCAGAACGTCGGCCTTGCCCAAGGTGCTGCATAGCTCGTTGAAGAAAAAGAACCCAAAGCCCAGCGCGACGCCAGAACCGGCCAGGGCGGCCAGGCCGCCAAGCCGCATCAGGCGAAGCGAAAAGGCCGCCGCCAGCACCGACATGGCGGCGAACAGGATCGGCGTGGCCAGGTCCTGCTGCAGCCGCAGCTTGAACGGCGCGGCCGAAAAGCCGGCGTCCTCGGTTCGCTGGATCGTCGCCGGCAGCCGCCACAGGGCCACGGCCTGGGGCGTATTGAAGCGCTCCGACGCGGTGCGGTCGTCGAGATTGGAGGGGATCGACAGGCTGTCGGAGCGGATCGCCCCGGCGCCGGGCGTGGCCTCGCGCACGCCGGTCAAGCGCCAGAAGCCCGGCTCAAGCCGCGCCTCGTTGGCCTCGATGCGGCGGGTGAAGTCCATCACGCCCTTGTTGTTCAGGGTGTAGACGAACAGCGACACGCCCCGCAGGCGCACCGAGCCGTCGATCAGGTCCCGGTCCCGGGCGCGGATGACGATCTGGGTCTTGTCGTCGCCCTGACGCAGCCAGGTGCCCTTGGGAGCCTCTTTCAGGTAGCCGTTCATGACCCGATCGCGCTCGGTCTCGAACTTGGCGGTCATGGCCGTGGTCAGCGGGTTGAGCAGGGTGATGCTCAGCAGGCCGATGAAGAACGAGGCCATCGCGGCGGGCATGATGAACCGCCAGGCCGAGACCCCGGCCGCGCGCATGGCGATCAGCTCGCTGCGCCGGTTCAGCTCGACGAAGGCCCACATGGTGCCGAACAGGAACACGAACGGGGCCAGCACCAGGATGGTGGCGGGAGCCTGCAGGAAGGTCAGATACAGAAGCTGGAAAAAACTGGCGTCCGCCCGCGTGCCGACGTTGCGGGCGATGTCGACGAAGGCGATCAGCATCACCATCGCGCCCAGCACGGCCAGGGCCGCCACCAGGGCGCTCATGGTGCGCTTGAGGACGTAGCGTTCCAGCATGCCCATGGTCAGCATCACGCGGCCCCCGACAGGGCGGGGGCGGCCTTGGCCATCCGGGCGGCGCGGCGCGGCGAGACCTTCTGGCGGAAGACCTGCGACAGGCCCCACCACGTGGCGGCCAGCGGCGCCATGTACTGCAGGACGTTCAGCCAGGCGTTGTCCTCGCACGCGGCCTGCACGCCGAAGCCGACGATGCGGACCACGGCCGCGGCGGCGCCGACGGCGGCCATCCGCTTGCCGTAGCCCATGCGGCTGAACGAGCCGCCCAGCACGGCCGCCAGGGCCATGGTCATCAGGGCGATGTTGTAGAGCGGGGCGGCGAAGCGCGAATGGCCTTCCGCCAGCAGCTTGCCCTTGTTCCGCTGCTCCCAGTCCTGGGTCAGGTCGGGAAAGAACAACTCGTGCGGATAGCGGTCGGCGATCTTGTAGTGCAGCAGCTCGTCGGTGTGCGACAGGCTGGAGAGGTCGAAGGTGTACTCGTCGAACGAGGTGTACTGCAGCACGCCCTGGCGCGAGAACTGCTGGTTGGAGCCATGGCGCATGATCAGCACCGGCTCGCCCCGGCGGGTGGCGATCTCGGCTTCGCGCGACGAATAGGTCGAGGCGCCGCCGTTGGCCGTGTCCTGGTGGATGAACAGGTTCTGGATCTTGTTGTCGCGGTCGATCGACTGGGCATAGACCGTCAGGCCCGGACCCGGTTCGGTGAACTGGCCTGGCTGGACCAGCGTCGAGGCGACATCGGTCTTGATGTCGAAGGACGTCTCGCGGATCTGGCGGGCGCTCCAGGGCTGCAGCCACAGGCCCGAGACCAGCGACACCAGGGCCGCGATCACCGCCAGGCGCATGGCCGGCGAGATGACGCTCCAGCGGCTCATGCCGCCGGCGAAGCAGACGACGATTTCCTGCTCGGTATGCAGACGGTTCAGCGCCACCAGCGCGGCCACGAACAGGGCCAGCGGCATCATGATGCCGAGAAGCTGGGGCAGGGCCAGGACGATGATCTTCAGGAACACCAGCGCGCTCTGGCGCTGTTCCACCAGCACGTCGAACTCCGACAGGCTGCGCGCCAACAGCGCGAGCGCCACCAGGGCCGCCGTCGCCAGCAGCGTCGGGCCTAGCAACTGCCGGAAGAGATAGCGTTCTATGAGGCGCATCGAGTGGGGGTTCGGGCGGATGGATTCGTGGGACGAACCCCGAAGATGGGTCGTTCTACACGGGGGCTTCGCGTCGACACAACGGGGGACCTGACTTAGCTGTGCCGAGTGCGGCCCAACGGAGCCTTTTCTATGGCGCGGCATTGGACTATGCCGCCTAGTTCAAGATTGAGTGGCGGCGCGTCGTGACGCGCCACCTGGAAGTCGCCCAACTGCAGGAGCGCGGCATGCGTATCGAGTTCGTCCCCGTCGACACCCAGGCCGGCGCCACGGCCGCCATCGCGGTCCTGGCCCATGAGGGCGCGGCCCTGTCGCCGGAGGCCAAGGCCGCCAACGAGTCGACTGGCGGCGCCCTGGCGCGCGCCATCGCCGGCGGCCGCTTCACCGGCGCCAAGGGCCAGACGCTGGACGTCGTCGCGCCTCATGGCCTGGAAGCCGCCCGCCTGGTGCTGGTCGGCGTCGACGGTTCGGGCGCGGTGGAGCCGGAAGCGGTGGAGACCGCCGCCGCCTCGGCCTATCAGGCCATCAAGACCACGGGCGTCACCGAGCTGGTCCTGAAGCTGGGCGCCGACGCCGAGAGCGCCGCCCGCGCCGCCTTCGGCGCGCGCCTGGCCGCTTATCGCTTCGACAAGTACCGCACCACCGAGAAGGCTGACAAGAAGCCCTCGGTCCAGGTGGTGAAGGTCGCCGCCGCCGATCCGGTCAAGGCCCAGAAGGCCTATGAGCCGCTGGCCGCCCTGGCCGACGCCATCGTCTTCAGCCGCGACCTCGTTTCCGAACCGGCCAACATCCTGCATCCGGAAGAGTTCGCCGCCCGGGCCAAGAGCCTGGAGAGCCTGGGCCTGGAGGTCGAGGTTCTCGGCGAGGCCCAGATGGCCGAGCTGGGGATGGGCAGCCTGCTGGGCGTCGGCCAGGGCAGCCGCCGCGAGAGCCAGCTGGTCATCATGAAGTGGACGGGCGCGGCCGACAAATCGGCCCAGCCGATCGCCTTCGTCGGCAAGGGCGTCACCTTCGACACCGGCGGCATCTCGATCAAGCCGGCCGACGGCATGGAAGACATGAAGTGGGACATGGGCGGCGCGGCCGCCGTGACCGGCGTCATGCACGCCCTGGCCGGCCGC
This sequence comes from Caulobacter sp. GW821-FHT05F04, assembly GCF_059419665.1. Taxonomy (NCBI): domain Bacteria; kingdom Pseudomonadati; phylum Pseudomonadota; class Alphaproteobacteria; order Caulobacterales; family Caulobacteraceae; genus Caulobacter; species Caulobacter sp. GW821-FHT05F04. The sequence goes on from NZ_JBWKSF010000007.1 coordinate 326,539, forward strand.
AAGGCCAAGGTCAACGCCATCGGTATTCTCGGTCTCGTCGAGAACATGCCGGACGGTAACGCCCAGCGTCCCGGGGACGTGGTCACCTCGATGTCGGGGCAGACGATCGAGGTCATCAACACCGACGCCGAAGGCCGCCTCGTGCTGGCCGACGCCCTCTGGTACTGCCAGGACCGCTTCAAGCCGCAGTTCATGATCGACCTAGCCACCCTGACCGGCGCGATCATCATCTCGCTGGGTCATGACTACGCCGGTTTGTTCAGCAATAACGATGGCTTGTCGGAAAAACTTCTCGCCGCCGGCAAGGCCGAGCGCGAGAGCCTGTGGCGTCTGCCGCTGCCGGCCGCCTACGAGAAGCAGATCGAAAGCCCGATCGCCGACATGAAGAACATCGGCGGCCGTCCGGCCGGCTCGATCACGGCGGGCCTGTTCCTGCAGAAGTTCGTCAACGGCGTGCCGTGGGCGCACCTGGACATCGCCTCGGTCGCCTGGAAGAAGCCCTCGACCGACCCGACCGTGCCGGACGGCGCGGCCGGCTACGGCGTTCGTTTGCTCAACCGCCTCGTCGCCGACGCCTACGAAGGCTGAGCATGACCGCCGCGCCGTGCGAGGTCTGGTTCTACCACCTGGAGCGTTCGCCGCTCGAGGCGGTGCTGCCCGAGCTTCTGGAAAAGACGCTGGGCAGGGGCTGGAAGGCGCTGGTGCGCGGCGGAGATCCTCGGCGCATCGAGGCGCTGGACCAGCACCTCTGGACCTGGCGCGAGGACAGCTTCCTGCCGCATGGCCTGTCCAGCGAGCCGATGGCCGAGCGCCAGCCGGTGCTGCTGACCGCCGAGGACGGCAACCCGAACGCCGGTGACGCGCTGTTCCTGATCGACGGCGCCGAGCCGGGCGATCTGACCGGGGTGTCGCGCTGCATCCTGCTGTTCGACGGCCGGGATGACCAGGCGCTGGCCATGGCGCGCGGACGCTGGTCCGTCTTCAAGAAGGCCGGGCATCCGGTGTCCTACTGGCGCCAGGGCGCCGAACGCGGTTGGGAGAAGCAGGCATGAAGCGGGTGCTGTCGGCGATGGCGCTGGGTCTGATCCTGGCCTCGTGCTCCAGCGCGCCCGAGCCGGCCCCGCCGCCGCCGCCCAGCACGCCCACCGCGCCGCCGGCCATCGCGCTGCCCGCCAAGCCGCCGGTCGCCGAGGCCGCCAGGGATCAGTGCGGACTGAAGGACGCCCAGGCCTTCGTCGGCAAGTCGCGCACCAGCCTGCCGGCTCCGGTCGACCCCTCCCGCTGGCGCGTGGCCTGCACGACCTGCCCGGTGACGATGGACTACCGCGCCGACCGCCTGAACATCCTATTCAACGCCGACACCGGCGTCGTCCAAGAGGTCAAATGCGGTTAGAAATCGCGTTGTGCCAAGCTTTTCTGGCGTTTTCCCGGATCGGATGAAATAACCGAATCCACCGGAGATTCCTGACCGGCCGGTTCAGAGCATGGTCGACCAGCCAACGATCGAGCCCAAGACTCGCGATGACTTAGCGGCCACGCTTCTGGCCGCTTTGGGCGTCGCATTTGGCTTTGCCGGCCTGGCCTATCTCTGCGTCGAGATTCCCCGCGCTTATAGTCAAATCTCGCCGATCTGGCTGTCGAACGGCTTCCTGGCCGCGTGTCTGTTGTCGTCGCCTTCGCGGCGCTGGCCGGCTCTGGTGGTCGGCGGGCTTCTGGGCGCCCTGGCGGCCGGCGCCCACGCGGGCGACAGCCCGACGATCAACGCCATCCTGGTGACGCTGAACATCTCCGAGGCGCTGTTGGCCGCGGTCGCCGTGCGCCGTATGACGGGCGAGGCGATCGACCTGGGCCGGCCGCGCGACATGCTGGCCTTCGTCCTGCTGGGCGGGTTCATGGCCCCGGTGATCGTGGGGGGGGCCGCGTCGTCGATCTACACGCTGCTGCGCGGCGGCGACCTCCTGAGCAACGTCACCGGCTGGGTGCTGAACGACATCCTGGGCATGTTGACCGTCGGCCCCTGCCTGCTGGTCCTGTTCAAGGCCAAATTCTATCTGCGCGAGCGCCCCCTGACCCGCGACGGGGCGCTGTCGATCGTCGCCTGCGGCCTGATGACCGCCGCCGTCTTCGGCCAAACCAAGTATCCGTTCCTGTTCCTGGTGCCGCCAGTCATGTTGCTGGCGGCGTGGCGCCAGGAGGTGCTGGGTGCGGTCCTGGGCGTGGTGCTGGTGGCGGCGATCGCGCTCGTCTTGACCATCGCGGGCCACGGACCCATCCACCTGATCCTGTCGGGCCCGGCCACGCAGTCGGCCGTGCTGCAGCTGTTCCTGGCCGTCTCGACCTTCGTCGCCCTGCCGGTCGCCGCGTTCCAGCGCCAGCGCCGCGCGATCATAACCGAGCTGGTCGAGACCAGCGCCGCGGCCGAACGCAGCGAGGCCAAGTTCCGCCTGCTGGCCGAGAGCGCCCTGGACATCATCGCCCACAGCGACCTGCACGGGCAGATGACCTACATCTCGCCGGCCGCCCTTTCGATCATGGGCTATCCGCCCGAGGACCTGCTGGGCACGGGCTATATGAAGACCCTGCACCCCGACGACCTGGCCAAGATCGGCGAGGTGGTCCGCGTTCAGCGCGAGTGCCGCGACGCGGCCTTGGCCCCTCCGGCCGCCACCGTCGAGTACCGCGCCTTCCGCGAGGACGGCGACATGATCTGGCTGGAGTCGCGCCCGACCCTGGCCTTTGACCCGCTGACCGGCGTCCCCACCGGCATCACCGACATCATCCGCGACGTCACCGCCCGCAAGACCCTGGAGCTGGACCTACGCGCCGCCCGGGCCGAGGCCGAGACCGCGGCCGCCGTGAAGGGCGAGTTCCTGGCCAATATGAGCCACGAGTTGCGCACGCCGCTGACCGCCGTGATCGGCTTCGCCAACCTGGCGGCTGACGAGCCCGACCTGTCGCCGCGCGCCCGGCGCTACCTCGACCGCATCGCCGCCGGGGGACAGACCCTGCTGACGACGATCAACGACATCCTCGACTTCTCGCGGCTGGAGGCCGGACGCATCGCGCTGAACGTCCGCCCGACCGGCGTCGCCGATCTGGTCGCCGAGGTGCTGGAGCTGACGAGCGCCGGGGCGATGGCCAAGGGCCTGACCCTGGACGCCGATGGCCTCGCGACGTTGCCGGCCCAGGTGATGATCGACCCCGAGCGCGTGCGCCAGGTGCTGGTCAATCTGGTCGGCAACGCCGTGAAGTTCACCGACGCCGGCAAGGTCAGCCTTGCCGCCTTTCACCACGAGAACCGGCTGCGCGTCGCCGTGGTCGACACCGGGCGCGGCGTGGCGGCCGAGGACCAGGCGCTGCTGTTCGCCCGTTTCTCGCAAATCGACGCGGCCCTGAACCGCCAGCACGGCGGCGCAGGCCTGGGCCTCGCTATCTCGAAGGGGCTGGTCGAACTGATGGGCGGCGAGATCGGTGTCGAGAGCGAGGAGGGCAAGGGCGCGCGCTTCTGGTTCGAGATTCCGGCCGATGTCGCCCAGACCGACGATGAGGCCTCTCATGACGACCTCGTTCCGTTACCGCCGCCGGGCAGCCGCGTGCTGGTGGTCGATGACAACGCCGGCAACCGCGAACTGGTCCGCTCGGTGCTCGAAGCCGTCGGGGTCGAGGTCGCCGAGGCCCGAGACGGCGAGGAGGGCGTCGCCGCGGCGGCCGCGGAGACCTACGACGCCATCCTGATGGATCTGCGCATGCCGCGGCTGGACGGCGTCTCGGCCGCCCAGCGGATCCGGGCCGAGCGGGGGCCCAGCGCCGGCGCGCCGATCATCGCCTTCTCGGCCGATGTGCGGTCGGGACCGCTGGACCCGGTGTTCGACGGCGCGACGCCCAAGCCGCTGACGGTGATGTCGCTGCTGTCCACCCTGGCCCAGGCCATGAGCGAACCGATCCCCGCCACCGTCTAGGCGAGGCTGTCGTGGAGGTTCAAGGGAACGCCGCCCTGGGACCAATAGGCGGCTAGCGCTTGCCGACGCCCGGAAACATCGCCACGCCGTCCTCGAACACGCCCAGATAGCCCAACTCGCCCAGCAGCGGCGTCAGGTCCTCGGCCATGTCGCCCGAGTGGGGCAGGTGAGCGGGGCGGCCTTCCTGGTCGTGCAGGCGGTAGACGGTCCACATCTTGCCCTTCGGCGCGGCCGCGCCGGGCTGGATGAACCTATGCTCCCAGCCGACCAGGGGCGGCGCGCGGCCGACCTCGATGTCGAACGGACGGTCGCGGAACGCCAGGTCCATCTCGATCCGCATGGCCTCGCCGATCCGGGCGTTCACCCAGTCGGCGAACGCTTCCAGGACGACGGACGCGGACAAACCTTCCGGATTGGCCACGACATGGTTGCGAGGATGGGCGGTGCTCATGGCGGGCACCCTGCGCCCACAGGTGTCGCGGAAGCGCTAAACTTCTTGGTTCACGCGGGTTTACCCTAAACCCTCGATGTCTCTGGTGAAGCTCAGGCCTCCGCCGCCGCCAGTTCCTCGGCCAGGGTCATCCAGGTCGCCTCGGCGTCGTCCAGCTTGGCCTTGGCGTTGTCGCGGCGCTTGGTCAGCTCGGCCACCTTGGTGGGATTCTTATAAAGCTGCGGGTCGGCCAACTGGGCTTCCAGCTCGTTCACCTGCCGCGTCGTGCGCATGACGACCTGCTCGGCGGCCTCGATCTTGCGCTTCAGGGGCTCGATGGCGACGGACTTCTTCGGCGCCGAAGCCGCTGGCTCGGGCTCGCGGGCGACCTGGGTCGGCTTCACGGCCTGCTTGGCGCGGTCCAGCACGAACTTGGCGTAGTCGTCCATGTCGCCGTCGAACGGCTTCACCGTGCCGTCGGCGGCCAGCCACAGGCGGTCGGCGACCAGCTCCATCAGCGAGCGGTCGTGGGTGATCAGGATCACCGCGCCCATATAGTCGTTCAGCGCGTCCAGCAGAGCGCGGCGGCTGTCGATGTCCAGGTGGTTGGTCGGCTCGTCCAGGATCAGCATGTGCGGCGCGTCCATCGCCACCATGTTGAGCAGCAGGCGGGCCCGCTCGCCGCCCGACAGGTTGGCGACCGTGGTCTCCTGCTTCTCGAAGCCGAGGCCGAACTGGGCCAGTTTCGAGCGGCGCGAGCTCTCCGAGGCGTCCGGCATGGCCCGGCGGATGATCTCCAGCGGGGTGTCCACCGGATCCATCGCCTCGATCTGGTGCTGGTGGAACCAGCCGACCTTCATCTTGCGGTCGCGGTGGAACTCGCCCGACTGCACGCCCAGCGCGCCGGCGATCATCTTGGCGAAGGTCGACTTGCCCGCGCCGTTGACGCCCAGCAGGCCGATGCGGTCGTCCAGGTCCATGCGCAGGTTGAGGTTCCTGAGGATCGAGCGGCCTTCCTCATAGCCGACATTGGCCCGCTCAAGGCGGATCAGCGGCGGCGCCAGCGGGCGCGGCGGCGAGGGCAGGGTGAAGGGCGCGACGCGCTCCTCGATCGTGGTGGCAACCGGCTCCATCTTGGCCAGGCGCTTCATGCGGGACTGCGCTTGCGCCGCTTTGGAGGCCTTGGCCTTGAAGCGGTCGACGAAGGCCTGCAGGTGGGCGCGCTCGGCGTCCTGCTTGGCCTTGGCCGACAGCTGCAGGCGGGCTTTCTCGGCGCGGCGCTTCTCGAAGTCGTCGTAGCCGCCGGTGTAGAGTTCCAGCTTGCCGCCGGCCAGGTGCAGCATGTGCGTACAGCTGTTGTTGAGCAGCTCGCGGTCGTGGCTGACGATCAGGGCGGTGTGCGGGTACTTCTGGAGCCTCGCTTCCAGCCAGAGCGCGCCTTCCAGGTCGAGATAGTTGGTCGGTTCGTCCAGCAGCAGCATGTCCGGCTCGGCGAACAGCGCCGCGGCCAGGGCCACGCGCATCCGCCAGCCGCCGGAGAACTCGCTCATCGGCCGCGCCAGGTCATCTTGCGTGAAGCCGAGGCCCACCAGGATTTCCGAGGCCTTGGCGGGGGCGGCGTCGGAATCGATCTCGATCAGCCGGGCCCAGATCTCGCCCATCGCCTCGGGATCGGCCGTCTCCAGCCGGGTCAGCAGGTCGTGACGCTCCTCGTCGGCCTCCAGCACCGTATCTAGCAGGGTGAACGGCGTGGCCGGGTGCTCCTGGTCCACCGAGCCGATCCGCGCGGACTTGGGCAGGCTGATCTCGTCGTCGCCGGCGTGAAGTTGGCCGAGGATCAGCTTGAACAGGGTCGACTTGCCGACGCCATTGCGGCCGATCAGACCGACCTTGGCACCCGGCGGCAGGCTGACGCTGGCGTGGTCGAAGAACTTCCGACCCCAGGCGTTGAAGGTCAGGTCACGGATCTGAAGCATTTTATGAAGGTTACGCGTCGGGGTTGGCGGGGAGGAGGCGCCCGGCTATAAGCCCGCAACCTCCCAATCCACAACTTTTCTGTGAGATCACTCCGTGACCGAACGCACCTTCTCGATCATCAAGCCGGACGCCACCCGTCGTAACCTGACCGGCGCCATCAACGCGGTGATCGAGGCCGCTGGCCTGCGCATCGTCGCTCAGCGCCGCGTGCGCCTGACCGAAGAACAAGCCAAGAAGTTCTACGAAGTCCACGCCGAGCGTCCGTTCTACGGCGAACTCGTCGCCCAGATGACCGCCGAGCCGGTCGTCGTGCAGGTGCTGGAAGGCGACAACGCCGTGGCCAAGTACCGCGAAGTCATGGGCGCCACCAACCCCAAGGACGCCGCCGAAGGCACCATCCGCAAGCAGTTCGCCCTGTCGATCGGCGAAAACTCGGTCCACGGTTCGGACAGCCAGGAGAACGCCGCGATCGAAATCGCCCAGTTCTTCACGGACGACCAGATCGTCGGCTGATCCAGCCTGTCATTTTCGGATGACGCCAAGCGCCCGGATCGGTGACGATCCGGGCGTTTTCTTTTGAATCGAATATCGGGGCTGGCGTTGAAAGACTACAGGCGCGGCGAAGTGGCGCTGGCGATCACCCTTTCGGGCGTGGCCGGCTATGTGGATGCGATCGGTTTCCTGAAACTGGGCGGGTTCTTCGTCTCGTTCATGAGCGGCAACTCCACGCGGCTGGGCGTGGCGCTGGCGACGATGGACTGGAAGGGAGTCCTGACGGCGATCACCCTGGTGGGCTCGTTCGTCGGCGGGGTGGTGCTGGGGGCGCTGACGGCCCGCGTGTTCGGCGAGAATCGTCGATCGCCGGTGCTGGTCTTGGAGGCGGCGCTGCTGGCCGTGGGCGCAGGCCTTCTGACGGCCGGATTCGATACGGCCGGGGTCACCTGCGTCGCCATGGCCATGGGCGCCGAGAACGCGGTCTTCCAGCGCAACGGCGACGTGGCCGTGGGCCTGACCTACATGACTGGCACTCTTGTGCGGGCCGGCCAGCGTATCGCTGGCGCCCTGGCCGGCGGCGAGCCGAACGACTGGCCGCGGTTCGTCCTTCTGTGGATGGGCCTGACCGCTGGCGGGGCGCTGGGCGCCCTGACCTACCTGACGATCGGAGCGTCGTCCTTGTGGGTTGGCGTGGCGATCCTAACCGGCGCGGCCCTGTGGACCGAGCGGCGCTGGCGGTCGGTCTAGAGCCTGTCTCGTTTAGATGGAACCGTCTAAACGAGATAAACAGGCTCTAGAATCAAGCGTTTAGAGCCCTTTAGCTTTAGATGATTCCATCTAAAGCTAAAGGGCTCTAGGATTTCTCGATCTCGCCCGCCATCGCTATCCGCTTGGCCATGTCGAAGTCGGCGGCTATGCGTGTGCGACGCAGCAGCGGCGCGCCGATCGTCCGCAGCAGGTCGCGCAAGACCTGCCGCGAGGCGCCGCAGAGGATCACCTCGCCGTCGGCCAGGGTGCGGCGCAGCAGGTCGGCCAGGGCGAAGGCACCGGTCGGGTCGACCATCGGCGTATCCTCCAGGCGCAGGATGTAACAGCGCTTGCGGCCGGCGACGTCCTCCAGTGCGTCCTTGACCAGGCTGGCGCTGCCGAAGAATAGCGCGCCGCGGAACGTGATCACGGCCACATCGTCGGGCAGGCCGAAATTGGGGGCGTAGGGCTCGCGCGAGTCACCCTCCAGGCCGTCGAGGGCGATCGGCCCCTCGCCGTGCCGCACCTCTGCCAGCCGGGCCATGCGATGCATGAACACGAAGGCGGCCAGCACCATGCCTACCTCGATGGCGAGGGTCAGGTCGACCAGCACGGTCAGGGCGAAGGTGGCCAGCAGGATGGCCCGCTCGCCGTTCGAGGCGCGCAGCAGGGCCGCGAACCGGTGCAGTTCGGCCATGTTAAAGGCCACGATCATCAGGATCGCCGCCAGGGCCGCCAGCGGTACGAACCGCATCAGCGGGGCGGCCAGCAGCATGAACAGCAGCAGGAAGGCGGCGTGGGCCATGCCGGCCACTGGCGAGCGGGCGCCGGCCCGGATGTTGGTGGCCGTGCGGGCGATGGCTCCGGTGGCCGGCATGCCGCCAAACAAGGTCGCGCCGATGTTGGCCACGCCCTGGGCGACCAGCTCTGCGCCCGACCGGTGCCGACGGCCGGTCATCTGGTCGGCGACGACGGCCGACAGCAGCGACTCCACCCCGGCGAGCAAGGCGATGGTGAAGGCGCTGGGCGCCACCGCCTGGGCCTTGGCCATGGACCAGAACGCCAGGCTGGGAGCCGGCAGGCTGGAGGGCACGCCGCCAAAGCGCGATCCGATGGTCTCGATCGGCGGATGGGCCAGGGCGACGAAAACACCCCCGGCGATGGTCGCGACGAGGAACCCAGGCGCCTTGGGCGCCCAGTGACGCAGGGCCAGGATCAGGGCCAGGCAGGCCAGCGCCAGGACGATGGTGGGCGGACTGAGGCTGGCGCGGGCTTCCCACAGGGCCGCGAGCTTCGGCAGGAAGTCCGCCGGGACGTTCTCCGCCGTCAGACCCAGGAAGTCCTTGATCTGGCTGGTGAAGATGATCACCGCTATGCCGGTGGTGAAGCCCGTGGTGACCGGGTCGGGAATGTACTTGATGAAGGTTCCCAGGCCCGACAGTCCGGCTAGGACCAGGATGCCCCCGGCCATCAGGGTCGCCATCAGCAGGCCGTCATAGCCGTGCTGGGCGATCACCCCGTAGACCACGACGACGAAGGCCCCGGTTGGGCCCCCGATCTGGAAACGGCTGCCGCCTAGCAGCGAGATCAGGAAACCGGCGACCACCGCCGTGACCAGGCCGCGGTCCGGCGTGGTTCCCGAGGCGATGGCCAGGGCCATGGACAGGGGCAGGGCGACGATGGCGACCGTGAGGCCCGCGATCAGGTCGGCGCGAAAGTCGGCGGCCGCGTAGCCCTGGCGAAGCACCGTCGCCGTCTTGGGTTCGAACAACCGCCAGTTCAGGCCCATGGCTCGACCCTCAGCGCTTCTCCAGCAGCCGGACCCCGCGCCCGACCCCCTGGCTGGGGGCGTCCTCGACGATCAACTCGATCCCGGCCGAGGCCAGGGCCTTCATGACCTTCTCCAGGCTGTCGACGACCGCGCGGACCGAGCCTTCGCAAGCCTCCATCCGCTGGATGGTCGGAACCGACAGCCCGGACAGCCGCGCCAGCTGCTTCTGGTCTATGCCGAGTAAGGCGCGGGCGGCGCGGATCTGAGGCCCAGTGATCATCTGGATGTCCCGTGTGATGTATGAAGCATCAAGATCGGGAGATTAGCAATCAGCTCGCGGCGCCTGGCCCGAGGGTTCGCACGAACTCGGCCAGGGTCTGGGCATAGAGCCGGTGCTCCTGCTCCAGCACGCGGGCGGCCAGGCTGTGGTCGTCGTCGTCGGGCAGGATCGGCACGCGAGCCTGGCCCAGGATCGGGCCCTCGTCGACGCCGGCCGTGACCAGGTGGACGGTGCAGCCCGCCTCGACCTCGCCGGCCGCGATGGCGCGGGCGTGGGTGTCCAGCCCCGGATAGGCCGGCAGCAGGGAGGGGTGGATGTTCAGCATCCGGCCTTCCCAGGCGTCGACCAGGAACGGCGTCAGGATCCGCATGTAGCCGGCCAGGGCGATCACCTCGATCCCGCGCTCGCGCAGGGCCGCGTCGATGGCGCGTTCGTGGGTCTCGCGGTCCTTGCCGAACGGCTTCTGGTCGACGCAGAGGGCCTCGACGCCTTCGGCCGCCGCCGTGGCCAGGCCGCCGGCGTCCGGCTTGTTGGCCAGGACGAGGGCGATCTCGAACGGGCAGGCCGGCGATTTCGCCGCGCGGACCAGGGCCTCCATATTGGAGCCCCGGCCCGAGATCAGGACGGCGACCTTGGTCTTCTTCAGCATCAAGTCTTGACCAGCTGGCCGCAGATGAAGGCGTCCTCGCCGGCGTTCAGCAGGGCGGCCAGGACCGGCTCGGCGTCGCCTTGCGCCACGATGATGATGAAGCCCACCCCGCAGTTGAAGGTGCGGCGCATCTCGTGCTCGGAGACGCCGCCAACCTTGGCCATCCACTCGAACACCGGAGGCAGGGCCCAGGCGTTCCAGTCGAACTCGGCCGCCAGGCCTTCGGCGATGGCGCGCGGCGGGTTCTCGATCAGGCCGCCGCCGGTGATGTGCGCGCCGCCCTTGACGCGACCCGACTGCAGCAGGGGCAGCAGCGACTTCACATAGATGCGGGTCGGGGCCATCAGGGCCTCGGCCAGCGTCTTGCCGTCCTCGAAGGGGCAGGGGGCGTCCCAGGCCAGGCCCGAGCGCTCGACCACGCGGCGCACCAGCGAATAGCCGTTGGAGTGCGGACCCGAGGAGCCCAGGCCGATGATGATGTCGCCGGCGCGCTGCTTGTCCAGCTTGGGCAGGACGCCGTCGCGTTCGACGGCTCCAACGGAGAAGCCCGCGAGATCGTACTCTCCGTCGCTGTACATGCCCGGCATCTCGGCGGTCTCGCCGCCGACCAGGGCCGCGCCGGCCAGCTTGCAGCCCTCGGCGATGCCGGCGACGACGCTCTTGGCGACCTCGATGTCCAGCTTGCCGGTGGCGAAATAGTCCAGGAACATCAGCGGCTCGGCGCCTTGCGCGAGCAGGTCGTTGACGCACATGGCCACGAGATCGATGCCGACCGTGGCGTGCATGCCCGCGTCGATGGCGATGCGCAGCTTGGTGCCGACGCCGTCGGTGGTGGTGACCAGCAGGGCGTCCTCGTAGCCGGCCGCCTTGAGGTCGAACAGGGCCCCGAAGCCGCCCAGGCTGGCTTCCGCGCCGGGGCGGCGGGTGGCCTTGGCCAGGGGTTTGATGGCGTCCACCAGGGCGTTGCCCGCGTCGATATCGACACCCGCCTGGGCGTAGGTAAGGCCGTTCGGCTGATCGCTCATGGTCGCTCTGGCGCTCGCTCTGGTCTATCGGAGGGCGGTGAACCCGTCCGAACTCGCGGAAAATTCGCTCCCCGGCGCCGCTAAGCGCGTCTTGACGCTTGCAGACTCGGGGGGGCGCGAGGCTATTAGCAGCCGATGAAGCCGATCACCACCACCGCCGAGCTGGCGGCGTTCTGTAATGCGCTCGCGGGCGAGCCTTTCGTCGCCGTCGACACCGAGTTCATGCGCGAGACGACCTACTGGCCCAAATTGTGCCTGATCCAGGTCGCCTCGCCCACGCACGAAGCCGTCATTGATCCACTGGCCGAGGGCATCGACCTCGAGCCGCTGCTGGCCGTCATGCGCGACGAGAGCATCCTCAAGGTGTTCCACGCCGCCCGTCAGGACGTTGAGATCTTCAACAACCTGAAGGCCATGCCGAGGCCGTTGTTCGACACTCAGGTGGCGGGCATGGCGGCGGGCTTCGGCGAGCAGATCGCCTATGACGCCCTGGTCCGACAGATGCTGCGCATCGAGCTCGACAAGTCCAGCCGGTTCACCGACTGGGCCCGCCGGCCGCTGACCGAAGCCCAGCTGACCTACGCGCTGGCCGACGTCACCCACCTGGCGGCCCTGTTCCCGACCCTGCGTGAGCGCCTGGAGACCTCGGGTCGCCTGGCCTGGGTCGAGGAGGAGATGTCCGCCATCTCGGATCCCGCCGCCTACGACGTCGATCCGGAAAAGGCCTGGCGTCGCCTGCGTCCGCGCAAGACGGCTTCCAAGTATCTGGCCGTGTTCAAGGCCGTCGCCGCCTGGCGCGAGCGCACCGCCCAAAGCCGCGACCAGCCGCGCGGCCGCATCCTCAAGGACGAGGCCATCGACGAACTGGCCACCCAGGCGCCGACCAGCCTGGAAGCCCTGAACAACCTCCGCGGCGTGCCCAAGGGCTTTGGCGGCAGCAAGTTCGGGCCGGACCTGCTGGCCGCGATCAAGGCGGCGCTGGCCGATCCGGAGGGCTACGCCCCGACCGTCGACAAGCCCGGTCCGCCGCCGCCCCAGAATGCCGGCGCCGTGGTCGAGTTGCTCAAGGTGCTGCTGAAGGCGCGGGCGGAAGAGGCGGGCGTCGCCTCCAAGCTGATCGCCACGGTCTCGGACCTGGAGAAGATCGCCGCCGACGACAACGCCATGACGCCGGCCCTGACCGGTTGGCGCCGCGACGCCTTCGGGGCCGACGCCCTGAAGATCAAGCGCGGCGAGCTGGCCCTGGTGCTGGACGGCGCCAAGGTCCGCGTCGTCGAGGTCCGACGGGCTCCGAAGGCCGAGTAGGCCTTACGACCGAAGGGATCAAAGGGCGCGGCGACCGCTAAGGTTGTCGCGCCCCTTTGCTACTCGGATCGAGCCATTTTCCCGTGCGCGCAAGGGGTTGCTGGCGTACAAGGCCCCGCCGCGCCGCTCCCCCGGGAGTAGAACGCGCCGTGTACGGGGGTTGCGTTGAGTGCATTCTGGGACAACCTGGCGGACGCCTACCGCCCCGCCGCGGTGTCGCGGCGACGCCTGATCCCCCTTCGCCTCTTCGTCGTGCTGGTCCTCTGCGCGATGGCGCTGGTGTGGCCAAGCCTGCACTTCCTGTTCGCATGGTCGGGCGTTTTCGTCGTCGTCCAGGCGGCCAAGTTCCTGGCCTTGCGCCATTTTCTGAACGCGCCGGCCCCTGGACGCGCCGTGGCGCTGAACCTCGTCGGCGATTTCCTGATGGCGGCGATCTTCGGCTGGCTGGCCATCCCGCTGTGGGCGATGGATACGCAGATGGGCTCGGCCGGCGCCGTGCTGCTGCTGTCCGGCTCGATCTTCACCGCCCTGATGGGCGCGGAGGGCTGCCTGGTCGCCTTCATCGCGGCGGCGGCCCCGCACATCATCTACCTGTTCGTCACGCCGCTGGTCGCCGGCGATGCGCGCGATCCGATCACGGTGTTCTTCCTGATCGGCTGCGGGCTCTTCTGCCTGACGCTGTCGATAGTCTTCCTGTGGTCGGAGCGGACCATGGTCGCCGAGCGCGCCGCCAGGCGAGCGGCCGAGCGCCAGACGGCCGCCAAGTCGGCCTTCATCGCCATGGTCAGCCACGAGCTGCGCACCCCGATCAACGCCATCCTGAACGGCGCGGCGGCCCTGGACCGCGAAGGCTCGGCCGCCCTGGTCACCGACGCCGGGGTGATGATGCGCGCCATGCTCAACGACCTGCTGGACCTTTCCAAGATCGAGGCCGGGCGCATGGGTGTCGAGATGGTCGACTACGACCTGCCGGCCGTGGTCGGCGACGCCGTCGAGTTCTGGCGCTGCGCCGCCTCGGCCAAGGGCGTCGCGCTGACCCTGACCGGCGTCGAGACCCTGCCGCAATGGGTGAGAGGCGACCCGATGCGCACCCGCCAGATCCTCAACAACCTGCTCAGCAACGCCATCAAGTTCACTCCTGAAAGCAAGGGGGATGGTCAGGGCCAGGTCAGCGTCGACGTCGGCGTCGAGCGCGAACGGCCGCGCCAGGTGGCCATCGTCGTGCGCGACACCGGCCCCGGCTTGAAGGACGACCAGATCGAGCGCCTGTTCAGCCCCTACGAGCAGCTGGGCGCCGGGACCGCCCGCGCCTTCGGCGGCACGGGTCTTGGCCTGTCGATCAGCCGCGATCTGGCCCGGCTGATGGGCGGCGAGCTGACGGCGGCCAACGCTCCGGAAGGCGGCGCGCGCTTCACCCTGCGCCTGCCCGCGCCCGACGGCGCCGCGCCGGTCGAACCGGCGGAGGACGAGGTCCAGGCCCTGGCCGTGCGCGATGAGGCGCCGGTGGTTCTGGTCGTCGACGACCATGACATCAACCGCCGGGCCCTGCGCCAGATGCTGGAGGCGTTCGGCGCCCGGGTGGAGACCGCCGAGGATGCCCAAGCGGCCCTGCTGGCGGCCGAGCGGCAGATCTTCGACGCCATTCTGATGGACGTGCGCATGCCCGGCATGGACGGGCTGGAAGCCGCTCGCCGGCTGCGCGAGGACGGCGCCAATAGCCAGACGCCGATCATCGCCGTCACCGGCGCCGCCTCGCCCGACGAAGTCGCCGCTTGCCGCGAGGCGGGCATGACGGGCTGGGTGGAAAAGCCGGTCAACCCGCGTGATCTCTACACGGCCCTGTTCGGCTAGAACCTGCCGCCTCGCCCCTTTTTCGGCGCATATCGCGGGCGTTCTCGCTAGAAGGAAGCGCAACGAATGAGTCGCCGCGCGCGTCTCGCCGCGATCGGTTTCCAATCCAGTTTCAAGAGTTTACGCGCCGTGTCGAGGATCTGGCTAAGCGACTGGGAAAAGCGTCGGCGCCTGAAATGGATCGCCGCCGGCGCGGCGGGCCTCGTCCTTGTCGGCGGCCTGGCGACCTTGCCGTTCCTGAAGAAAGCGCCCAAGGCGGTGTCCGAGGCGATCGAGCAGGCGGCGCTGAACACGCCCGAAAAGCCGTCCGCCTGGCATGGCGACGTCGACTATGACGCCCTGAACGCCCGCATCGCCGCGATGGCCGCCGACAAGACCATGGAGGGCCTGGCCGTCGCCGTCGTCGAGAAGGGGCGGTTGTCCTTCGTCCACGGCTATGGCCGCACCACCGAAGGCGGCGCGAAGGTCGACGCCCGCACCGTGTTCCGCTGGGCGTCGCTGTCCAAGACTGTTTCGTCGACCCTCAGCGCCCGGATGGCGGCCGACGGCGCCTTGTCGCTGACCGAGCCGCTGGTGGCCTTCAACACCAGCCTGCGCCTGCCGGGCGACGCGCAGAACACCCTGACGGTCGAGGACCTGCTGTCGCAGCGCACCGGCCTTGGCAAGAACGCCTATGACGGCCAGCTGGAGGACGGCGTCGATCCGGCCAAGATCCGAGCCTCCTATGGCGCGCTGAAGCCGGTCTGCCCGCCGGGCACCTGCCACAGCTACCAGAACGTCGCCTACGACACGATCACCGAGGTCATCCAGGGCAAGACCGGCGAGCCCTACGCGCAGACCGTGCGGCGCAAGCTGTTCGGCCCCCTGGGCATGACCGGGGCCTCGATCGGCATGGCCGGCCTGACCTCGGCCGCGCATTGGGCCCGGCCCCACGACCGCGCTCGCCGGGAGCTGAAGCTGTCGGACGCCTACTATCACGTGCCCGCCGCGGCCGGCGTCAACTCGACCATCGTGGATCTGGCCACCTGGATGCAGGCCCAGATGGGGCTCAAGCCCAACGTCCTGTCGTCTACGGTTCTGGACGAGGTGCAGCGTCCCCGCGTCGCCACCGGCCGGCCCTACGGCCGCCTGAACATCGCTCGCGAGCTGAAGAACCCCGCCTATGGTCTGGGGATGCGCAGCTTTACCTACAAGGGCCATCGCCTGGTCGGCCACAGCGGCGGCGTCTCGGGTTATCGCTCGACCATGATGTTCGACCCGGCGACCAAGACCGGCATCGTCATGCTGTGGAACAGCGACGCCAACCTGCCTTTCCGCTTCCAGGGCGAGTTCTTCGACCGCGTCTACCGGATCCCGTTCACGGACTATCTGGACCTGGACTCCGGCCAGCCTGGCGCGGAGGCGTCGCTGTCGGATTGAGAGTATGCGCTTACCGAAACCTCTCTCAAAGAGAGAGGGAAACGGTATACGCCCCAGAAACCCCTAGTGCTGCGCGAACTGGCTCAACGCGCCGCCGGCGGCCAGGCCCAGGGCGCAGAAGACGCCGAGGTGGAAGACGACGCCGATGGCGACGGTGCGGCGGACCGACCAGGTGTTTTCCTGGGCGAAGACGCGGCCGATTTCCGATTGCAGGGTGCGGGCGGCGCTGGCTACGGGCGCGTCGTGATCGTTGGCGACATGCAGCTCGGGACGCTTGCGGGCCTCGGGAGCCGGAGCGATAGCATCCAGGTAGTCGACCTTACGCTTCAACATCACTGACCTCCGTTTATTTCGTTGAGGTCAAGCTACGGAAGCATTGCTAACAAAATGTGCAGTGTCGATGCCGCTAGTCTGCGACAGCTTGTCTATTTCCCCGTATCGGGGAGGTTCATGGCCGGTTAAGTATGTTGAGAGGTTCGTCTATACCTGAATTTACGCCGTGATAATCTTTGGCTTCAGATTCAGATGTTGCGCGGCGGTATTGGCGCGCTTGCTGGTCTGTTCGCCGAGCAGCAGATTGGCATAGCCGGGCTCCGCCGTCAGGATCAGATGCGTCTTGTCCAGGGTCAGGCGCGAGCGGGCCAGCAGGCTGGGGCTGCGGCCCGAGAGGTCGCAGGCCAGGCGGATCGTGGCCCCCAGGGCGCGGGCCCGCTTCAGCTGGGCGGGGCTCAGCAGGCGCTCCAGGGTCGGCAGTTCGGGCGGATGGAAGTTGGTGGCGTGACGGGCGTGCGAGGCGACCGCCACGAAGCAGCGTTCGGCGTGGTTCTGGCCGGCGATCGGGGCGCGCAGCACCTGCTCGAACACCAGGTCGGCGCGATGATCGGGATGCAGGCGCGCGCCGACGTCCGACAGGCGGCAGGCGGCCGAGACCAGGATGCCGTCGCGTTCGCCGAACAGCGCGGGCAGGGTGCGGAAGGCGGGCGCGATCCAGGCGTCGAGGGCCGGGCCCAGGTCGTCGGCGACGCCCTGGCGGTGGCCCAGGGCGTAGCAGCCCTCGATCAGCGGGTCCAAACCCCGCACGCGCGGCGGCATGGCCTCGAATAGCAGGCCCTCGCGCACGCCATAGGCCGAGATCTCGATGCGCTTGAGATGCAGCTGCTCGATCAGGGCCTCCAGCACCACGGCGGCGTAGGGCAGGGTCTCCGAGCGCTTCTTGCTCATGCCCTCGATGCGCTCCAGCGAGCTCTTCGACTGGTGGGCGACCAGGCGGGCGGCGTCCAGGGCCTCGCCGGCGCTGATCTCGTACTGGTGCACGACGTGCAGCGGGTAGCCCGACAGCCGCATGTGCAGCAGGGCGAGATTGCGCCAGGCGCCGCCCACGGCGTGGAAGGTGTCGCTCCGGAAGTCGGCGGCCACCGGGGCCAGACGCTCGCGGGCCAGGCGGCGGACGCGCTCGCCGTCGAAGACGCCATGCGCGGCGCCGTTGGGGCCGGCCAGGCTGAACGGGCCTAGCGGCAGGGTCACGCCCCGGCCCGCGCCGGTGGACGACAGCCGGACCAGCTCCAGGCTGGCGCCGCCCAGGTCGCCGACCACGCCCTCGGCGTCGGGCGCGCCGGCCAGCACGCCGACGGCGGCGTAGTGGGCCTCTTCCTCACCGGACAGCACCCGGACGATGAAGCCGGTCTCGTCGCGCACGCGGTCGATGAAGTCCTGGCCGTCCTTGGCGTCGCGGGCGGCGGCGGTGGCGACGACGAAGGTCTCGGCGGGATTGACCGCCTCCAGCACCGCGCGGAAGCGCTTCAGCGCCTGCAGGGTCTGGATGACGCCCTCGGGCGACAGGCGGCCGGTCTTGGCCAGGTCGCGGCCCAGGCCCGCCAGGACCTTCTCGTTGAAGACGGTCCAGATGGCGCGGCCTTCCAGCCGGTACACCACCAGGCGGACCGAGTTTGAACCGATATCGATCACGGCCGCGTCGCGCGGCGCCTGGAAGGGCATGGGGACGGTTTAGCGTATTCGCGGGTTGGGGGAAGCGGTCACGATCGTTTTCGATGAGGAAGAACGCGCGGAAAGGCTTGTCGGAAAACGCCTTGATCTTTTCCGCTATTATTATCCGGATGATATTGACTCATATTCTATCCGGGTAAATAAGGCGGCGATCTTCAAGAGGTTCCGCCGATGTCCGTTTCCCCCGACCAGCTCCCCGCCGTCCGCAAGGCCCTGCGCGCCACGTTCGGGACCGAGACCCTGGACGGCTGGACGCCGGTGTCCGGCGGGCTGTCGGGGGCGGGGGTCTACAAGGTCCGGGTCGGCGGCATCGCCTATCTGCTGCGGATCGAGGCCGGGCGTGACGGCCTGCGCGACCCGCATCGCGGCTATGCCTGCCTGAAGCTGGCGGCGCGGGCCTGCCTGGCGCCGCGCGTGCGCTACGCCGATCCGGACGACGGGGTGGTGATCAGCGACTTCATCGAGGCCCGCTCGCTGGCCCTGGACTATGCCGGGACCCGCGCCGACCTCGTGGTTGAACTGGCGCAGGCCGCGCGGGCGCTGCACGCCATCGAGGGTTTTCCACCGCTGGTCGACTATCTGGACGGCCTCGACGCCCTGGTCGACGCGGCGGCGCGCGCGGGCGTGGTCCCGATCGGCGCGTTCGACGACTGGGCGCGGCTGCGCGAGGTCTGCAAGCGTCTGGCGCCGCAGCCGGTGTCCAGCCACAACGACCTCAATCCCGGCAACCTCGTCTATGACGGCCGGCGCATCTGGCTGGTCGACTGGGAGGCGGCGTTCCGGGCCGACCGCTATGTCGATCTGGCCGCGATCGCCAACACCTATGCCGCCGACCCGGAGAGCGAGGCCCTGCTGCTGCGGACCTATTTCGGGCGCGCGGCGACGGACGGCGAGCGGGCGCGGCTGTGGCTGTTCCGGCAGGTCAGCCACGTCTTCCACGCGGCGGTGTTCGTCGCAGGCGTGGCGGGGCGGGCGAGGGCGGAGCGGCTGGACGGTCCGGACCTCGACGCCCTCCACCAGCGCCTGGCGCTGGGCGAGCCGCTGCTGGCGACGGAGCAAGGACGGCTGGCCTATGGGCTGGCGAGGCTGCGAGTGGTGAGGGCGAACCTGGCTTCGGGCGCCTTCGTGGAAGCCGCGTCGATCGCGACCTAGGGATTGATCCGGCAGGCCACCGTGCGCCAGCGCTCGCCCTCGCGTCGGTGATAGCAGGTGCCGTAGCTGACCTGGCGGCCGTGGGCGCGCTGACCGCCCTTGGTCAGAGCCCAGGGCGCGGGGCCGAGCAGCAGCATGTCGGTGGTCTCGGCCTTACGCCCGCACAGGCCCCACCAGCGGATGTGGTAGCCGCTAAGCAAGCCGGGGCCGTAGACCTCGGCCACCGCCTGGGCCTTGCGCTCGACGCCCGGCGCGACGCCGAAGCGGTCGACGCCGGGACGGGCGGGCAGGGCCTGGACGGCGCAGATCTCGGCCTGCCGCCCCGGCGCCGGTCCGCACGCGGCCAGCGGTCCCAGGAGCGGCAGGACCAGAAGCGCCGAAAGCCTCAACGCTTGCGCTTGGTGCCGACGTGGTCGAAGGCCCGGGGCATGTCGTTGGTCTTGTGGCCGCGGCCCGACAGACTGGGATTGGTCATGAAGTAGTCGTGGGCCGAGAAGGCGCCCTTGGTCTTCCAGGCCGGATCGCGGGTGTAGTCGCCCTCGCTGTCGAGGCGCCAGCTCTGGGCCTCGTCATTAAGGTTGGCGACCATGATCTGGTCCAGCACCTGCTGGTGCACGGTCGGGTTCTCGACCGGGACCAGGGTCTCGACGCGGCGGTCCAGGTTGCGCGGCATCCAGTCGGCCGAGCTGATGAACACCCGCGTCTGTGCGCCGGGCATGGCCGCGCCGTTGGCGAAGGCCACCACGCGCGAGTGCTCCAGGAAGCGGCCGACGATCGACTTGACCCGGATGTTCTCCGACAGCCCCTTGATCCCCGGGCGCAGGCAGCAGATGCCGCGCACGACCAGCTCGATCTGCACGCCCGCCTGGCTGGCGGCGTAGAGGGCGTCGATGATCTGCGGATCGACCACGGCGTTCATCTTGGCCCAGACGCCCGCCGGCTTGCCGGCCCGGGCGTTGTCGGCCTCGGCCGCGATCATCTTCAGCAGGTCCGGCTTCAGCGTCATCGGCGAGAAGGACAGCTTCTCCAGCCTTCCAGGCTGGGCGTAGCCGGTGATGAAGTTGAACAGCTTGCCCCCGTCGCGGCCCAGGGCCGGGTCGCAGGTGAACAACGACAGGTCCGTATAGATCCGCGCCGTCTGCGGGTGATAGTTGCCGGTGCCGAAGTGGCAGTAGGTGCGCAGGCCCTCGCCCTCGCGGCGCACCACCACCGACAGCTTGGCGTGGGTCTTCCAGTCGACGAAGCCGAACACCACGTGCACGCCCGCCCGCTCCAGGTCGCGCGCCCACTTCAGGTTATTCTCCTCGTCGAAGCGGGCCTTGATCTCGACCAGGGCCGTGACGTTCTTGCCGTTGTCGGCCGCCTCGATCAGGGCCGCCACGATCGGGCTGTCCTTGGAGGTGCGGTACAGGGTCTGCTTGATCGCCAGCACGTTCGGATCGCGCGCGGCCTGGCGGATGAACTGCACCACCACGTCGAAGCTCTCGAACGGGTGGTGGACCAGGATGTCCTTCTCGCGGATCGCCGCGAAGCAGTCGCCGCCGTGGTCGCGCACGCGCTCGGGGAAGCGGGCGTTGTAGGGCGGGAACTTCAGGTCCGGACGGTCCGGCGGGATCAGCTCCGACATCTGGGCCAGGCCCAGCTTGCCGTCGACCAGGATCACGTCCTCCGGCTCGGCGCGCAGGCCCTCGATGATGAAGTCGCGCAGGTCTGGCGGCATGGTGGTCTGGATCTTGACCCGCACCACCCGGCCCAGGCGACGCTTCTTCAGCCGCGCCTCGAACTCGCGCACCAGGTCCTCGGCCTCTTCCTCGATCTCCAGATCGCTGTCGCGGATCAGGCGGAACAGGCCCCGGCCCTCGACCTCGTAGCCGGGGAACAGGTGGTCCAGGAACAGGATGATGAAGCTTTCCAGCGCCATGATCTTGCGCTGGCGCTTCTTGCCGCGCGTCACCACCGACGACAGCTCCCAGAACCGCCGCACCTGCGAGGGGATCGGCGCCAGGGCGTAGAGGTGCTTGTCGTCGGCGATCCGCCGCAGCTTCAAAGCCAGGCAGAAGCCGAGATTCGGAATGAACGGGAACGGGTGGGCCGGGTCGATGGCCAGCGGCGTCATCACCGGGAAGATCTGGCTGAGGAAGATGTCCTCGGCCTTGGCCCGGTCGGCGCTTTCGATGTCCTTGGCGTCGAGCAGCTTCAGCCCCTCGTCCCGCAGCTCGGTGCGGACCTGACGCCAGATCTTCTGCTGCTCGCCCATCAGCTCGGCGGCCGAGGCGTTGATGCGCGCCAGCTGCTCGCCGGGGGTCAGGCCGTCCTGGCTGATCACCCGCACGCCCTCGCGCACCTGGCCCTTCAGGCCGGCCACGCGGACCATGTAGAATTCGTCGAGGTTGTTGGCGCTGATCGACAGGAACCGCAGGCGCTCCAGCAGCGGGTGGCGCGGATTGCCGCTCTCTTCCAGCACCCGCTGATTGAAGGCCAGCCACGAGATCTCGCGGTTGAAGAACCGCTCCGGCGAGGCCATCAGCTCGGCGTCGAGCACAAGGCCGGTCTGCGGAACGGGGATCTCGGGCGCGGCGGGCGCCAGCGGCGCGAGTTGCGGAGTCGGGTTCGGAAGGGCGGCAGCGTCGGTCATGGGCCTCAGTCTAGCGCAGAATTTTTCCGGAGGGTGAAGGCCCAATGGTGGCGGAGGGCCGTGACGGGGTGACGACAGTGTGTGTGCTGAGCAATCAATCCGCCGTCATCCCGGCCGCGGCGCAGCGGAGAGCCGGCGACTGTGTTGGGTCAAGCGGGTTTTTGCCAAGGCTGGCCGGATTTAAGCATGCCGTTTGCGGCGACGACGAT